>QHXY01000335.1 GCA_003223145.1 Acidobacteriota bacterium
GCTCCGTACACGGTCGTGCCGAGGATCTTCGCCGTCTCCAGGTCCTCCGGCACGAGGATGCAGGTGGCGAAGCCGTGGCGCACGCCCTGGGCGGCGACGGCGTTCGCGAGGTTGCCGGTCGAGGCGCACCCGACGGTGGTCATGCCGAACTCGCGCGCCTTGGTGACCGCCACCGACACGACGCGGTCCTTGAACGACAGCGTCGGGTAGTTCACCGCGTCGTTCTTGATGTACAGCTCGTCGAGACCCAGGCGCTCCGCCAGGCGGCCGGCGCGCAGCAGGGGAGTGAAGCCGACCTCGCGGCCCAGAATGTCGCCGCCCTCCACGGGGAGCAGCTCGCGGTAGCGCCACATCGAGCCCGGGCGCGCCGCGACCGAGTCCCGCCCGAAGCTCCGGCTCAGGGCCTCGTAGTCGTAGGCGACCTCGAGCGGGCCGAAGCACTCCTCGCAGATCGAGCGCGGCGCGATCGAGGACTCCGCCCGGCACTCCCTGCACCTGAGACCCTTCACGTAGCTCATCGGTTTCCTTTCAGGATGTCCCGGTCACGACGCGGTGATCTCGTCCAGGGCGACCGCCGCCTGCCGCATGTCGTCGGCGGTCGTCAGAATCCCCACGCTCAGCCGCACCGTCCCCTGCGGGAAGGTGCCGAGGTGCTGGTGGGCGTAGGGCGCGCAGTGCAGGCCGGGGCGAACCGCGATGTCGAACTGCTCGTCCAGGATCGCGCCCACCTCGGCCGGGGCGAAGCCGGCGACGTTGGTGCTCACCAGGCCCACCCGCCCCTCGCCGTTCCGGTCGGCGATCACGCGGTCGGCCCCGTACCACGACAGGCGCTCCGGCCGCTTCAGCGAGGTCAGGAACACCCTGATCAGGCCGCGCTCGTGCGGCAGCACCGTCTCGACGCCGCGCTTCAGGAGCACGCGCGCGCCCTCGCGCAGACCGGCGATGCCGAACACGTTCGGCGTGCCGCCCTCCAGGCGGTGCGGGAACTCCTCCGGCTGCACCGGGCGGGTCGAGTCGCCCCCGGTGCCACCCTCGCGCCAGGGGCGCACCGTCACGCGCTCGCCGACCACCAGCCCGCCGGTTCCGGTGGGGCCGAGCAGGCCCTTGTGACCGGTGAACGCCAGGAGATCGACGCGGTCGTTGTCGAAGTCGATCGGCACGACGCCGGCGCTCTGCGCCGCGTCGACCAGGAGGAGGGCGTCGCGCTCGCGAGCGATCCGGCCGATGGCGGCGATCGGCTGGATGGTCCCGGTGACGTTCGAGGCGTGCGTCAGCGCCACCAGCCGGGTGTTGTTCCGAAAGGCGCGCGCCACCTCGTCGGGATCGATCAGATGATCGGCGGTGGCCGGCAGGCGAGTCAGGGTGATGACGCCGTCCTTCTCGATCCGGTTGAGCGGGCGCGACACGGAGTTGTGCTCGAGGACCGAGGTGATGGCGTGGTCGCCCTGACGCAGCACGCCCTTGATCGCCATGTTGAGGCCATCGGTGGCGTTGTGCCCGAAGACGATGCGCTCCGGCCGGGCGCAGCCGAGGAGGCGCGCCAGCAGGCGCCGCGTGTCGTTGATCATGGCCTCGGCCTCGACGGCACGGCGGTGGCCGCCGCGGCCGGGGTTGGCGCCGCTGGCGCGCACAAAGTCCTCCATGCCGCGGTACACGGGCTCGGGCTTGGGGAAGGACGTCGCGGCGTTGTCCAGGTAGATCATCGCGGGCCTCGGGTCTCCGGCACGGGCTGTGTCCTCACGTTCCGACGTAGCGGGAGTAGAGCGATTTGGCGACCGCCGCGTCGGTGGTCCCGCTGACGATGGCGCGACCGTCCGCGAACACGGTCAGCCGGTAGGCGTCGATGTCGGCGCGCAGCAGGAACCGGTTCTTCTCGACGGTGCCGATCGGCCCGAGACGCCGCGCCACCTCGTCGAGGTCGAGCCTCACGCCGTCGCGCCTGCGGATCTGGACGGCATTGCGGCCGCACAGCGTGGCGGTGTCCGACCCGAGCGCGCCCTCGAGGTAGGGGAACTCCCGTTTCCCGCAGCACGGGCACGCCGGCTCGCGCGCCGGCAGATCGATCTGGCTCTGGCGGCCCTCCCAGACATCCACGACCGAGATCCGGCGGCTCACCCGCTCGAGCCGGCCGGACAGGATCTTCAGCGCCTCCGCCACCTGCAGCGACGCCACCACTCCGACGATCGGCCCGAGCACCCCGGCCGTGTCGCAGGTGGGGGAGAGACCGGGCGGCGGCGCGCTCTCGAACACGCAGCGCAGGCAGGCGGTGTCGCCCGGCAGAATCGGAAAGGTCAGCCCGTACGATCCGACGCAGGCCCCGTAGATCCACGGTGTGGCGGTCTTCACGCAGTAGTCGTTGAGGAGGAAGCGCGCGTCGAAGTTGTCGGTGGCGTCGAGGACCAGATCGAACCCCGTGAGCAGCCGTCCGATGCTCGAGGCGTTGAGGTCCTCCACCAGCCCCTCGACATCGACCAGCGAATTGGTGGCGCGCAGCTTCTTCTCCGCCGCGACCGCCTTCGGCAGGATCGCGCGGACGTCCTCCTCGTCGAACAGGATCTGGCGCTGCAGGTTGCTCTCCTCGACGAAGTCGCGGTCGATGATGCGCAGATGCCCGACGCCCGCCCGCACCAGAAGGGAGGCCTGCACCGTGCCCAGGGCGCCGCAGCCGACCAGCGCCACACGCGCATCCATCAGCCGCGCCTGCCCCTCCGGTCCGATCTCCTCGAACAGGATCTGGCGCGAGTAGCGCGCCGGGATGTCCGTCTTGTCCTTCACGTTTGCACCCATCAACAAAAAACCTCTTCGAGACGACGTCGAAGAGGTTCGGTGGAACGACTCCTTCGCCTTCCGTCTCTCATCTGTCGAGGCTCAGAAGCCCCGCCGGAGTTGGCACCGGCCATCCCGTACCGGGATCGGTTGCCGTGGGATCATCGGGCCTGTCCCTCCCCCACTCTCGATAAGATGGAAGAACTCGATTGTGATTTTAGTGCGCGCTCGCCCTCCTCAATGAAGCCGCCGGAAAATTACCACGCGTGCGGCGGGCTGTCAACCTCCGTCGCGCGGCCCGAGTCCCGTCGGAGTTCATTTGTTGCACATCGTGGTTCTGTATTATCAGAAGTGGGCCCGTGTCGATCGACAGTCCGACCGGTCGGTCAGTCTGCTATAGTGCCTGACAGTCTAGCACGAGCGGTGTTATTTAGTGAGTCATGTAGGCGAACGCTGTTTCGTTCCATAATGTGGTTCTCATGACGTCCAATCGTGTCAAATCGGTTGACACCATGCACATCGACCCGTATAAGAACATCTGCGTCCTGGTGTAGGGAGACACCGTGTCAGAGCGGATCATCATCTTCGACACGACGCTGCGCGACGGCGAGCAGTCGCCCGGCTGCAGCATGAATCTGGAAGAGAAGCTCCGGATGGCCCGGCAGCTCGATGCGCTGGGGGTGGACGTCGTCGAGGCGGGCTTTCCGATGGCCTCCGAGGACGACTTCCGGGCGGTGCACGCCGTGGCCCGCGAAGTGAGGCGGCCGGTGATCGCCGCCTTGGCGCGCACGACCCGGGACGACATCGAGCGCGCCTGGCGGGCCATCGAGTCGGCCGCGCGGCCCCGCCTCCACACTTTCGTCGCCACCTCCGACCTGCACATCCAGCACAAGCTGCGCAGGACGCGCGGCGAAGTCCTCGACATGGCGGTCGAAGCGGTGCGTCTGGCCCGCTCGCTCACGGGCGACGTCGAGTTCTCGGCCGAGGACGCCACCCGCAGCGACCTCGACTTTCTCTGCCGGGTGGTCGCCGCCGCGGTCGAGGCCGGCGCCACGACCATCAACATTCCCGACACGGTCGGCTACACCGTGCCCTCGGAGTTCGCGCGCATCATCCGCGTCCTGCAGGAAAGAGTGCCCGGCATCCGGAACGCCGTCCTGTCGGTGCACTGCCACAACGACCTGGGGCTGGCCGTGGCCAACTCGGTCGCCGCGGTCGAGGCGGGCGCGCGCCAGGTGGAGTGCACGGTCAACGGCATCGGCGAGCGGGCCGGCAACGCCTCGCTGGAAGAGATCGTCATGTCGTTCTACGTGCGGCGGGACATCCTGCCGTACTCGACCTCCGTCGCGACGACCGAGATCTACAAGGCCAGCCAGCTCCTGTCGAGCATCACCGGCATGCACGTGCAGGCGAACAAGGCGGTGGTGGGGAAGAACGCCTTCGCGCACGAGGCCGGCATCCATCAGGACGGGGTGCTGAAGGAGAGGCGCACCTACGAGATCATGACCCCCGAGTCGGTCGGCATCAAGACGAACCGGCTGGTGCTCGGGAAGCACTCGGGCCGGCACGCCCTCGGCAAGAAGCTCGCCGACCTGGGCTACCCGCTGCCGCGACCCGACCTGGACCGGGCGTACGCCCGGTTCATCGAGATCGCGGATCAGAAGAAGGAGATCTTCGACGAGGACCTGATCGCCATCGTGCACGACGGCATGCGCGACGTGCCCGAGACCTTCCGTCTGAAGATGCTGCAGGCGACGGCCGGCAGCCAGAAGCCGTCGACGGCGACGGTGATCCTGGAGACCGAGGGGCGCGAGAAGGTGGCATGCGCCGTCGGCGACGGGCCGGTGGCGGCCGCCTACACCGCCATCGATCAGATCACCGGGTTCCGGGGCCGTCTGCTCGATTACTCGATCCGCGCGGTGTCGCGCGGCCGCGACGCCATCGGCGAGGTGTCGGTGCATGTCGATTTCGACGGCCGCACGTTCACCGGCAAGGCCGCTTCGACGGACGTGGTCGACGCGAGCGCCCGGGCCTACCTGCACGCCGTGAACAAGGGTTCGCGTCTCGCCAGGACCCTCGACGCCGCCGAGACCGCCTCGGCGCTGCCGCGCGCCGCCGCCGGCATGGCCGCTGATCGGGCCCGGGCGGAGATCCAGGCGGCGCCGGCGAAGGAGACGCAGCCCGGAAGAGAAGATGCGGTCGGCGGCCCGATGCGGGTCGTCGACTCGGAAGGCTTGATTCGACTGATTCACCTCGTATAGCGCAGGCCGGTCCGGCCTCGAGTCCAGTCGGGCCGCGGCACCTGCGCTTTACTTTTTCGGGGAGGGCGCGAAGCGATGGGCGTGACGCGAAAGGTCCCGGCCCGCGGTTCTTTCTGCCGCCGGAGGGGGAGATCCTTGCGGGCGTGTCCCGCCGGGGTCGCCGGCGGCAGGAACAACCGCGGGGCGGTGCGGCCGCGGGTCTCCACGGCGGGGGCGGGGTCATGAGAGGCAGGGCGCACGTCTATCCGGAACCGCACATCGCCGCCGACGACATTCTGCCGGCGCGCTACCAGACGACCGACGACGAAGCCGAGCTGGGCCGGCGCCCGCTTCTCGGGCTCGACGGGGAATTCGCGTCCCGGGTCGCGACGGGGGACATCCTGCTGGCGGGCGAGGACTTCGGGCGCGGCTCGTCGCGCGAGCACGCCGTCTGGGCCCTACGTGGCGCAGGCATCGTGGCGGTCGTGGCCAGGTCGTTTTCCCGCGTCTTCTACCGCAACGCCCTGAACAACGGTTTCCTGGTCGTGGAGTGCGGCGAAGCGGTCGGCCGCACGGTCACCGGCGATCTGGTGGAGGTGAATCTGAAGGACGGGGTGGTGCGGAACCTGACGAAGGGGGAGACCTTCAAGTACGTGCCGTTCACCCCGTTCGCCATGGAGGTCCTCGAGGCCGGCGGTCTTCTGCCCTACGTGCTCCGCCAGACGACGGGCGCGTCGAGTGCCTGAGGGGCTGCGGCGGCGGGTCGTCCTCCTGCCGGGGGACGGCATCGGTCCGGAGGTCGTGATCGAGGCGGCGCAGGTCCTCCAGGCGGTCTCCCGGCGCGCCGCGGTGCCGATCGAGCTCGAGGAGCACGCGGTCGGCGGCGCGGCGATCGAGCGCTTCCGGGAGCCGCTGCCGGAGGAGACGCTCGCGGCGGCGGGCGCGGCCGACGCGGTCCTGCTGGGGGCCGTCGGCGTCCCGCGGCTCGATGCGCTGCCGCGGGGCGAGCGGCCGGAGCGCGCGCTCCTGGGCCTGCGCAAGGGTCTCGGGGTCTTCGCGAACCTGCGGCCGGTGCGGCTCCACCCGGCCCTCGAGGCGGCGTCGCCGCTGCGGCCGGACATCGTCCGGGGCACCGACCTGTTGATCGTGCGGGAGCTGACCGGCGGACTGTATTTCGGCACGCCGCGCGGCGTCGAAGGGGAAGGAGCCGCTCGGCGGGCGCGCAACACGATGGCCTACTCCGCGTCGGAGATCGCGCGGATCGCCCGGGTGGCGTTCGAGGCGGCGCGCCGCAGGAGGAAGAAAGTGACGTCGGTGGACAAGGCGAACATCCTGGAAGTCTCCCAGCTCTGGCGTGACGTGGTGGACGAGACGGCGCGCGCCTATCCCGACGTGCGGCTCGAGCACCTGTACGTGGACAACGCCGCGATGCAGCTCGTGGCGCGGCCGAACGACTTCGACGTGATCCTGACGGAGAACCTGTTCGGCGACATCCTCAGCGACGAGGCGGCGATGCTGGCGGGCGGCATCGGCATGCTGCCGTCCGCCAGCCTCGGCGAGGGACCGGGGCTGTACGAGCCGGTGCACGGCTCGGCCCCGGACATTGCCGGACGTGGCGTCGCCAACCCGCTGGGGGCGATCCTGTCGGCGGCCATGCTCCTGCGCCACTCGCTCGGCCTGCCCGCCGAGGCGGATCGGATCGAAACGGCGGTGGGGCAGGTCCTGGACGCGGGGGCCCGCACGGCCGATCTGGCGCGCCCGGGCGAGACGGCGATCTCGACGCGCGACATGGGACGGAGGGTGCGCGAGGCCCTCGATCGCGGCACGCCGGGCGAGCGCGTCCGGTGAGCGGAGGCGGGGTGGCGCCGATGAATGAACCGAACCGGATGAAGGCGGCCCCCATCGCGGAAGCGGCCCCGGCGCCGCGCCCGGCCCCGGCGGTCCCGGCATCGACCACGCCGGCGGCGCCGGCGGCCGAGGTCGAGACGCGCGGTGCCGCCATTCTGATCGAGAGCCTGCTGCGCGAGGGCGTCAGCACGATCTTCGGCTACCCGGGCGGCGCCATCCTGCATGTGTACGACGAGCTGGCGCGGGCGCGCGACCGGATCACCCACGTGCTGGTGCGCCACGAGCAGGGCGCGGTGCACGCCGCCGAAGGGTACGCGCGCTCGACCGGCCAGGTCGGCGTCGTCCTGGTGACGTCGGGGCCGGGTGCCACCAACTGCGTCACCGGTCTGACCAACGCGCTGATGGACTCCACGCCGATCGTCTGCATCACCGGCCAGGTGCCGACGCACCTGATCGGCAATGACGCCTTCCAGGAGGCGGACGTGGTCGGCATCACGCGACCCTGCACCAAATACAACTATCTGGTCAAGGACGTGCGCGATCTGGCGCGCGTGGTGAAGGAGGCGTTTTTCCTGGCGCGCACCGGCCGCCCCGGCCCGGTGGTCATCGATCTGCCGAAAGACGTCACCGCGGCGAAGACGAGGTTCGTCTACCCGGAGACGGTGAGCCTGCCCTCCTACCGGGCGGCGGGCCGGGGCGACCCGCGGCTGGTGCGCCGGGCGGTCGGGATGATGGTCGCGGCGGAGCGGCCGGTCCTGTACGTCGGTGGCGGGATCGTCAACGCCGGCGCGGCGGCCGAGCTGCTGGAGCTGTCGGAGCGGCTGAACCTGCCGGTCACGCCGACCCTGATGGGCCTCGGCGGCTTCCCGAGCGCGCACCCGCTGTGTCTGGGAATGCTCGGCATGCACGGCACGTACGCCGCCAACATGGGCGTGACGCACGCCGATCTCCTGATCGCCCTGGGCAGCCGCTTCGACGACCGGGTGACGGGCCGCCTGAAGGACTTCGCGCCGGACGCCCAGGTCATCCACGTCGACGTCGATCCTTCGTCAATCAACAAGAACCGCGCCGTCGAGGTCGGGATCGTCGGCGACGCGCGGCTGGTGCTGCGGCAAATGCTCGACTGCCTGGACCGCGAGGTGCGCCTGGAGGGGCCCCCGCCGCGTGTGACGTGGTGGGGAACGCTGCGCGCCTGGGCGGCGCAGCACCCGTACCGCTACAGGCGGCGCCGTGGCGTGATCATGCCGCAGGCGGTCATCGAGGAGCTGCACCGCCTGACGCGCGGCGAGGCGATCGTGACCGCCGACGTGGGACAGCACCAGATGTGGGTGGCGCAGTACTACGGCTTCAAGCGGCCGCGCCAGTGGCTGAACTCCGGGGGACTCGGCACGATGGGGTACGGCTTTCCAGCGGCCATCGGCGCCGCCAAGGCGCACCCGGACCGGACCGTCGTCTGCGTCACCGGCGACGGGTCGTTCCAGATGTGCATCCAGGAGATGGCCACCGCCGTCCAGGAGAAGGTCAACGTCAAGGTCGTGGTCATCAACAACAACTACCTCGGCATGGTGCGGCAGTGGCAGGAGCTGTTCTACTCGCGCACCTACAGCGAGGTCGGTCTGGAGTGGCTGCCCGACTTCGTCAGGCTGGCGGAGGCGTACCACGCCACGGGCCTGCGCGCCTCGAAGCCGGAGGAGCTGCGCCCGGTGCTCGAGAAGGGGCTGAGCGCGCCGGGGCTGGTGGTGATGGACATGATTGTCTCCCAGGAGGAGAGCGTCTACCCGATGGTGCCGGCGGGCGCGTCGCTCCGGGAGATGGTGCTCGATCCGCCGGACGATCCGTCGGAGGAGCCCGAGCCGAGGGACCTGGCATGAGCGGCAGCGGCGGCGGGCGCCACATCCTGTCGATCCTGGTGGAGAACCGCTTCGGCGAGCTGTGCCGTGTGGTCGGGCTGTTCTCGGGGCGCGGCTACAACATCGACTCGCTGTGCGTCGCGCCGACCGCGGACCCGGCGTTCTCGCGGATCATCCTCACCACGGGCGGCAGCGATGCGATCATGGAGCAGATCCTCAAGCAGGTCGGCAAGCTGGTCCGAGTGCTCGAGGTCGTCGACCTGAACGAGGTGCAGCACGTCGAGCGCGAGATGGTCCTCCTGATCGTCAGCACCCGGACGCCGGCCGAGCGCCAGGAGGTGCTGAACCTCGCCGGCGTGTTCCGCGCCAAGGTCATCGACATCTCGACCGACGCCATCACCGTGGAGACCACGGGCAGTCAGGAGAAAGTCGACGCCCTGCTGGGGCTGTTGAGCCCCCTGGGCATCCGCGACCTCGTGCGGACGGGGCCGGTGGCGATCCCGCGCATTGGCGCCGCACGCGAGGCGCCGGGCGCGGCGGCGTCTCTCGTGGTTCCGGAGGCGGAGAGCGCGGTCTAAATAGGAAACCGCGATTCAGGATCACCATAAGTTATTTTTTTGGTACGACTTGAGTGATTGATCGCGCTGTGGCAGTGAAGTAAAAGGGCCTCCGGATGTTCCAAGGCGGAGGCGGCCGGGGTCCGCGTCATGGACACGCCGGAGGCGGCGGCCTGGGGCGATGTCGTGATGATGCTCGTCCCCGACGAGCTGGCTCCCGAGACCTACGAGAGGGAGGTCGCGCAGGGGCTGGCGCGCGGCAAGCACCTCGCCGTCGCGCACGGCTTCTCGATCCATTTCCGGAAGATCGTCCCGCCGAAGGACGTCAACGTGTTCATGGTCGCTCCCAAGGCCCCGGGGCACCTCCTGCGCCATGAGTTCACCCGGGGGGCCGGCGTGCCGATGCTCCTGGCGGTGCACCAGGATCCGTCGCGGGACACGAAGGCGATCGCCCTGGCGTACGCCTGCGCGCTCGGCGGCGGGCGCGCCGGCGTCATCGAGACCACCTTCAAGGACGAAACCGAGACCGATCTGTTCGGCGAGCAGGCCGTCCTGTGCGGCGGACTGTCGGCGCTGATCACCGCCGGATTCGAGACGCTCGTCGAGGCGGGCTACCCGCCGGAGATGGCGTACTTCGAGTGTCTGCACGAGATGAAGCTGATCGTCGATCTGATCTACGAGGGCGGCATCCAGACCATGCGCTACTCGGTGAGCAATACCGCCGAGTACGGCGATCTGACGCGCGGACCGCGGATCATCACCGGCGAGACGCGCCGGGTGATGCGCCAGCTGCTCGCCGATATCCAATCCGGCGCGTTCGCCGACGAGTGGATGGCGGAGCACAGGGCCGGCAAGCCGAACTTCAAGAAGCTGGAGGCGGCGGGCAGGGAGCACCTGATCGAGCGGGTCGGCGAGAAGCTGCGCGGCATGATGCCGTGGCTCGGCAAGGGACGCCTGGTGGACAGGAGCAGGAACTGATGGGTGACGAGGCGCAGCGGATGCAGCGGACGGGCGAGGGGACGGTCGCGGCGGAGACACTCCTGACCTCGCGTCTGCATCCGGGGAGCGAGCAGCACGCGCCCTGGGTGTGGGTGAACGGGGACCTGGTGCGCTCCGAGAGCCTCAGGATGCACTATTTCACCCACGCCCTGCACTACGGCAGCGGCGTGTTCGAGGGGATCCGCTGCTACGAGACCGCCGCCGGCCCGGCGGTGTTCCGCCTGCGCGATCATGTGGATCGTCTGCTCGCTTCGGCGCGCGTGTACGGACTGAGCGTCGGACACTCCGCGGCCGACCTGTGCGCGGCGACGCTCGAGACCGTGCGCCGCAACGGCATCGGCAACGCCTACATCCGGCCGCTCGCCTTCTTCGGCGAGGGCTCGATCCACCTGACGCCCAGCGGCCGCTGCCCGACCGAGGTCCTGATCGCGGTGCGGCCGCTCGGGGCCTACCTGGGCGACGAGGGCGTGGCGCGTGGGGTCAGGGTCGTTCTGTCGTCCTGGAGGAAGTTCGACCGCTCGATGCTGCCGCCCTCGGTCAAAGGCTGCGGCCACTACATGAACTCGATCCTGGCGGCCCAGGAGGCGGCCGCGCGCGGCGCGGCGGAGGCGATCCTGCTCAATGCCGACGGTACGGTGGCCGAGGCGACGGGAGAGAACGTGTTCTTCGCGACCCGGGGTCTTCTGGTCACCAACGGCGACTCGTCCAACATTCTGCCGGGGATCACCCGCGACTCGGTCCTGACCCTGGCGGCCGACCTCGGCATCCCCGCGGTCGTGCGGCCGTTCGGGCCGGAGGAGCTGTTCGCCGCCGACGAGGTTTTCCTGACCGGCACCGCGGCCGAGGTCACGCCGGTCGCCGCCCTCGACGATCGCCCGATCGCGTGCGTGGAGAGCGGCGTCACCGCCCGCCTGCAACGGGCGTTCTTCGACTGCGTGCGCGGACGCGATCCGCGCCACATGCGGTGGCTCTCCCATGCCTGAGGTCCTGAAGCCGATCCCGGCCCCCGTGCCCGAATACGACGGGCGCCACGGGGACGCCGTGCCCGGGGCGGTGGAGATCTACGACACGACGCTGCGGGACGGAGCGCAGTCGGAGGAGATCTCCTACTCGGTCGAGGACAAGCTGAAGATCCTGCGCGCGCTCGGCCGGCTGGGCGTGCCGTTCGTCGAAGGCGGGTGGCCCGGCGCCAATCCGAAGGACCTCGAGTTCTTCGACAGGGCGGCGCGCGAGCCGCTCGCCGCCGCGCGTCTGGTAGCCTTCGGAAGCACGCGTCGCGTGCGCGCGCGCGCCGCGGCGGACCAGGGCCTGCTGGCCCTCCTGTCGGCCGGCACGCCGTGGGTGACGATTTTCGGCAAGGCCTGGGACTACCACGTGCGCGAGGCGCTGCGCACGACGCTCGAGGAGAACCTGGCGATGATCTCCGACAGCGTGCGGTTCCTGAAGGAGTCCGGCCGCCAGGTGATCTACGACGCCGAGCACTTCTTCGACGGCTACCGCGCCCGTCCCGAGTACGCTCTCCTGACTCTCCTGGCCGCGGCGGAGGCCGGCGCCGATCGCATCGTGCTGTGCGACACCAACGGCGGGGCGCTGCCGGACCAGGTACGGGCGGCGGTGACGGTGACGCGCTCCCGTCTCGACGCCCTGCCGATCGGCATCCACGCCCACAACGACGGCGAGCTGGCCGCGGCGAACAGCCTGGCGGCGGTGGCGGCGGGCGCCCGGCACGTGCAGGGGACGATGAACGGCTACGGGGAGCGCTGCGGCAACGCCAATCTCTGCTCCGTGGTCCCCAACCTCGAGCTGAAGCTCGGGCTGCGCTGTCTGGCGCCTGGATCCCTGGCGCGTCTCACCGCCGCGTCGCGCTACGTCGGCGAAGTGGCGAACCGCACCCCGAACAGCCACCAGCCGTTCGTCGGCCGCAGCGCCTTCGCGCACAAGGCGGGCATCCACGTCAGCGCCATCGAGAGGACCAGCCGGGCCTACGAGCACATCGACCCGGCGCAGGTCGGCAACGAGACGCGCGTCCTGGTGTCCGACCAGATGGGGTCGGGCAACGTCCTCAACCGGGCGCGGGCGATCGGC
>QHXY01000063.1:0-17821 GCA_003223145.1 Acidobacteriota bacterium
CCTCCTCCAGGGCCCCGGGGCCGCGCCGATCGGCTGCGGCGAACCTGGCGAACGCGACTTCAGCGAGCGAGAAGATGGTCAGATACTCGGCGTTGCTGAAGATCACGGAAGCGAACCCCAGCCTGGTGATGTTTCCGGCGGGAAGATAGGACGCGAAGGCGTTATCGACAAGCAGGTTGACCTGCCCGAAGTTGGCGCCGATGCTGATCGGCAGAAGGTCCCTCCACATTCCGCGGCTGTGTTGGGGTGTGGGCCCGGACGGCCCCAGCCTGGACCCCGGCGGGTCCTTCAGCAGGAGAACGACCGCGACCCCGATCACGACCAGGGAGAGAAGCGACCCGAGAAGCTGCCCGAGCGCCTGGGCAAAAATGCCGAGGCGCCCGACCAGAAGCATGAGCGTCGCGATCGACGTGATTCCGACCAAGAGGTTGATGAACCCGGGGAGTGCGAATTTGTGCCGCGAGTTGCAGAGCGCCCGGTAAACGGCAAACCCGACCGTTCCCACCATCGTGAACATCGTAAGAGGGAGCAGGCGGCCACTCAGCTTCAGCAGGTCCGCCCCAAACCCGGGAGCCATCAGGGCGATGATGGGACGGGGGAACAAGGTCGCGGCCAGGCACAGTGGGATCAGGACAAGGCCCAACTGGCGCAGCGCCCTCCCGACAATTCGGAGCTGGCCCGCGACGCCTTCGATCGGGCCAATCTCCGTCAGGGCCACCAGAACAAGACCGTAGACGCCGCTCATCAGCACGGTGCTGAGGAGGGACGGAAGGGCCTGGGCGACCAGATAACAGTCCTTGGAGACACCCGCGCCAAAGTAAGCCGCCGACAGCACGCCCGAAACAAGCGTGAGAACCATCAAGAGAGCCCGCGTGAACGAGACTGCCACCGCCGAAAGAAAGGCGCTCGGTGGCGCGCCACTCGGCTGTCCTCGACCGGGATCGGACGCGGCACCACCGGTGCCTCCGCTGTTCGGAGTCGGCTGGTCCCCCGGGATCAATTCTTTAATGGACGTGGGTTCGCGCTCGGAAGCTGTCATCGAGGGATTGGGTGAAACGATCGGCTCCCTGCAACCTGTCCAGCCACAGTCCCAGCATCATGACAGACAGGCGCGCAATCTGCTCGCCCAGCGACGCGGCGGATCGTGTATCCCCCAGACGACGCAAGGCGTCTTGCTCCGCAAAGCCGGCTCGTGTGAGCGCCCCGTTCTCCAGGACCCCTGCATAGATCGAGGACCAGTAGTCCGGGTTTCTCTCGAGGATGCGGATGTTGTTGCCATAGCCGATCTTGTGCGCGTATACCTGATCCCTCGGCAGGTGCCGTTCGAGCAGTCGCTTCACGATCGTCTTGTTGTGCAGCGGGTCGCGGGACACCTTGAAGGTCGAGGGCAGAGAGGCGGCGAACTCCACCACGCGCGCGTCCAGGAAGGGGGAGCGGAATTCCAGGCTCTGAGACATGCCGACGGCGTCCGGGATCATCACATGGTTGTGGTGCAGGGAAACCATCAGGTCGCCGAACAGGGCCCCGTCGACCAAGTCGCTCACGCGTGCCGCCGCGAGCCAGCCCGTCAGGGTGCTTCGCATTTCCTCAATTGCCGCCGCGGCGGCGGCATGCGTGCAGCCCAGGCGGGCGAGGTTTCCCCGCATTTTGTTGACCTGTTCGTCCGCGATCGCGACAGGCACCGGGTTCCCGTGAAGGCTCACGCGCGGCTGCAGGTGCTCCTTGATTCCCGGCAGCAGACGCAACGGGCTTCTCTTCCCGAACAGTCGCGCCAGGGCCCCCTTGATCCCCGGGTAGCGCCGCAGAAGGGAATAGTAAGAATAGCCCCCGAAGACCTCGTCGCCGCCGTCCCCTCCCAGGATGACGGTGACGCCCTGACTGCGAAGGAACTCGCACATCTGCATGCGGTAGATGACCGAGGGTTCCGCGATCGGTTCGCCGAAGTGCTCCAGGACGTTGAGCATGGTCTCGGGTCTCAGGGCGAAGATATGTTCGGCGTGACGCGTTCCCAGGCGCTTCGCCACGGCTCGAGCCCGCAGAAATTCCTCGTCCCCGGGCGAGCCGCCGCACGCGAACGTACGCATGTTCTCCGTGCAGGATCTCATCTTGAAGGCGATGCTGCTTGAGTCGACCCCGCCGCTCAGAAGAAGCCCGATCGGCACGTCGCTCATCATCATGGAGGAAACTGTTTTGCCGAGAACGTCGTCGAGCGCCTCGACCGCGGCTTCTTCGCGGAGGTCCGTCTTTTTGCTGAAGTCGGGAGCCCAGTACCGCCGCAGTACCACGCCATGGCGTGTCACAGTCATCGCGTGGGCGGGGGGCAGCTTCTTCACGCTCGCGTAAGGGGTGCGTGGGTAGGGAACGCACTTCCCCGTGCCCAGGAAGGCGACCAGGGCGACCTCATCGATCGACCGCGGCACGCCGGGATCGGCGAGCAGGGCATGCATCTCCGAGGCAAAGGTGAAAGAGCCGCCGACGTCCGTGTACAACAGGGGCTTCTCACCGATCCGATCGCGCGCCAGGAACATCGTCTCGGCGCGGGCGTCCCAAAGGGCGAAGGCGAACATGCCGAGCAGCCGCTCGACGATCGCGGATCCCATCTCCACGTATCCCCGCAGCACCACCTCGGTGTCGGTCCGGCTCCGGAAGCTGTGGCCCCGACCTTCGAGCCAGGCGCGCAGCTCCAGATAGTTGTAGATCTCGCCGTTGTAAACGAGAGTGTAACGGCCGGTCTCGTCGCTGAAAGGTTGATGCCCCAGGGGTGACAAGTCGATGATGCTGAGACGCGTGTGGACGAAAGCCATGCGACCGGAGACGAGGGTTCCTGCGTCGTCGGGGCCCCGATGGCGGAGTCGCGACGCCATTTCCCGCAGGACGGTCGTTTCGATTGGTCGATCGGAACCGTACCGGAACATCCCGGCAATGCCGCACATGATCGGGAGTGCCTCGGAGGCCTCTTGTTGCGGGCCAACGCGGAGTCCAATAGCGCTTGCAAACGAGTGAAGTATAGCGTAACTTAGCAACCTGCGGACAAGTGCGGCCCTTGAAGGACATTTTCCTTTCCGAAGATAATTCCGGTCAGTGCGCGGGTCCATCGGGGCGCCTTCATTCGTCCCCATCTCCGGTGGTGATGTGGCCCACGCTCGTGCCCAACTTGGAGCGCGGCCAGCAATGGGATCGGACGCAAAACAGGACTGGACCGCGATGCTTCTCCGACCTGTCGGGCGGGCGAAGAGAAGCATTCCCATGTGTTCGTTGAGGGAATCCGATGGGAAGTGAAGCCGAACACCACCTCGATCCTGCGACACTGGAGCTGTTCGAGAACAAAGGCCTGGAGCAGGGGGGTGCAGTCGCATATGCCGGCAAGGCGAACGCCGTCAAGGTCCGCCGGGTTTCCCAGATCCTCTGCGATCTCGTCTCATCTCAGGCGGGCAAGCTACGTATTCTCGATCTTGCTTGCGGTGAGGGCGTCTATGCCATCGAGACCGCTCTACGCGGCGCGGAGGTGCTTGCCGTGGACGCGCGCAACGAGCGAATGAGCGAGGGCGCCCGGGCCGCCGAGCGTCTGCAGCTGACCAGCGTGCGTTTCGAGCAGAAGGATGTGCGTGAGGTCAAGGCGTCGTCGCACGGCGAGTTTGACGTGATTCTTTTCCTGGGGATTCTCTATCACCTCGATGCCCCCGACGTCTTTCGTGTCCTGGAGAACATTCATGCGATGTGTCGGCGGATGGTGATCATCGACACGCACGTCTGCCTGACTCCCTGGAAGGAGGTGACGTACAATGGGCATGTTTACACGGGAAGCATGTATCGGGAGCACGCCGACCGGGATCTCGAATCGGTCCGCCGGACCAGGCTCCTGGCTTCCATAGATAACACGCTGAGTTTCTGGTTGACTAAGAAATCACTGATCGAGCTCTTGATCGCAACAGGATTCAGTTCAGTATTCGAGTGCCATGCGCCGCTGGAACCACTCAAACCAAGTGATCGCATTACTCTCATTGCCATGAAGGGCGCGCCCGTCCGGATTTCCACGTACCCCTGGATCAACGACATGAGCGCCGAGGAAATCGAACGCACGCTACGCCTGCTGGGGGGAGTGAAGGATGCGCAGCAGGCGGCAGGTGCCGGGTCGAAGAGAGGATGGATCAGACATGTCGTCAACAGGATGTTGCGTCCCCTGGGATGCGAAATCATACGCGTGTAAGACGACCTGAATCGGTTTCCCGGCGTGCCGGTCCGAGACTGCGGTGGGGTCCAAAGTACTTGCAAACACTGGGAGTATAGCGTAACTTTCGCCCGGGAAGATACTCGGGACCTCCCGCGAATGCCTCTTCAGAAGCGCCTCATCCTGGAATGGGGGATCGCGCGCCTGCGCGCCGCTGCGAAGCGACGAGGCGTCTGGCGGGGCGTGCGAGTTGTCTGCCACGCGTCGGGCTGGGTGCGGCTCGAACCGGTCGAGATTCTGGGGCCGGGACCAGGAGACGTTCTGGTCAGGTCGAGATTTTCCGCCGTGAGTCCCGGGACGGAGCGGGCCCTTTACAGCCGACTCCCCAACACCCATGTGAGTCATCCCTATACCCCGGGATATTCCGCCATCGGAACCGTCATCGAAGTCGGCCCGGGTGTAACTCCCTTCCGGCCCGGAGACCGAGTCGCAGGGCAGATCCCGCACATGAGCGTCGCCAATGTCAGGGCCGATCGTCTCATCCCGGTTACGACGAATGTGGGCGACATCGAGGCCGCGTTTGTGACGCTGGGCGTCATCGCGCTGCAGGGCGTACGGAAGGCGGGGCTGCGCTTCGGCGACCGGGTCGCTGTCCTCGGCAGGGGCGTCCTTGGTATCCTTACGTCCCGCGTGGCGTCGCTCGCGGGGCCGGCCACGGTGTCGATCCGCGGAAGGGGGGAAGGCCCGGGGAAGAGCGACACACCCGCGGAGGCTCTCCACGAGATCATTCTGGATGTCTCGGGCAATCCGGACGCCTTGGCGGACGCAGCACGAATGGCTGCGCCCGGAGCCCGGATCGTCCTCATCGGCAGTTCTCGGGGTGTCTCGCCGCCTCTGCCGCAGGGGAACGCCGGGGCCATGCCGATCGAAATTCGGGGTGCGCACGCCCAGATGAGGGCGGACAAGGAGAGCCTGCCGGGGCGATGGACCTTCAGGGACGAGGCCGGGCTTTACATGGACTGGGTGTCCGAGGGACGTCTGGTGCCGTTCGATCTCCCCGTGGAGAGGATCGATCCCCGGGAGGCGTGGCGCTTTTACCGGCGTTTGGGCCGCGGCGAGCCGCCGGTGCGGGCCGCGGTGTTCGATTGGGACCGTCTGCCCGACGACTTGAGGAGCAGGACGACCACATTCAGACCGCCGGTCAGCGTCTTCCGGACTGACCCGCAGCGAGAACGGCAGACGGCCCGGATTCCGCGCCTGGCGAGATCCGGTCGCCAGCGGAACGCCCGAGGAGCGACGATGCACCCCAAAACGAACGGGCCCTCCCGGAGGCTGGGCATCGCCTTCGTCGGTTGCGGGGAAATCGCGCTTCGCAATGCCCAGGCCGTGGCCGATGCGGGTGTGGCGGAAATACGTTGGGCGATCGACACCAGCGAGGACCTGGCACGGGATTTCGCCGGGCGGTGGGGTGGGAGGGTCGCCTCCGGGATCGCTTCCGCCCTTGACGATCCGCAGGTGGACTCCATCTTCATCTGCACGCCGCACCACCTGCACGCGCCCCTGTGCCTGCAGGCCGTGGCGGCGGGCAAACACGTGCTCGTCGAGAAGCCGATCGCGCGCGACGCGCCCGAGGCGGCCACCATGATCGAAGGGGCGCGCGCGGCGGGGGTGGTGTTGTCCACTTGTTATCCGATGCGGTATCTCCCGGAGGTGCTAGCTGCGAAGGGCTTGGTGCGCGAGGGCGCGGTGGGCCGCATCCACGGTGCGAAGATCGCCGAGCACATCTACCGGGAGATTTCCTATTGGTTCGGCGGCAGCAGCGGGCGGTCCCGCTCGAGCTGGAGAACACGCCGTGAGACGAGTGGCGGGGGAGTTCTGCTGATGAACCTTTGTCACCACCTCGACGCGCTCCTTTTTATCACGGGACTCCGACCGGATCGCATCTACTGCGAAAGCGATCGATTCGCTGCTCCGGGAGACGTCGAAGATCTGGTGGCGCTGACGATACGAATGACGGGAGGCGCGATCGTCTCCATGGACGCGAGCACGTGTGCGCCCGGAGGAGGCCATCGCGTCTTCGAGATCTGGGGGGCGGACGGTCCGATCGCCCTTGACGAACCGCCACGCTTCCTGTCCCTGCGGCGGAATGCGCTGGGGTCGCCCAACGAGTGGAGCCACCTTCCCCGCGGGGCGGAGCGCGGGGCGAGGCGCGACTTCGTTCGCGCCTTTGCCGCTGCCGTCCTCGGCGCCGCCGCGAATCCGGTTCCTCCCGAGGAATCGCTGGCCGTGCAACTTCTCATCGATGCCGCCTATCGTTCGGCGGAACGGCAGGCGCCCTTGAGTATTCCCACCGCACCCGAATGGCCGGCCGATGTGGTCCCGAATCGCTGAGATCACGAGTACCCGGGATGTCGTGAGGATTCGGCACGAGGGGATCTCCGGCCCCGAGTGCCGGCTGCGCGCGGCGCTCGTGCGCTGGGAGGAGCCCGAGGACCCGACCCGGCGCGTGGCGCTCGTCGGGGTGGCCTGGGAAGCCCCGGGGGGAGCCATCTCCTGGGGCTGGCCCGACGTCGCGGGGCGATTTGAGTTGAGAACGGGGCCCGATCGCCCCGAAGTGTGCAGCGTCCTGCCGCCTGCCCTGTCGCTGGCTCTGGCATTCCGCCGTGGTGGCGTCGAGCTCGGGGAACGCGCCCTCATCCTCGGTGATGGGTTTCTTGCGCGTCTCGCCTGCGCGGTGGCTTCTGCGGTCGGCTACAGGGTCGTGCAAACCTCGGAGCCGGGCGGACACGACGCCGGTGATTCGATGCGTGCAGACGTCGTGATCGAGACAACGGCGGTCCCGAACCGTCTCGAGTGGGCTACGACACGCTGCCGTGACTGGGGTCGGGTCTACTCTCTGGGTGGAGGGCTGACCTCCGTCCCTCTCAACTATTACGCGCACGTCCACCGGCGTGCGCTGACGCTGACACAGGTTCCGGATCGCCCCGTGTTATGCGCCGGGGAGGAGGAGATCGTGACGCGGGGGACGGCCCGGCTGGCCGATGCCGTGAGGGGGATCCGGCCTGAAGGGGTCGAGATATTGGACGCTCAGATGTTCCCCGACGGATCCTCGGGTCGTCTGGAGCGTGAGCGGAGTGGCTGGGGTCTTCTTCTGGTCGAGGGGTGATAACCGCGGCTGGTACAGCTGGCCAGCTTTGGACCCAGCGCGCGCCAAGCGCGGCCGGTTGCTCGTGGAGATGACCGCCAATCTCCCCACCCGGTCCCATTCCAGGCGCGCTTGCGATTTCGCCCTGACTCAGCGTAGTATTCGCCGTCGATGAACATCCTCGTCACCGGGGGCGCCGGGTTCATAGGTTCCCACCTTTCGGAAGCGCTCCTGGAACGAGGTCACAGCGTCCATTCGGTCGACGACCTCTCCACAGGTTCGATCAAGAATATCGAGCATTTGAAAGGCAGCCGCGGCTACGCCTATACGATTGGGTCCATTTTCGACAAGGCCCTTCTCGCCGAGCTGGTCGACTGGTCCGACGCGGTGTATCACCTGGCCGCGGCCGTGGGCGTGCGACTGATCGTCGAAGACCCTGTGCGGACGATCGAGACCAATGTCCACGGCACCGAGATGGTCCTCAAGCTCTCCTCCAAGAAGAAGCGTCGGGTCATCGTTGCCTCCACCTCCGAGGTTTACGGCAAGGGCCCAGGAGGTGGGCCATTCAGTGAGGGCGCCGATCTGGTTTTCGGGGCCACGGACAGGGCGCGTTGGGCCTACGCCTGCTCCAAGGCCATCGACGAGTTTCTCGCTCTGGCTTACTGGAGGCAGAAGGCCGTCCCGACGACCGTCGTGCGGCTCTTCAACACCGTCGGGCCGCGCCAGACGGGACAATACGGCATGGTGGTTCCCAGTCTCGTGACCCAGGCGATACGCGGCGACGATATGACGGTCTATGGGACCGGGCGGCAGACACGCTGCTTCGCTCTGGTCTCCGAGGTGGTCGTCGCGATGACCGATCTTCTTGAGTGCAAGCCTTCGTTGGGCAAGGTCGTCAATCTGGGGTCGAGCGAGGAAGTGTCAATCCTCCAGCTGGCGAAGCGCATCAAGACCATGACGAATTCGCGCTCGAAGATCGTGTTCGTACCCTACGACAAGGCCTATGAGGCGGGCTTCGAGGACATGCAGCGTCGCGTTCCCGACTTGTCGCGCGCCCGCAAGCTTGTCGGCTTCCGCCCGAAAGCCACGCTCGACGACATCCTCAAGAGCGTCATCGATCACATCCGGGCCCAGCGGCCGTAACAGTGAAAGTCTCCGTCGTCATTCCCGTTTTTAACGAGAAGGACACCGTGCGAGAAATCGTGGAAAGGGTCTGCCACCTGCCGATCGAGAAAGAGGTCCTGGTGGTGGACGACGGGTCGCGGGACGGTTCCAGCGAGATTCTTCAGAACGAGGTCAGCAAGCTTCCCGACGTGCGCGTCATTTTTCAGCGGCCCAACCAGGGCAAGGGCGCGGCCCTGCGCCGGGGCTTTCAGGAGGCGACGGGCGGCGTCGTGATCGTGCAGGACGCCGATCTC
This sequence comes from Acidobacteriota bacterium, assembly GCA_003223145.1. Lineage (GTDB taxonomy): Bacteria > Acidobacteriota > Polarisedimenticolia > Gp22-AA2 > Gp22-AA2 > Gp22-AA3. The sequence goes on from QHXY01000063.1 coordinate 8,732, forward strand.
GAGCTCGACCCGCGGGATATCCTGAAGGTGATCGCACCGGTTCTCAATGGGAACGCGGATGTCGTCTACGGCTCGCGGCTGCTGGCGGGCTGGGCCGAGCCCGCATCCGCCGCCTATTGGGCAAATCGGTTCCTGACCGCGTTGACCAACGTGCTCTACGGGGCCGTGGTCACCGACATGGAAACCTGCTACAAATGCTGCCGTCGCGAGGTGCTGTCGCGCTTCAGGATCGAATCGGATCGCTTCGATTTCGAGCCCGAGATCACCGCCAAGCTTCTGCGCCTGGGTTACACGATTCAGGAAGTTCCCGTACATTACGAGCCCCGCGGCGTTGCCGGCGGCAAGAAGATTGGCTGGAGGGACGGCCTCAAGGCGATTGCCGTACTGTTCAGATACCGCTTCATGTCCCTGGAGCGGATCAAGTCTGGAGCCGCGCACCTGACGCCCTGAAGGAGTCGCCGGTCGCGGCCGGTCATCGGGACGATCAGGAGAAGGCGGGGTACCCTGTGATAGCCTCGCCGATGATCAACGTCTGGATGTCGTGCGTGCCCTCGTAGGTATACACGGATTCGATGTTTGCCATGTGCCGGCCGGCCTGGAACTCGTCCGCGATACCGACCGCGCCGAGGATCTCACGCGCCAGCCTCGCGCACTCACGGGCAACCCAGACATTGTTCCTCTTGCCGAGGGAAATCTGCGCCGGGGTGGCTTTTCCCTCGTCCTTGAGCCGCCCCAGGCGAAGCGCCAGGAGCTGACCCTTGGTGATCTCGCTGGCCATGAAGACCAGCTTTTCCTGCTGCAACTGGAAAGAGGCGACCGGTTTTCCGAAGACGATCCGGTTTTTGGCGTACGCCAGGGCTTCGTCGTACACCGCCAGCGCCGAGCCAAGGCCTCCCCAGGCGATGCCGTAGCGCGCCTGGTTGAGGCACAGGAGGGCGGATTTCAGACCGGTCGTGCCGGGCAGAAGATTCGAGGCTGGCACGGCGCACTCCTGGAAGACCAGCTCCGAGGTGACCGAGGCGCGCAGGGAGAACTTGCCCTCATGGTCCCGAGCTGAAAAGCCGGGCGTATCACGCTCGACCAGAAAGCCGCGGATCGACCCATCATCGCAGCGGGCCCAGGCCACGACGACATCGGCGATCGAGCCGTTGGTGATCCAGGCCTTGGCGCCGTCGATGACGTAATGGGGGCCGCGCCTCACGGCCCGTGTCTTCATCGAGGCCGGATCACTCCCGGCATCCGGCTCGGTCAACCCGAAGCAGCCGATGACCTCGCCCGCGGCCATGCGCGGCAACCACCTTGTTTTCTGCTCGTCCGAGCCGAAGGCGTGTATCGGGTACATGCACAGCGCCCCCTGCACAGACACGAACGAGCGCAGACCGCTGTCCCCGCGCTCCAGTTCCTGCATGATCAAGCCGTAGGCGACGCTGTTCAGCCCCGCGCAGCCATATCCGTGAAGGTTGGAGCCCAGAAGACCCAGCCGAGCCATCTCGGGGACCAGGTGGCGGGGGAAGGTCCCGTCGCGGAAGTGCTTCTCGATGATTGGCAGCACCCGGTCGGTGACGAACCCGCGGACGGTGTCCCGAACCAGACGCTCCTCATCGGACAGGAGCTCCTCCACCGCGAACAGATCCAGGGGATGAAATGGGCGGCGCATCGCGCGTCAGGATAAGTTCTCGAGGAGCAGGGCGATTCCCTGTCCGCCGCTGATGCACAAGGTGGCGAGGCCGCGGCGAGCCTGCCGGCGGCGCATCTCGTGAACGAGGGTGACCGTGATGCGCGCCCCGGTGGCGCCGATCGGATGGCCCAGTGCGATCGCCCCGCCGTTCACGTTGACGCGCGACAGGTCGAATTCGAGCTCCCGGTGGCAGGCGAGGACCTGGGCCGCGAAAGCCTCGTTGATCTCGACCAGATCGATGTCCTTCATCGTCAGTCGGACCCTCTCGAACAGCTGTCTCACGGCGGGGACCGGCCCGAGCCCCATCAGGGCCGGATCCACACCCGCGGCGGTGTAGGCCACGATGCGAGCCTGGGGTTTGACGCCGAGTCGATGCGCGGCGTCCTGGGACAGCACGATGAGAGCTGCGGCGCCGTCCACCAATCCGGAAGACGAACCGGCGGTGACCGTGCCGTTCTTCCTGAAGACCGGCGGGAGCTTAGCCAGCGACTCGGCGGTGATGCCGTCGCGCGGGTGCTCGTCTTCGCGAACCACGGCTTCCCCCTTCGGTCCCCGGACAGCGACCTCGACGATCTCCTCGGCGAACCGTCCGTCTTTGCGGGCCCGCTCGCACCGTTGCTGTGTCTCGGCCGAGTAAGCGTCCTGCTCGGCGCGGCTGATGTGATATTTTTCCGCCAGCGTTTCGGCAGTCTCTCCCATGACCTGCCCGCACAGGGGGCAGAGGAAGCCGTCGCGATACATGGCGTCGATCACGCGCTGGTGGCCCATGCGATAGCCGAAACGGGCCCCTTCAAGTAGATAGGGAACTCGGCTCATCGCCTCGGACCCGCCGACGAGCACCACCTGTCGATCTCCCGCGACGATGCTCTGATAGGCGCTCAGGATGGCCCGCAGACCGGACCCGCACGCCATGTTCACCGTGTACGCGGGGGACGAATCCGGAATGCCCGCCCGGTGGGCGATCTGACGGGCCGGATTGGGTCCGACCCCCGCCGGCCGCGCGTGACCGATGATCGTCTCTTCGATGGCGTCGGGTGAGACACCGGCGCGGGACATCGCGGCGCGGGCGGCCACCTCGCCGAGTTCGGGCGCCGAAAGAGCGGCGAATGACCCACCGAACTTGCCCATCGGCGTGCGCACGGCTCCGGCGATGAACACGGTGGGCGCGCGATTCATAGGCCCCGCTTATACCATAGGCCGACGGAGGACTCCAGCGGACGGCGGGAGGAAGACAGTCGGACCGGCCGGGGGCCCGGCGTGAGGGCGCTCGAAATCGCGTTCTGGATCCTTCTCGCTTCCGCGGTCTACAGTCTGGTCATCTACCCCGCGCTGATCATTGTGCTGAGCCGTTTCCTGAGCCGTCGCTTCGTGCGGGAACCGATCCGGCCGACAGTCTCCCTCATCATCTCGGCTTTCAACGAGGAGGCTGTCATCGGGGCGAAGCTTGAGAACTCGCTCGCCCTGGATTACCCGCGGGACAGGCGGGAGATCATCGTGGCCTCCGACGGCTCCACCGACGGCACCGATGACATCGTGCTCGGCTTTGCCGACCAGGGCGTGAGGCTGCTGCGCGTCGAGGGAGGCATGGGGAAATCTGCCCTCACCAATCATGCGGCGGCTGCGGCCTCCGGTGAAATCCTGGTCTTCTCCGACGCGGCGGGGATGTGGAGTACGAACGCTCTGGCCACGATGGTGGCGGCTTTCGCCGACCCGCGCGTGGGTTGCGTCTCGGGACGGGTCGGCTATCGCCACGACGATAGCCTCATGTCGCGCGGGTTCGCGGTGTACCAGCGTTACGTACTGGTCCTGCGGAGGGCCGAAGCCGCTTTCGCGTCGGGGTTCAATGCCTCGGGCTCCATCCATGCGGTCCGGAAGGCGGTCTTCAGGCCCTGCCCTCTCGACACGTTCACGGACATGGCGGATCCGCTGCACGCGGCCATGCAGGGCTATCGAACGACTTTCGAGGAGGAGGCGGTCTCCATGGAGGAATCGCGCAGCAGCGTCCCGGACGAGTTCAGTGCCCGCCTGCGCATCGCCCTGGGATCGTGGAGGTTCCTGGCCTACTCGCTGCCCCGTTTGCCGCTGCTCCGGTCGCCCATGTACTGTTTTCAGGCGTTTTCGCATAAGTTCCTTCGATGGTGCGTCGGGCCGTCGTTGCCGCTCCTTCTCGTGCTGAACATCGCGCTCTTGAACAGGCATCTGGTGTATCGATGGATGCTCGCGGGCCAGGCGACTTACTACGGCCTGACCGTCCTGGGACTTCTCCTGGGTCGTCTCGGCCGCCCGCTATCGGGGCTTTCGGGCCTCGTCTTCTTCAACTTGACCAATCTGGCCTATCTGACATCATTCCTGCGCTATCTGCGCGGCGAGCGGATCAGGCGGTGGGTGCCTTCCCGTTGAGGCTGCGGTCAGTGGACCTGTCATGATGACGACGCTCGGTGTGATCGTCTTCTACCTCATACCCTCCGCAGTGCTCGCGGAGGTGCTGCGCTCTGTGTACCTCGAGTACCGGGGGGATCGCATCCCGATCCTTCTGTACCACCGCTTGATCGCACGCCGGGAGGTCGAGGCGGGCCGCGTTCCCGACCACGAGCCGATTTACGCGTCCTATGACGACACCTTTGCCGCCCAGATGCGTCATCTTCGCGATCGCGGTTACACCACCCTCAGCATGGGCGAATTCCTCGACATCCGCCGCGGCAGGGTCCCCCTTCCCAACCGCCCCGTCGTCCTCACCTTCGACGATGGCTACGCGAGCAACCACGCGCTCGCATGGCCCGTCCTGCAAGGGCAGGGAATGAAGGCGACGATCTTCGTGGTTCCGGAGCCGGACGCCGAGACCGTGGGCCTTGTGCGAGGGATCGACGGGTTCCTGAGCGAGGCTCAGATGAGGGAGCTCGACGAGGGGGATGTGGCAATCGAGTCGCATACTCTGACGCATTGTGTCCTCGCCGATCTAAAGGACGATGCGGCGCGTTACGAGCTGATGGAGTCGCGGCGCCGGCTTGGGGAGATCCTGGCTCGCCCGGTGCGCCACCTCGCCGTGCCGCGATCCGGCCACAGTTTCCGGGTCCGCAGGCTGGCGCGTGCGGCGGGGTACGAAACCGTGTGCTGCAACGCCAAGGGCAGCAGCAATGGTTGGTCGAACCTCTACGCCCTGCCGCGCATCGTGATCGAGCGGGACACGTCGGTGGAGGATTTCGCCAGGGCCCTGCAACCCGGCCGGGCCGTCGTCCTCCGACTGGTGGGCAACCTCAAGCGGATCCCGGCCCTGCTGTTCGGATCGATCCGGACCCAGGAGATCCGCCAGGCGCTCCTCGGAAGTCCGCTGGGCGGTCTGCTCCTCACAAGGCGCCTGGTGCGCGTGCTGGCCGGGGCAGCCGTTCTCTACGCCTTGGGCATCCTGCTGTTCACGTGGTTTCTCGTTTCGCACTGACCGGCGGGGAAAACGCAATGACTCCGGGATCGCATGAAGTCGGGATCGTCTAAGCCGCCGCGGGTTCTTCTGCTGGGGGTGGAGGAATCGCCGGCGCTCCCGATCATCTGGTCTCTGGTGCGACGTTCGGTTGCGGTCACGGTCGCGTCGCATCGCAGGATCTGCGCCGGCATGCTGTCGCGTTTTCCCGCCCGCAGGCGCATCTGCCCCGATCCGGTGAAGAGCTCGGATCGTTTCGTGGAGTGGCTCATCGCGGAGGTCCGGACTGGCGAGTATCCCGTGACCTTGGCCTGCGGAGAGCAGGCGACCTATCTCCTGTCGAAGCACAAGCCGGATCTCGCGCCGCACACCAGCATTCCGATCGTCGACCTCGATGTCTTCATGACCTGCCGGGACAAATCGCAGACCATGACGGCCGCGGCGGAGTGCGGCGTGCCGACGCCCCTCACCTGGTACCCGGAAGACGGGGGGATCGAAAGCGTCTCCGCGGACGCAACATACCCCGCCGTGCTGAAACCCTGCGTCAGCGACGGCGCCCGGGGCATCTCGTTCGCCCGTTCACCTGACGAGCTGCGTCGCTTGTATCCCCCGACCCGGAGCCGCTACGGACCCTGCATCGTGCAGGAATTCATCCCGCACGAGGGCATGCAGTACAAGGCCGAGTTGCTCCTGGATCGGTCGAGCCGCGTGAAGCTCGGGGGGGTCTATGCCAAGCTCCGCTATTATCCACCCACCGGCGGCTCAAGCACATTGAATCAGACCGTGCGCCGGCCGGAGATCGTGGAACAGGGGGCGAGAATTCTCAGACATCTAGGGTGGTATGGCATGGGAGATTGCGACTTCATCGTCGACCCGCGAGACGGCGTGGCGAAGCTGATGGAAGTCAATCCACGCTTCACGCGGACTATCCGGGTCCTCGTTGAGGCGGGTCTGGATTTCCCTTACGAACTATACCGGCTGGCAATGGGTGAGGTTCCCCGGGAGACAAGCGCCTACAGCCTGGATATCTTTCTGCGCTATCTGCCAGCGGACCTGGTCTGGTTCCTGCGGTCAAAGGATCGCTTCCGGACTCGCCCATCATTCTTCCGATTCATCGGACGGGACCTGTTCTACGAGGAGTGGTCGCTGCGCGACCCGCTGACGGGGGTCGGATTTTGGTTTGTCCTACTCCTGGACATGGTTGATCCCTTGAAGCGGAGAAGCCGGCTGCGCTAGGACCTGGGAACGCTGGCAACCTGCCTCGACTGCGGCAATACGGCCGGCAGGAGGACGAACGCCAACCCCTCGACCGGAGTCATGTAGCGCAGCAGGGGGATTACAAGGAACGCCATCCCCCAAAAACAAGCGATCTGGGACCCGATGCAGAGTGTCGCGAGGCGCCCCGCAATGCCCGAGCGCCACGACCTCCAGCCGGCGTACAGCAGGAGCGGCAGGTAGAGCGACTGGACGAGCAGGATCAGCGGCTCAAATCGAAGCGAGTCGGTTCCATACCAGCACCGGGCCAGCTTCAGATACACCAGCTTGACGACTGCAGCTGGGCGCCGGCGAGTCTCCCGAGCGAGCACCTGCAGAATCGTCTTCGGCGAACCGCCGTTCTCCGCGCTGGCGAACTCGCGCATCAGATCCCCTACATCCTCGCCAACGATCCGACGACCTTCCGGCTGCCCCGTCCGGACGCCAAACATCCATCCTTCCCGCAGCGTCGAAGAGCCGGCGTCGCTGAGAAGGATGAATCGTCCCGTTTTGGCGTAGAGCCAGGCTTCCCAAGGGAGCACTGCGACGGCGTTGCCGAAGAGAATCCAGGCAGCAAGAATGACGCGCAGGTGGCCTGGACGCCCTTTGAGAGCGACCCCGAGGAGGACGGCGAGTACTCCGCCGAGCCCGATCGCGATCGGCCGGAAGAGCATCACCACCCCGGCGAGGAGTCCGGTGAGAAAGAAGACCAGGGGCGAAGCCGCACCGTTCAGGATGGCGTGGAGAAAGAGCCCCACGGTCGCGTAATACGACGGCATGAACGGGACGTCGCTGTTGAGTTGAAGGGTCAGAAACTGCGTAAAGGGGCATGTCATCCACAGGACGGATGGGATGAGCGCTGACCGGGGACCCCAAATCATGCGGGCGATCAAAAAGATCACGACGGCCCCTAGCCCCATGGACAAGACCATCAGGAGTCGGACCGCCCCTTCGTCGCCGATGCCAGCGGGGCGCCCCAGAAGCTGCGCCGCCGCCAGAAGCAAAGGGTATCCGGGGGGTATGCGAGTCTGGACCGACCCGATCGGTGTCGAGTACCCTCCACCCGCGAGAAGGCTGTTCGCCGTGGGATGGTAGTAGGAAGCATAGTCACTTCCCTGACGGTCCCGCGCATCTCTGGGGAACATGGCCTGGAAGACGCATGTGACGACGATGGCGCAGAGAAAGACGAGGAAGGGGGCTCTTCGGATCACGTGGTGCATGCTCAGAATCTTCCCATGGACTGATAGAGCATGTTCAGCACTAGCACGGTCAGGGGCCACTGGAAGCCCAGGACAATTGGTAACGCTGCCAGGATGATCGTACCCACGGTGGCCCGCAGAGACAGGCCGTCAGTATACCCGGCAATCTCAACAAGCTCTCCGTCACCGTGCATCGCCGGCATCGGCACGTCTTCGACGACAGCTCCGACGATGTTCAGGATCGACCAATAGCCGGGACCAGTTTGACGAGGAGGGACAGAAAGCCATTGCCCAGGAGTCGATGGTTTGAGTCAGGGGACGATGGGCACGAGGTGAGGCGACGGATTAATGAGACTCACGCCCTCGTCCGTGACGCGCTGATTTACCAATAGGTGAGCCTTGCCCGTCGTGACTGTGTGCGCTCGGTAGCGATGGACCGTCAGGGACAGATAACGCCCGCGATGAGGTACGTCGAGCCGAGGTCCCGACTCGGGGTTGGAAATTCGGCGCATAGCTTATACGGCGCTTTGACTTTGGGGGACAGGCCACCCCACTCGGAATCCCGCAACGCGAGGTAGTCTGGGTGAAAGTGGGCGATGATCAAGTCGAAGGAATTCGTCCGGCCCTCACCGTTGTTCCTCCTCAGGAGCGTTGGCACATCCCTTGAAACCAGCCCGGGCCAATCGACGAAGCGATGGCTCGTCTGATAGCCGATATAGCCCAGAGACTCGGTGAAGACCAGCGATCCCGAGGACGCGTGACTCGAAAGCCACAGCCCCGCTCTCGCCCGGACGTGGTCCTCGTACCATTGCCCGCGCCTGCGCGCCCGGTAGTAGCCGGGGAGCGCGATGAGGAGCGCGACCAGGAGGACGGCACCCGCCGAAATCTGCGCCCGCACGAGATGCGCGTGACTTCTTCGAATAACCCATCTTGGCGCCGCGAGCAGACCAAGGGCAGCGAACAATGTCAAGACGACCAGCGGGGGGTGCAGGTACCAGTCGAAGAGCGGAGCACGAAGCATAAACGCAGCATGGTACACCGCGTACCAGGTCGCAAATGGCATGAGCTCACGTGATCGATCTCGCAGGCGTGTCATCCCCAGGACCGACAGAGCGTAGATCACGAGTCCGCTTCTCCATGTGAGAAACATACGACCGAGATAGGTCGAAACATTCGCCACAGGATCGACAGGGTAGGCCGCCGCCTTGGCTATCGCGCTATGGGGCGCAAGACTGTGGAAATAGAGTGCGTGCAGGGTGACACCCGTAGGGATTAGCACGAACATGGGCCAAACGGAGTGAAGCGTCCCGCGTAGGTCACCTCTCAATCTCCCTGCCACGAAGAATCCAACGACAAGGAGTACGATGACGCCGTCGGGGCGCACCAAGGTTGCCATGGAGCTCCAGACGACCGCGGGGAGGAATCGCCCGCGCGCGAGACGCTCGAGTGCGAGAAAGCACGTGAGAGTGTATACGGGCGTCTCCATGCCTCCTACCGAAGAGGCGATGACCGGCGGGAGAAGTGCGTACAGACCCGAAAGGGTT
>QHXY01000063.1:17915-20047 GCA_003223145.1 Acidobacteriota bacterium
AAAGAGGGGATGTGCAAGCCGAGACGCGCTCGCCAATGTTGTACGCGAGCTCGCCACTCGTGACGAAATTGCGAACCATGCGGCCGATGATAAGTGAATCTTCAATCGTGTAGTGAGTGAGAGACCAGAAGATGAGGCGAGACATCAGCGAGACGGTCAGTACGGCCAAGAGAGAAAGCTGGTAGTCATGCGATCGGCGATCGATTATGCGATTCATGAGCGTCGACCTAAGGACCGGATGCCGTTTCCTGTGGTTCCGAACGCGGTCAAGCTGAGGCTTACGTAGTGGCCGCGTGATTGCGGTATCACTCGATTCGCGAACCACATCCGGACGGACCACAAGGATTCGGGTAACGCGATCGCATCCCTCATGGAGATCGCCAACTCCAGAAGATAGGGTACGGTCTTGCTGTCCATGTCGCAAGGAGAAAGACACAGAGGAAAGCAGGTGCGTTGGGAGACGAACGCTCGCCCATTGTTTTGTCGGCTGAGGCGATGCTCAGCACAATACGCAATCGCCTCTGTACCCACAGACGCGGACCCGCTCTGTCCCGCCGGCGACGAAAGTATCGGTGCTTTCACACCAGGAGACAGGCCATGGAGGCAAGTCATCGCGAGGGCGGGTTCGAAAGCCACAAACCCGCCATCGCCCAAACATGATCCTCGGGTCACTGGCCTGGCGCCCGCGTCCGGTAGCAGCCGGACAGCGCGCCGAGAAGAGCGACCCCGAGGACGGCACCGGCGCCAATCTGCGCCCGCGGAACTCCGGAACGCTGGGCAGCAATCCAGGCTAGCGTCTCCGCCGACCTGCGAAGCTCAGCAACCCCTGGCGCAGACGCGTGTACCGATCGACGCCCAGCGCCATCTTCAGGCCGTTCCGCACCATCTGTGCGCCGCGCAACCGGGTGACAACCCATCGGTCGCCGAGCACCATCCGCCGGAAGTCAGCCGGGGGCGTCCTCCGCTTCACGGGGAGACGCGGAATGCCGAAACGATCGGCGGGATCCGTCCAGAGGGCGACCCGACCGACGCACAGAGCGCGGTAGCCGATATCCCGGACCACGGGCGCCAGGCGCGGGTTGAAGAAACCGGTGGGCGAGGAGGCCGTGACGACCGCCCGCCCGAGATGGTCCTCCAGCAATTTTCTGGAGTCCGCCATCTCGTCATGCAACTCGGAGGACGTGAGCGTCGCGGGCGGCCGGTGTGTCATGCTGTGCGACCCGATCTCCATGCAGGCGGCGGCCAGGGCCCGGATTTGGCCCCAGGACATGTAAGGCGCCCGACCGATCCACCCGGTGGTCACGAAGAAGGTCGCACGGAAGCCCGCCTCGACCAGCAGGGGGAGCGCCAGAGTGCAATTGCTTGCGTGTCCATCGTCAAAGGTGAGAACGCAAGGGTGATCTCGGACAGGTCCCGAGCTGCCCGGTTCGAGGATCTCGTCGAGGCGGGTGCCATGGAGGCCGGCCTCCGCCAGCACGCGCATTTGTTCGCGGAAGGCCGCCACGGACAGGACGTAGGGCCGGTGCTCGTCGGCGACACGATCGCGGCCGTCCGACAGGTCGTGGTACATCAGAACCGGGAGCGGGAACAGTCGGCTCACGGAGATCCTGGCGCGGACGGACGGTTCGTTCGAATCATCGCGCCGTTACCCCGCTCTCAACCCAGCGCGCGGGTTGGCCCGGCAGAGCCGTCAGGTCCAGGACCCGGCCCCCCGTCAAGGTTTCACGCTGGTCCAGCAGGTCGCGGGCAGGGCACCAGGAGAACTCGCGCAGAAGCCGTCTGAGCTTGCCTTCCACGGTGCTCCGCATCAATCCCTGGGAGACGCGCAGGCTCCAGGGGATGGTATGCGGGGAGCGCGGGATCTCTTCTGCGTCCAGCTCGTAGGGGTGGAAATACGACGTCGCGGCACCGCCTCGCCGATTCAGTCGCACGATCGCGGCGCGGGAGGCCCGATAGGGTGAGATCCGGAAGTAGCCGCCGCCGGCCGCGGGCAGCCGGATCCCCAGGCACTCGAACGTCGCCAGTGGAAACTCAATGCTCTCGGAACCGCACGCGGGAAGCACGCGAAAGGGAAGCGTGAACGCCGCGCGGATGCCGTAGCGCGGGCCGGCGATCGGGAAGAGACTTGAATC
>QHXY01000068.1 GCA_003223145.1 Acidobacteriota bacterium
TGGGCTTCATCGACGCGTGGCAGGAAGAAATGGCCGACTTCTTCGCCCGCAACGGCTACTGCTTCGCCTGCAACCGCCTTCTCGGGCGCTGCGAGTGCGCCGAGCCGATCCGGCCGCGCGCCCCGCACTCCGCCGCCTGACCTTCCACCCTCCGCGAAGCCTCTCAGGCCCGCGGCCTCTCTGTTAGAATCACCCTCCCGGCAC
>QHXY01000069.1 GCA_003223145.1 Acidobacteriota bacterium
CGACGGTGCAGATGCCGGGAGGCGTGCCGGTCGCGACCATGGCCATCGGCAAGTCCGGCGCCATGAACGCCGGGATCTTCGCCGCCCAGATCCTGGCGACCGGTGACCCGCGCCTGCGCCGCCGACTGCAGGCCTACAAGACGCGCCTCGCCGAGAAGGTCATCGAAAAGAACCGCGCCCTCAAGGCCGGGGGGATGAAGAACGGGTCGTGAGCATGCCCACCTATCGCATCGTCACTCTGGGCTGCAAGCTCAACCAGGCTGACTCGGCAGCCCTCGAGGGGCGGCTGCGTCTCATGGGATTCAAGCGCGCTGTGGAAGTCGGGGACGAGACGACGGAGGACGCGGCCGATGTGGTCATCGTCAACACCTGTACCGTCACTGCCAATGCCGACCGCGAAGCGCGGCAGATTCTCCGGCGCCTGCGCGGAGCCAACCCGAACGCCGTGGTGATCGCGACCGGCTGCTACGCGGAGAGAGAACCCGCCGGTCTGCGCGCCGTGCGCGGCAGCTGGAGGAGGTGCCGGCCCTGGCCGCGCTGGCGTTCGGGTTCGATCCCGCTCCTCCGGCCAACGATCTGGGACGCTTCGGAGCGACCGAAGGCTGCGACCCGGATTTCGGCCCCGGCGACCGCACCCGCGCCCTCCTCAAGGTGCAGGATGGCTGCGACTTGCGCTGCTCCTACTGCGTCATCCCGTCGGTTCGCGGGAACAGCCGAAGCGAGGCGCCGGAGATCGTCCTCGCGCGGATCGGCCGGCTGGTCGAGGCGGGCTTTCGCGAGATCGTGTTCACCGGTGTGAACACCGGCGACTACGGCAGGGACCTCGACCCGCCGCTCAGTCTGTCCAAGCTTCTGAAGAGGGCGATCGAGATCGAAGGGCTTGGCCGCCTGCGGCTGAATTCACTCGAGCCGAAAACCGTCACCGCCGAGCTCGTCGAGTTGCTCGCCGGCTGTTCCGGGCGCATCGCCCCGCACCTGCAAATCCCGCTTCAAAGCGGCTGTGACGCGGTGCTGGCACGTATGCGCCGGCCGTACCGCACGGCCGACTATGCGCGTGTCGTGGACACCCTGCGGCGCGACGTCCCCGGCATCGCTCTCGGCGCCGACGTCATCGTGGGCTTCCCGGGTGAGACCGACGACGAGTTCGAGGCGACCCGCCGCTTCATCGAGTCGTCGCCGCTCAACTACCTGCACGTGTTCTCCTACTCGCCGCGCCCCGGCACGTCGGCCGCGTCGTTTCCCGGGCACGTCGACGCGACGATCGTCAAGGGGCGGAGCGCCCGCCTGCGACGGCTCGGGGAGGATCTGTCCCTGCGTTTCCGGCATTCGTTCGTCGGGAAAGTGAGGACGGCCCTCACGTTGCGTCAGATCCGGTCGGACGGGCGCCTGCGGGCCCTGACCGACAACTTCATCGATCTGGGGTGTGACCTCGAAGGACGCGACCCGACCCGGCTGATGAACCGCCTCCTGGACGTCGGGATCACCGACGTGGCCGGGAGCTCCACGGTGGGCACGCTCGTCGGGGCTGCCTGAGGGCACCGGAGGCCCGACCCGGCTAACCGCGGCGCGGCGCCGTGTCAATCAGATGCTGGCGCAAGGCGTCAAGCAGCTCTCCTTCGTTGCGGGCCCTGAGCGTGGAGAGGTAGACGATTTCCGGGTCGGAGGGCCGGCCGAGCAGGGCGCAGGCCCGCTTCGAGGCGCGCTGGCTGGCCGACAGGGTGATGCGCAGCATGATACGCGTGCCGAGGACCGACGTGAGGATTCCGTACAGCCTGCCTGCGGCGGTGAACACGGCGCGCATCACGGAGGAGGGCACGACGCGGCGGCCGGCGAGGCGGCGCTCGATCCGACGGCCGCGGTCGATCTCGGCGCTCAGGTAGTCTTCGATGAGACGCCGGCCCTCCACGTCCCGGAGCCTGGTCGTGTAGACGCGGTACAGCGACAGGACCAGGTCCTGCAGGTAGATCTCCTGGAGGAGCCCGCGGTTCTCGGCGCCCGGCCCCGACATCTCCTACTTCTTGACGGCGTCCTTCAAGGCCTTGGCGACGGTGAACTTCGCCACCGTCTTGGCGGGAATATGGATCGACTCCCCCGTCATCGGATTGCGGCCGACCCGGGCCTTGCGCTTCGTGACCTTGAACTTGCCCAGTCCGGCGAGGGGCACCTCCCCCTCGTTCTTCATCTCGCGCTCCACGATGCGGGTGAAGCCTTCGAGGAAGGCCTTGGCCTGCTGCCTGTCGGTACCCGTTTCCTGCGCAATCGCTTCGATCAAGTCGCTGCGGGTCATGCCTGGGTCTCCCAGTCGATCATTGAATGGGATCGGCTCTCGAGGGGGCGAGATCGACGCAAGCGCGCGTTTTTATCACGTTCCCTCGGAGGGATCAAGGAGAACGGCGGTCCCGGAGCTCACTTCCAGTCGACGGGGAGGCGCAGCTGCTTGCCGTCCCGGTCGCGATACAGGACGTAACGGTTCTGCTTCCCGAACAGGTAAACATCGCGGGTCACCTCGACGTCGTGTCGACAGTACTGCTCGATCAGGTCGATGCGCCCTTCCTTCCACCACTGCAGCGACTGCAGGCCGTCGGAGCTCTTGCCGACCCCCAGAGTCGCCTGCGCCAGGTCGCCCAGCTTCAGACGGAACCCGAGCTTGCGGTAAATGTCGGCGAGTATGTCGAAGGTGCGGATGCGCGACAGGTCCCACGGCGTGTATCCCTTCAGGACGGGGATGTCGAATCGATCGATGTTGTAACCGATGACCCGGTCGGCCATCGCCAGGTCGAGCAGAAGCCGATCGACGTCCTTCTCGTAGTGCGTCTTGAACTCGGAGGTGACTTGGTTGTACGTGACCGCCAGCGCCAGTTTCATGTCGGGGATGTTCTGCCACCCGCCGACCTCCTCCGCGCTCCTCTGCGTCTCGACGTCGAGAATGAGCGTCAGCTCGCCCGCCGGCGCCAGTCCCGAGGACGCGCGCCGGACCGGGGTCGGCACGGGCTCGTGCTCGTAGCCCCCACCCATGAGCCGCGGTGGCGGCGGGGGCGCGGGGACTTCCGCCCTTGACACGGGCTTCTGCGCGCGGGGCGCCGGGAGGAAGGTCGTCGCGCGGCGCGGCGGCTCGCCCTCGGCGCGGCCGTCCAGCAGGGCCTCCGCGATCCAGAGGGCCGCGTCCTTGTCGAGCGGGTTGTTGCCGTTGCCGCACTTCGGCGACTGGACACAGGACGGGCAGCCCGAGACGCACGGGCAGCCGCGCAGGAGCTCGGTGGTCCGTCGCAGCAGCCCGGCGAGACCCTCGAATCCCTTGGCCGCCAGGCCGCAACCCCCGGGATAGCCGTCGTAGATGAAGATGGCGGAGCGGCCGATCTGCGCGTGCAACGGATAGGAGATACCGCCGATGTCCCCCCGATCGCAGATGGCGAGCAGAGGGAACAGGGAGATCAGGGCGTGCTCGAGTGCGTGAATGCCTC
>QHXY01000338.1 GCA_003223145.1 Acidobacteriota bacterium
ATTTTTCTGACCCCGGTCGGGCGCCCGCGCTACGCGACGGTCGCCCAGGCGAGGATGCGCGACGTTCCGGCCGACGGCGCCGGCCGGGTTGTGAAGAGCGCAGCGGACGGATCGTTCTCTGCGCTCCTGCCGGTGGGCCGTTACTCCATCGCGGCGTTCAAGGCCGGTTACGAGGTCTCCGTGAGCGAGGTGAATCTGCAGGCCCGCAACCTTGTCGAGCTCAGAATGACCGCCGCGGACCGAGCACCTGCCGGACTGGAGGAAGAGATGGCCGCCCGTGACCGCGATCTCGGCTGGATTCTGCGGCATTCCGGGGGGGACGTGCTGCGCGACCGTGAGGCGACCATCGGGGGACTTGTCGAGACGGGAGAGCCTGCGCCGGATCCCGCCGCCCATGAAGCTCGCAGGGTGACGCTGGCGACACGATGGCCGACGATCGAGGGAGAGTTCCGGCAGGACCTCGGCGGCACAAACCTCCTGGGCGGCGAGGATCCGGGGCCGGGCGGCTCCTCGAGTCGATCCACGCGTCTGGACCTGCGAGGCGGTGTCGGTGAGCAGGGTTCGTGGTGGTTTGACGGCGCGACCGATCGCATCCAGGCGATGATCGACGGCGACCATGAGATCAGGCGGGCGCGCCGATCGTCGGGGCTCGGACTCGCCCTCGACTACCGGTTGCGTTCGGGGGATGGATTGCAGGCCCGGCTCCGATACGACGAGAGCCGGTACCTGCTTGACGCGATCGGGACGGACGAGGCGATCGGGCAGGATCAGAATTCGGCTGGAGCCCTGGCCCGCTAGGATCGGAAGCTGAGCGAGAGCGCACTGTTTTATGTGGCCGGCACCTACCTGGGGGCCGGCGTTCGTCAGCCGTTTCCTGAGCTGGGCCCGGCACCCGAGCTCCCTGTCGGGGACTCCGCGCGCAACGGCCTGGTGGATCGCTCCCTCGGTGCGGCCGCCGGCGTGGCGTTCAAGACGGACCAACACGACGTGGGAGTCGGGGTGCATGTGCGCTCGTACCTGCATGAGCTGGCAGACGGCGGTGCGCTCTTGTCGCGCGTCGACCCGGGATGGACCTCCCTGGAAGACGGTGAGAGGGGAAAGGCCATGAGCCTGTTCGGCCACGACGACTGGCGCCTGGCGGAGGGGTACGTGCTGAACTGCGGTCTCGGTTATCACAGCGACCTTTCCACGGGAGGAGCCTACCTCGTGCCGCGGCTGGGTCTGACGCGCGCCATCCCAGGATCGGGGGATCTCCTGTTGCATTCGACCGTCCTGTACCGGGTCGATGACGGGCCGGCGCCGGGGATGCGAGGCGAGCGGAGCGGCGAGGCGCGCGTCGATGCGGCCCGCCTGGGTTACGAGATCGCCGTCGAGCGCCGTCCCGAGGATCGTCTGCAGTTCGTCGCGACGGTCTCGTACATGCCGTTCCAGGAGGTCGCCGGGGAGGAGGTGCCTCCGGCCGCTCCCGGATTGACCGATCGCGGGATGCTGGTGCTCTCCGACGCGGGAGCCGGCCGGCATGAAATGGACATCGAGCTGCGGCGCGGATTCGGTCTCGTACGGGGAAGTTTCGCGGGAAGCATCGGCCGGGTTGAAGGACGGCTGACCCCCGCCGTCGACGAGGCCCCATGGCAGGGACTCAAGACCGGCGAGGCGCGCTATTACCTGACGAGTCTGCGGGCGCTGTTCGAGCCAACCGACACGGAGTTGCGCATCGATTACCGCAAGGTCATGGGGGAGACCGAGGCGGACGCCGCCGGCGGCGCCGGCGCGGTCGCCTATCGCCGCCTCGACCTGGCGGTCCTTCAGGACCTTCCCTGGGTGGCCGCATTCAACGCGCGCTGGAGAGTCCTGATGGCCTACCAGGGTCTCCTCTACGCTTCTCTCGACGGCCCGGCCGTGCCCGGTTCCGGCGTCACGTCGCGGCTCACCGGCGGCGTCGACGTATCCTTCTGACATGCGGAAGACTCTGGCGATCGCCGTCTCGGCACTGTTTCTCGCTTGGGGCGCCGTCTACTTCTACAACCAGGTCACCCAGGTTGCTCCGGAGACCGGGGTCGAATGGGTCGATTCGTCACGCGGCGTCACGGCCGACGCCGTCATCCCCAGGACCCCGGCGTGGAAAGGCGGGCTTCGTCCGGGCGACCGGCTGCGGTCGATCGACGGGCGCCTGATGGCCTCGGCAGTCGATGCGGAAGACGCGCCCTACAACGTCCCGAGAGGGACGGCGCTTTCCTACGGAGTCGAGCGCGACGGCGAGACCGCGATCTTCCCGATCCGCCCGAACTGGGTGGGTGGCGGGACCCCCGTCTACTATTACATCACGCTCGTCGGGTTGACCTTCCTGGGCGTCGGAGTGGTCGTATGGATGCGGGCCACGCGGGCCCGTGCGGCCATCCCGTTCGCGCTCCTTTGCCAGGCGATGTTCCTCGTGCTCGTCCTGAAAAGCACCGGGCAGGGAGGCTGGCTCGACTGGTCCGGCTACTGGGGCGACCTGGCCGGATGGCTCATCGCGCCCGCGCTGTTCCTGCACATCAACTGGACCCTCGCCGACGAGGACCGCGGTTCAAGCCTCAGGAGGTTCCGCCGCGCGGCCTTCTATGTCCCGGGGATCCTCCTGCTCGCCTACAATCTCTATCTGGTCCCTTTCAAGCAGATCTACCGCTTCGCCGACCCCCTGGCCGTCATCCGCCTCAAGGAGCGCCTCGAGGAGGTCTATATCGCCCTGTTCGTGATCGCCGGGATCGCCAAGGCGGTCCGATCCTACATGTACGCTACCCGGCTGCAGACACGCTGGCAGCTCAAGTGGATGGCCTGGGGGAGCTTGGTCGGTTTCCTGCCGGCGGCGGTGTTCTACCTGGTGCCACACTCTCTCAACATCCGCATCGGGGGCTGGAGCGATCTGTCACTGCTGCCGATGGCGGTGATCCCGCTGGCCTTCGCCGCGGCGATCGTCCGTTACCGCCTCCTGGATCTGGATATCTTCCTCAAGCGAGGCATCGTGGCGATCGGCCTGCTCTTGACCGCGGGCGCGACTTACGCCGCCTGCTATGTGGTCATGGACCGGGCCACGGGTGAGATCACCCCGCGCGGGCTCAACCTGGCCCTCATCCTGGCGACGTTCTTGATGGCGATCTTCTACCCGCGGATCCACAGGCGGCTGAAGAGCGTGGTCGATCAATTCTTCTACCGCGAGCGGTACGACTACCGCCGCACCCTGAACGAGTTCAGTGATGCGCTCAATCGCGAGCTGAGCCTGCCGGCGCTGCGCGGGAAGTTCCTCGGCCGGGTCGAGAGGACTTTCAACCTGGAAGGCGCGCATGTGTTCGTGCGGGAGCCTCTCGGGCGCCGGCTGGTCAGCGACCCGCCGGCCCGGGCGCTCGATCCTGAAGACCCGCTCCTGAGGATGCTCGTCAACGTCGACTACCTGTCGCTGCGGGACCACCCCGGGGCCGGCGAAACGGACACCGGCGCCTTCCTGCTCGACACGCTGGGCGTGGAGTATCTCCTGCCGATGACGGTCGAGGGAGAGACCGTGGCGGTCCTGGGTGCCGGGACACCGCGGGGCGGGGAGCCGCTCACCAGCGAGGATCTGCAGCTGCTGATTTCCCTGTGCCGGCACGCCGCCGTCGCCTTCGAGGGAGCGAGGCTGTACAGCGCGGTCCAGGAGAAGGTGTTGGAAGTCGAGGCTCTGCGCGAATTCAACGAAAGCATTCTGGAGAGCAGCCGCGTCGGTATCCTGGTCACCGACTCCGACGGGCGGGTGGTGAACGTCAACGGTGCGTTCGAGGTGCTCTACGGAGCCGGCCGCCGCCAGATCCTCGGCCAGTCCCTGTCGCAGGTCATGCCCGCCGGCGTCTTCACCCTGGCCAGCGACCCCGCGGTCCCGGTCTCCGGCGACGTCCTCCCCGACGGGGCGATCAAGATCTATCGTTCGTCCCTGCGGACCCGGGACGGGCGGCGGCTGGTCGTCAACCTGACGCAGTCGGCGCTGCGCGATCCGGCCGGGAAACCGCGCGGCCGGGTGATCACCGTCGACGACGTCACCGAACAGGTGATGCGCGAGCAGGACCTGCAGCGGCGCGAGCACCTCGCCTCGATCGGCCTTCTGGCTTCGGGGATTGCCCACGAGGTGAACACGCCGCTGACCGGCATCTGCTCCTACACGCAGGTGCTCCTGAAAGAGCACGACCCGGACGAGCCCGAATACCCCATCCTCAAGAAGATCGAGCAGCAGGCATTCCGCGCCGCCGGGATCGCCTCGAGCCTGCTGAACTTCTCGCGGCAGCGCGACGGTGACTACCAGCTGCTGGAGGTCGCGGACATGGTGGCCGAGACGCTCGAGCTGTTCCAGCCGCACCTGCGGGGACGCCGGATCGAGCTGGTGCGCGACATCGAGCGCCCCCTGACACGGGTGAACGGCAACCGCGGCCGGCTCCAGCAGGTCTTGATGAACCTGCTCCTGAACGCCGTCGACGCCATGACCGAGGGAGGGACGGTGACCGTGGCCGCCCGTGCAGCCTCCGGCCGAGTGCAGATCGAAGTGTCCGACACCGGCTGCGGAATCCCGGCGGAGCACCTCGATCGGATCTACGATCCGTTCTTCACCACCAAGCCGCGCGGCCAAGGCACAGGTCTCGGTCTCTCGGTGTCCTACGGGATCGTCAAGGAGCATGCGGGGACGCTGTCCGTGGAAAGCAACCCCGGGGAAGGTTCACGATTCGTCGTCAGCCTGCCGGCCGTCGACGAGAAGAGGGCCTCGGCATGAAGGGACCCAAAGTCCAGGTGCTCGACAGGGTGTCGCCCGGCGCCGCGGCGGGCGGCGCCGCAGGCGTCCTGGTGATCGACGACGAGCCGATTATCCGGGAGGTGCTGCAGGAGATTCTGAGCCGCGAAGGGTATGCCATCACGCTCGTGCCGGACGCGGAATCCGGTCTCAAGATGCTGGACGATCACGAGTACGACCTCGTCATTCTGGATCTGATGCTCCCGGGGATCGGCGGGTTCGAGACTTTGCAGGAGATCAAGAGAAGAGATCCGGACAGCGTCGTGGTCATGATCACCGCCTACGGCTCCGTGGAATCGGCCGTTCAGGCGATGCGCATGGGAGCGCACGATTACCTCACCAAGCCGTTCAAGAACGAGGATGTCCTGCGCACCTTGAGCACCGGCCTGCGTCACCGGCGCCTCCTCACCGAAAACCGGACACTCCGGCGGGCGCTCCAGGGCAGGGCCCGTTTCGGTGAGCTGGTCGGCAAGAGTCCGGCGATGCAGGAGCTCTACCGGCTCATCGAGCAGGTGGCGCCGAGCCGTTCCACGGTTCTGATTCAAGGGGAAAGCGGCACCGGTAAGGAACTGGTGGCCCAGGCCATGTATCTCAAGTCGGGCCGGCCGGCGGAGGCGTTCGTCGTGGTCAACTCCGGCAGCATGCCCGCCGACTTGCTCGAAAGCAATCTGTTCGGCCACGTGAAGGGGGCCTTCACCGGGGCGATCCAGACGAAGAAGGGGCTGTTCGAGGTGGCCAACGGCGGGTCGATCTTCTTCGACGAGATCAGCACCATCAAGCCCGAGGTCCAGGCCAAGCTCCTGCGCGTCATCCAGGAGAAGGAGTTCCTTCCCCTCGGAGCCGTGCAGAGCGTCCAGGTGGACGTGCGCATCATCGCCGCCACCAACATCGATCTCCAGGAGCTGGTGAAGCGCGACGAGTTTCGTGAGGACCTCTACTACCGGCTGAACGTCATCAATATCAAACTCCCCCCATTGCGTGAGCGCCGGGAGGACATCCCGCTGCTCGTCGACCACTTCATCACCAAGAACGCGGTGGAGAATGGCAAGCCAGTGCACGGAATGACACCGGAGGCCCTGGCCCTCCTGGTCGATCACGCATGGCAGGGGAACGTCCGCGAGCTGGAAAATGTGATTGAAAGGGCGGTGGTCCTGGCCTCCTCGGCCGTCATCGGCGTCGATCTCCTGCCCGAGATGCTCCAGGGTGATCGGGCCCGACCGCTCCCGGCGCCCCTGCAGGCGGACGGCAGCATGCCCTTCTATGAGACGATGGAGCGGTTGGAGAGGGAAATCATCGTGGACACCTTGAAAAGCGTCAACGGCGTCCAGAGGAGGGCAGCTGCCCGGCTGGGGCTCAATCCGACCACGCTCAATGAAAAAATCAAGCGATTGAAAATCCAGGTCCGGTAGGCCCCTACCCCCTCGATCCTGCCCCTGCTGTATAAAACCCGCACGGCCACCCTCATCATCTTCTTGACAGGGTGGGGCTTGACAGTAGTATTAGGCAGCGCGGCGGGGATCTCCGGTTCCCCAGTCGAACCGGTCACCTCAGTGAGGCAGGGTTCAGGGGGATGCGTGGCCGCCGGTTGTCCTTGACAGAGTGCTATGTGTTTTCTTAGACTTCTGTGCAGATTATTCACAGCAGGGTTGATCGCAGGCCGGTGCATCCAAGGGGTTGAGGGCCCCCCATAAGGCCCTGCCCGGAGGTTCATGCCGATGGTCGCCAGAAGACTCCTCCTCGCCTGCCTGTTGGTTCTCGCCTTTAATCTCCCTGCTCTGGCCCAATCAAATTCAGGCCTCCGGGGAGTCGTCGTCGACAAGGACGGGGCACCTCTGCCAAGTGCCCGGATCACCGTCAAGAATGACTCCCTCGGCGTGAATCAGGGTGCGGTCACCGACACCAAGGGAGAGTTCCGCATCGTCCCGTTGCCGCCGGGCAAGGGCTACATTCTCGAGGTCCAGTTCCCCGGGATGGGCACCATCAAGATGGACGTGGACATAGCGGCGGGGAAGGGGTTCGCCACGACGATCACGCTTCGACCCAGTTCCGAAATGACCGAGCACGTCAAGATCACCGCCGCCACCGACGTCGTGAACACCGAATCGACGACCACGTCGACCACCTTCACATCGGAATTCATCGATTCGCTTCCGATCCTCGGGCGCAACTACCAGGACGTCCTGACACTCGCCCCCGGTGTCTCCGACGTGGACGGGGACGGCAACCCGACCATCCACGGCTCCCGCGACGTCGACGTCGTGACGCTGGTGGACGGCGTGTCGACCAACGACCCGCTCACCGGCAAGCGCGGCCAGGAGCTAAACATCGAGTCGATCCAGGAGATCGAAGTCAAGACGGCGGGAGCGACGGCGGACTACGGGCGCGCGCAGGGCGGGTTCGTCAACATCGTCACCAAGTCTGGCGGCAACGAGTTCGAGGGCCGATTCAGCCTGTTCTGGCGCGGCAAGACCCTTGACGGCGACGGGGCGGGCATCGACGATCCGAGGCTGCACGGCGGACTCGGAGTGATCGGTCTGCGGCAGCTCAAGTTCAACGACTTCGAACCGTTCATCTCGGTGGGTGGTCCGATCAAGAAGGACAAGGCCTGGTACTTTTTCACCGCCGAGTACATCCAGCTCCAGGACCCGGTCAACGCCCTGACCCAGGCCTTCGTCCGCGGCACCAAAGAGGACAGGGTGTTCG
>QHXY01000001.1 GCA_003223145.1 Acidobacteriota bacterium
TTCGTCTATGGTAAGAAGGATGTATGGACCCCGCGGCGGACCCGGCGGCCGTATTCGAACGCTCCCGGTCGCGACTGTTCGGCATGGCCTACAGGATGCTCGGCTCGGTCGCGGACGCCGAGGACCTGGTGCAGGAGACATATCTGCGCTGGCACGAGGCGGATCGGGTGGCGGTGAGCTCCCCCGAGGGCTGGCTGATGACGGTGATCGGCAGGCTGTCGATCGACCGGCTGCGACGCGCTTCCGCCGAACGCACTACCTATGTCGGAGAATGGCTTCCCGAGCCGGTCGCCACGGAAGGCTGGACCGCCCCGGATCGCTCGACCGACCTCTCCTCGGACCTGTCGATGGCCTTTCTCGTCCTTCTCGAGCGGCTGACACCCGAGGAGCGCGTCGCCTTCCTGATGCGTGAGGTATTCGCCTGCGACTACGCGGAGATCGCCCGGGTCGTGGACAGGAGCGAAGCGGCCTGTCGCCAGCTGGTGCACCGGGCCGGCGAGCACGTGCACGGCGGACGGTCGCGCTTCAGCGCACCGCCCGAGACCAAGGAGCGTCTCCTGGGCGGGTTCCTCGCCGCCCTCGAGACGGGCGACAAGGACGTTCGCCCAGGACGCAACCTGGACGTCCGACGGCGGCGGCAAGGCGACCGCCGCCGGACACGTTCTCGTCGGGGCGGATCGGATCGCGCGCTTCCTCCTGGCCGTGGAGCGCAAGACGCGCGGTCTCCTGACCAACCGACTGGCCCGGCTCAACGGCGAGCCCGCCCTGGTGACCGCCATGGCGGGGCGGGTCCTGTACACCACCTCGATCGACACCGACGGAGTCCGGATCGCCGCCGTCTACCGCGTTCTCAATCCCGACAAGCTCCACCACATCGGAGGTCACTGACATGAAGGCGCTCCGGACCGCCGTGATCCTCCTCGCCGTCGTCCAGGCGGGGTGGATCACTTTCGACGGCGCCCGGGCGCTGATGACGGGCGACTATCTGAAACCGCGCCTCGGCGCCTACGGGGGCCAGTTGGGTGAGTGGACGAGAGTCGCCTCGGCGCTGGGGGCGCCACCGCGCTCGGCGGCCGCGAAGTGGGCGCTCATCGGCTACGGGCTGCGCGTGGTGGGCCATGTTCGTGGCAGCCGGCGGCGCGCTCTGGTACTCGAGCCTCGTCGTGCCGATCTCCCTGGCGCAGATGCTCCTGCTCCTGGCCGCACGCCGCGATACGTGACAGGACACGTCTTCAAGCCGGCGGTCCAACGTAGTTGGGCACACGACCAAGTTGCTTGGTCGACGTTAAGCTGGAACTGGAACGATCTGCGCGAGACGATATTCTGGTGGACCGTCTAGGCCGCCGACTCTTTGCCGAGAATTCTCACCGCCTTGTGGATGGCGAAACGAACTCCCTTCGCTTCCTTGACCTTGCGCACCTGCGTCTTCTGCTTGAGGTTCAGCTGCCGCATGTAGCCCATGTAGCGGCCCTGGAGGGCAAGCGAGGCCCGGCTCTTCGCGGAGAGGCGGGGGCGGGCACGGCCGTTGGACTCGACTTTGGGGATCATCCGCCCGTCATGGTGGGTGATGATTTCGGCGATGCGCTGCAGGGAGCGCTCGACTTTCCTGAAGGACGTGCGGAGATTACGGATTTCGGTGTGCATCGGTTTCGCTCCAATTCGCAACAAGATATTCCCTCCTCGCGTTTGTCGGGCGTGTCGCTCACTATGAGAGCCCGGTGAGGGCGATAGTGTACACGCATCCGAGCGTATAAGAGAAGTGGGAGCAGCAGGCGGTGACTGAACGGGCAAGGTTCAGCGCCAGGAGCTCGGGTGCTCCTTCCAGGGGTGCTGAAAAACACCCTCGATCTTCGGGTCGTTCGGGGCGAACCCGGTGCGCTCGCAGAGGAGCCGGCGCAGCTCCTTCTGCACGTCGGACGGCACCTCCGGGACCTCGTGCTTGTCGAGCAGGGAGCGCATGCGCTCGCGGGCGAGCTGCACCTCGTCCTTGCCGCGGCGCTTCCAGTCGCCGTAGGTGCCGCGGAACGAGATGTATGGCCAGTAGCCCTGGCCGGACTTCAGGAACTCGCGCGTATAGGGCTGCCCCAGGTGGTGGTTGGGAGAGTGGCCGACCTTCTGGATCGACTCCACCATCAGCTTTTCGCGCGTCAGCTCCATGCCGTTGCGCACGTACGACAGGATGTTGCACATCTCCTCGTCGATCACCATCTGCGGGAAGGACAGCGTGTTGCCGTCCTCCAGGATGCCGATACCGACCAGCAGGTCACAGCCCGACAGGGCCGCCGTCATGCCGGTCGCCATGTTCTCGTAGCCGCACTGGATACCGGGGATCTTGGCGTCCGAGCAGATGCCGCCCGCCATGTAGGGCACGCCGTAGAACTCGGTCATCTGGGCGAACGGCAGGTTGAGGAGGATCCCCTCCGGCGAGGCGGTCGAGGCCAGCCCCGTCTTCATGTCGAGCGTCTCGGGGCCGGCGGGATAGATCATCGGCAGCCCGGGCTGCACGAGCTGGTACAGGACGAGGCCGCTCAAGAACTCGACGTTCGTCTGCAGCAGCGTCCCGGCCACGGTGATCGGCGCCGTCGCCCCCTGCAGCGGCATCGGCCAGAAGACGATCGGCACCCACTCCTTCGCCAGCGCGATGCACGCCTCGGTCATCATGTCGTCGTGCTTCAGGGGTGACACCGGGCAGGTGACCATCGAGAAGTAGGGACGGTCGCGCTGCTTGCGCCGGTCGCCGTACACCGCGTCCAGCATCGCCAGGAGGTAAGGCACATCGTCCGGGTCCTGCACCCCGCCCACCATCTGGAAATGCTTCGCCGACCACATGAACGTGGAGGCCATCTCGAACAGCGATCGGAAGTCGGTCGAGGCGTCGGTCGGAAAGACCGTCGACCACATGACCTTGATCGGCGGCAGCGCGTCGGCCAAAAGCGTGCTCAGCGCCAAGTCGTGCAGCGTCGAGGTGCGACGGTCTCCGGTCTTCTCATCGATGGTGAACGAGGCCTGCCCATCGGTCATGTGGTGCATCTGCTCGCCGTCGATCACCGCGTCGTTCTTGCCGTCGCGGGACGCGAGCACGAACTTGCGCGGCACGGTCTTGAGGCACCTCTCCACCAGGTCGGGCTTCACCCAGGCGACGCCGCGGTCGCGGTCCACCTTCTGGCCGTTGGCCTCCATGATGTCGAGCGCCTTCTTGTTCTCGTAGAGGACGCCGGTCTTCTCGAGGATCTCGAGGGACGCCTCGTGGACCAGCCGGACCTCCTTCTCGGTCAGCATCGTGACCTTCGGGCGCACGTTCATCGAGGGTTCTCCTTTACGGAGATCTTTGCACGGCGCGGATTTGCGGGTCAATCCCTTTTCCGCATTAATCTGTCCAACGTGATGCCGTAACGACAAGCCATCGCACCGCCGGATGCCGTAACGGCTTGAGATCCCACCATTCGCAACGAGAATGCGGGGGGCGGACAGTTGTCGCGTTGCTCCTTCTCCGCCCCAGATTCCAGTTGAATTCGCTCATCAGTGGGATATATTTCAAGGACTCACTCGACCAAGCTGCCTCAGAGGTAAAGGGCATGCCGAGACTCACCCGTCGAACGCCGATGGTGACGCTGCTGTTCCTGGCCGGCACGATTGCAAGCGTGACCGGACAACAGGGCATCCGTCTCCACTTCAGGGCGCTGGCCGGCGCTGATTTCAACGCGGACGGACTGACCGATCTAGCTGGAGTTCGCATAAACGGATCGATGGAGGTGTTGCTGGCCAATGGGGATGGATCCTTCACATCGGTCTCGTCTCCGGGCACGTTGAGCAGACCGGTTTATTCCATGATGGCAGCGGACATCTCAGGAGACCAGAAGCCCGACCTGTTGGTCGTTACCGATTCGGACTTGGAGGTGTTCCTCAATCGGGGGGCCGGGCATTTTTACGGGCCCTTCCGTTACTTTAATGCGTCCGTGGCGGGACTGGCCGTCGGTGACCTGAACGGCGACGGCACGAACGACCTGGTGATCGGTCAGGGCAGCCATAAGCCCGTCATCGTTTTGTATGGCTCTCCGGGCCTTTTCCCTGAGCCGTCTGCACAGATCGCACTGCCGGTGTTCGATGTCGCAGCTCTGGCGATTGATGACTTTGACGCTGATGGGGGGCAGGACCTGGCAGTCGTGCAACCGTGCGGCGCCTCACCCAGCACGTGCGACTCGGGCCTCGTCTCGATCCTGACCAACGAACGCGATGGAACCTTCAGAGCCGGCAAGTCTGCCGACGTGGGAGCGAGCGCGGTCTCCGTGGTGACCGCAGACTTCAATGGTGACGGCCGACGGGATCTCGCCACACTGAATGTGCAATCGAGAAACATCACCGTCCTTCTCGGGACGGGCGATGGATCATTCGGCGAAAGTTTCAGTTTTGCGACCGGCATGGGCCCGTCCTACGATCCCCATGCCCTGGCGACGGGCGACTGGAACCACGACGGACATTCGGATCTGGTGGCTCTCGGCGAATGCTCCTTGCCTGGGGTGTACTGCGTGACGGGCCAGGTCTCGCTGCTGTCCGGCAAGGGGGATGGGACATTCGACAGTTATCGGCTGTTCGAGGCCGGTTCGAGGTCGGTCACCCTCGTGACGGGTGACTTCAACGGGGACAACAACTTCGATGTAGCGACAAACTCGACCTCGGATGACGGCTGGAGCGGTGGCATAGTCATTCTCCTGGGGAAGAATGACGGCTCTCTCGCGGCGCAAGAACGGTTCCAGGTGTTCGAACCGAGAACCGCCATCACCGGTGACCTCAATAGCGACGGACGCAAGGACCTCATCGTTGGCAGCGGAGTTCTCACCGTTTTCCTTGCCGACGCCCAGGGGCGATTCATTCCCCAGCCTTCCGTCGCAAGCTCGCCGAACGGAATGGCCTTGGGTGATTTCAACCATGACGGTGTGCCGGACCTGGCGGAATCAGTCGGTGCCGACGATATCTTCATAAGGCTCGGCAATGGAGACGGCACGTTCCAGTCGGCATTGCCCTTCCCGGCACCGTACAGGTCGAATGCGATTGCTGTGGCCGACTTCAATGGCGACGGCAACGATGATCTTGCCGTTGCGAACGAAGGCTACTACATCGACGGCGACCCCGACTTCGTCTCGATTCTCCTGGGCAACGGGGATGGGACATTCGGATCTGCTCGAACGTTTGGCGTCGGTGCTTCGCCCGGGAGCCTCGTGCTGGGAGACTACAACGGTGACGGCAAGATTGACATCGCGGTCCGGGACTATAACGGCGTCGCCGTGCTGATCGGTCTCGGTGATGGGACCTTCGCGGCGGCAAGGCGGTCGCCATATGGCGGAACCTTCCCGCCCGCGCCGATGGCGAAGGGGGATTTCAACGGAGACGGCAAGGAGGACCTGGTCATCCCCATCGCGTCGCCTGGGATCAATTTCGGCAGTGTGACAGTCCTTTTCGGCCATGGGGACGGGACATTCGCTCAGGGGACGTACCTGTCCGTCACCGGCAGGCCTCTTTCGGTCGCGACGGCCGACTTCAACGCCGACGGCCGGATGGATATCGCAGTCGGGACGGCGGGACGGGGGTATTATGACCCCCCCGGGCCGTATCCTGCCGATCTCACCATCCATCTCGGTCGAGGTGATGGGACCTTTTATGACGGTGGCACCTTCCACACAATGGAGGGGCCCGAATACATGATCTCTGACGACGTCGATGCGGACGGACGTCAGGACCTCATCCTGGTCGGTGAAATTCACTCCGTCCTTCTTCTTCTCAACACGGGACCGCTGTTGGATGCCGACGGGGACGGAGTGCCAAACAATCTCGATCTCTGCACGGACACGGACGGCGACGGATATGGTGACCCAGGGTTCTCTGCAAATACCTGTCCGCCGGATAATTGTCCGCGGTCGTTCAACCCGTCCCAGGCGGATGCCGATGGAGACGGCGTCGGAGACGCTTGCGATCGCTGTACCGACACCGATCACGACGAGTCGGGCGACCCCGGGATTCCGCTCAACGTTTGTCCTGTCGACAATTGCCCCTCTACATTTAATCCCTTTCAGGAGGACACCGATCACGACGGGCTCGGCGACGCGTGCGATCCGTGCACGGATCCGGACCAGGACGGCTACGGAGCGCCCGGAAATGTCTGCCCTGCGGACAACTGCCCCCAGGTGGCCAATCCCGATCAGCAAGACACCGACGGCGATCAGATTGGAGATGCCTGCGACGCCTGCCCGCACGATCCGCTCAACGACGCGGATCGCGATGGCATCTGCGGCGATGTCGACAACTGCCCGGTCCCGAACACCGGTCAGGCGGATGCGGACGGTGACGGTCTGGGCGATGTCTGCGACAACTGTCCGTCAGTCTCAAACCCGGACCAACTCGACAGCAATGGCGATGGATCGGGGGACGCTTGCCAGCCTTCACTAGTCCTGTCGGGCATCAGAGGCAGTGGAAGTGACACAATCCAGGTCTCGGTCACGGCCCACGACCCACAGGGGGATCCGCTTCGCGGAACGGTCGAGGTCTTCGAAACCAGCACGGAGGTTCTGACCATCCGAGATCTGATTTCTTTCCCGGATTGCAACGATGGCTGGTTCCCTGAAGGAAACGTGGCTCAGGGGATCGGCTTCGTCTTCGGTTCGGTGGGGATCCCGCTTGTGGCTGACTTTCAGTTCATCGCGACCTACGCCGGCCTGGACTGCCAACCCGGCCAGGTGAGCACTTATTACCTGGTGCGCGCCGGCCAGTGCGGGCCGGCCACTGACACGAACTATGGTCAGCTCACCCTCGATTTGACGGGTCTGTCACTGCCCGTCCCGATATGCGTCACCAACACAACAAATGGTCATCGATTCGACGCGACCATCCATGACTTCGGTCAAAATTCGATGGTGCTCTCGTTCATCCAAACTCACGTTCTGAGCGTTCCTTTCGAGTCGGGGCTGCCCCACGAGATGGATATTTCCTCTCTGAGCACCGGGGCGGATCATCGCCTGAAGATCACGGTGACCGACGGCAATACCGTCCCGGTCATGGTCGAATCGGCGTTCGATTATCGCGGTGAATCGACGATGGTCTTCGGCAGCCCGCCCCAGGCGGTGATTGCGCCGATTGGGTCGGTGGAGTGCGATCGTCCCGGCGGCGGGTTCGTGACTCTGGACGGGTCCGGCTCGCACGATGA
Source organism: Acidobacteriota bacterium (assembly GCA_003223145.1). GTDB lineage: Bacteria > Acidobacteriota > Polarisedimenticolia > Gp22-AA2 > Gp22-AA2 > Gp22-AA3. The sequence goes on from QHXY01000001.1 coordinate 7,196, forward strand.
CATCGTGCTGTTCGAATGGTTCGAGAACTTCGGGTCCGGCGCCGAAACGCTGCTTGGCAATTCCGAGAGGCTCCCTCTGACGCTGCCCCTGGGCGCGCACAGCATCACGCTGCGCGTGACCGACACCGGCGGTGGGACCGGCGTGCAGACCATCACGGTCCATGTCGTCGACACACAGGGACCCCTGGTGGTTTGTCCCGGCGTCGTGGTCGCGGAATGCGCCGGGCTCCGGGGAGCCGTGATGCCTCTGGTGGCGTCGGCCCGCGACGCCTGCGGTGGTCCGGTGGTCGTGGTGAACGATCACTCGGCGGGAGGGCCGGACGCCTCGGACACGTATGCGCTCGGGACGACCGTGGTAACGTTCCAAGGAACGGACGCCGCGGGGAACGCTTCCTCGTGCGTTTCCCGCGGCGTGGTCCAGGATACCACTCCGCCGGTGCTGGCCTTGGTCGTGGAGCCGCGGACGCTGTGGCCGCCGAATCATCGTCTGGTGGCGGTTGGTGCGAGCTGGCAGGCCCTGGATCTCTGCGACCCCGATCCCGGTGTGGTTCTTTCCCGCGTCACCAGCAGCGAGCCGGACGATAGCCCCGGAGACGGCGACGGAGCGACGATCGGAGACATCGTCGGCGCCGACGTGGGACAGGTCGACACCACCATTCTTCTCAGAGCCGAACGCTCCGGGAGCGGGCCGGGGCGCTCTTACGATGTCGAATTCACCGCGACCGATGCCTCGGGCAACCGTGCGTCGGCCATCGGGCTGGTGGAAGTTCCGCATGACCTCGGATCGGGTCCGGAACCGTTGCACGAGCGGCTCCAGATCCAGCCCACCACGGGACAAGTGCAGGTCTTCTGGAACACCGTCGTGAACGCGCAAAACTACGATCTCATTCGGGGGCGCCTGGAAAGCCTCGCGGTGCGGGATGGGCGAGTCTCGCTCGGCGTCGTCGTGACACTCGCCGAGGGATTGATTCGAACTTCCTGGACCGAGAGCGAGGGAGATGCAGAGCCGGCCGTCGGAGAAGCGTTCTTCTATCTGGTGCAGTACCACGACTCTCAAGGCCCCAGCGGCTACGGAACGGAATCGTCGCTTCTGCCGCTCGAACCCGACTCCAGTTCCGCGGCCGGCTCAGGGTCCGGAATCGACGGCCTGCGCACCAAGTAATCGTCGGGACGACCTCCGCCCTGCCCGCGATGTGACGATGATCGGAGGGGAGGGCCTTGCCGTTGCGAAGCGCGTTCGCGTCCGGCTCGATCAGAACTTCACGAGCAAGGCGGTGTTGATCCGCGTCTCCGACTTGCCGAGATCCGGAGAGAAGCCAGGGACCAGCGATCCGGCCGGACCGGAGTTGCCGCCCAGCGGCGTGACGCCGCCGGGACCGGCGAAGTACGGCACAGTGGCCGCGCGACGGTCGATCTCGAATCGGAAGGTGGCGAACTGCTTCGGCATGAAATCGAAGGTCAGCGATGCGTCCCAGGCGCGGAACGGGTCACCGGGGTTTTCCGTGAAATAAGGTGTCCCCGAAGAAGCCGTTGCGCCGTTGATCGGCGGCAGCAGGACGAGGTAACGGCCAGGATTCGCGATCTGACCGCCGCCGATGGTCAGGCCGTAACGGTCCCCGGCGAACCAGAAGCGGTTGTAGACCATGTAGCCGAGGAAGTACTGCGACGGGCTGCCCGGAGAGCCGCCGGAGCAACTGACAGCGCCGCCGCTTTCGCATCCCGCATCGATGGTGAGCGAGAACGCCGCCTTGTCGAACCGTCGGGCCGGCCGGTCGTAGTACTTGATCTGGATGCTATCGTCCGTGTGCATGCGCGCGCGATCGGGGTTGCCGAGGGTGTCCTTGCCCCAGTAGTTGTTGGAGAGCAGCGACACGGAGCCGTTCGGGCGCCACAGGATCTGCAGACCGACGCCCGGAGTCGAGTTGAACATGCCGTACGACTGCCAGCCGTTCACGATCCACGGCTCGATCTTCAGTCTGTCGCTCGGAAAGATCTGCACCCGCATGCCGTTGAAGAACCACGGCGTGTTGGACGAGACGTAGGACGGCTGATAGGTCCAGTTGTCGAAGTTGTAGTAGCTGAACAGACCGACGTATGACATGAAGATGCCGGCCTCGATGTTGATCCCGTTCCACTTGTCGATGTGGTACCCGCCGTACGCCTCGGAGACGTACCGGTAGGCGTCGGCGAGATTCCACTGACCGCGCGAGGGGCTGGCGTCGTTCCGTGGCGTCATGGTCGAGTACATCCCGAACTGCGTCATCAGCCTGCCGATCACGTTGTCGTGGTGGAAGTCGCCGCCGATGCCGAGCTGCTGCACCTGCATTTCGTTGGTCCGGCCGCTCTCCGAGGTCCCGACGAGTGTGTGGTCCTGCGGATGATTGAAGTCGTAGATGAAGGATGAATCGACCCGGAATTCCCCGGTGAAGACTTTGCTATCGAGGACCGAGTCCTTGGTGCGGCTGGTGCCGTTCAGCCAGGTGAAGTCTGCGAAGGCGAACGGCTCGGCAGCTCTCTTGGCCGCTGGCGTCGCGTCCTGTTCCGCGAAGACCGATGGCGCCACCGGGATGAGCAGGCTGGCGGCCAGGAGAAGGGCGGCCCGTGCCGCCGCCGGAGCGATATGAGAGTCTTCGAGCATCGGACTGCGGGGCATTCGGCAGACGAGGATAATACTATCGAAGGATTCTGGCTATTCGAGCGCTCTTACCGGTGAGCGCCAAGAGAGGGGCGGTGCCCGATCCAGCGCAGGACGACCGGGAGCTGGTCAAGCGCATGCTCGCCGGCAGGGAACAAGCCTTCGAGGAGTTTTTCGACGGTCACTTCTCGAGACTGTACCGCTTTGCCCTGGCGCGTCTCGGACACGACGCCGATGCCGCCGAGGAAGTCGTCCAGGCGGCCCTGTGCAAGGCGATCCCCGCGCTGAGGTCGTGGCGGGGCGAGGCGACCCTGTTCACCTGGCTGTGCACGTTCTGCCGGCACGAGATCAGCCGCCACTATCGCCGGCAGGAGAGCGAGCCGCGACCGGCCGGCCTGATCGAGGGCGTCCCGCGAACCGGACCGACCTTCGACTCGCTCGTGGCGATGCTCGACGGGGGCGTGGTCGACGAAGTGCGCCGGAGGGAAATCGTGCGGCTGGTGCAGCTGACCCTCGACAGCCTGCCGGCGAAGTACGGCGACGTTCTGGAATGGAAGTACATCCACGGCCTCTCCGTCGCGGAGATCGCGGTTCGATTGAAGATGGGATCGAAGGCGGTGGAGTCCCTTTTGACCAGGGCGCGGCAGGCTTTCCGCGACGCGGTCGCGCCCTCCGGAGGATCGGGCGCATGGTGAGCGAGGACGATCCGATTGCCCTGCTTCTCCGTCTCGCCGGCCCGCGTGAGGCGGCGGCGCAGAAGAGATCGGGGCGGGTCCGATCGGAGGTGTGGGCGCACTGGCGGACAGAGGTTCGCACCGTCCGGCGAAGGCGGATGATTTTCCGGGCCACGGTCGCGCTTGCGGCCGCCGCCGCGGTGGTGGTGGTCATCGCGCGGGGACCGTGGAATCCGAACCGCACCTTCCGCGGCGCCGGCGGACCGGTCGCCAGCCTGTTGCGGGCGGAGGGATCGTTCCGCCTGACGGGCGGCCGGTCGCTGGCGATCGGGGCGAGCCTCCTGGCCGGCAGCGAGCTGGAGACGGGTGCCGGCGGGCGGGCAGCCCTGGCGCTCCCGGGCGGTCACTCGGTGCGGCTGGATTCAGAGACACGCGTGCGACTGCTGTCCGGTCCCGCTCTGCAGCTCGATCGGGGCGCGCTTTACGTCGACAGCGGTCCGGGACGACCGCGGCCGACCGCCGTCGAAATCAGGACGGAGATGGGCCTGGTCCGCGATGTCGGCACGCAGTTCGAGGTGCGACGTTCGCTGCCCCGGCCGGGACCCGGCTTGTGGTGCGGACGGGGGGCGCGGTCGAGACCCACGCCGTGCCGAGGCAGGGGCCGGAATGGGACTGGGTCCTCGCCATCGCGCCCGGGTTCGATCTGGAGGGTCGCACCCTCGCCGAATACCTCGACTGGATCACCCGGGAGACGGGCTGGCGCGTGGAGTACGCCGAACCCGCAATCGCCCGGGACGCCTCCACGATCGTCCTGCACGGCTCGATCACCGGTCTCCGTCCCGACCAAACCCCCCTGGCCGTCCTGCCGACCTGCGGGCTCCGCCACCGCCTGACGGACGGCACGCTGACCATCGAACGCCAGGCGGGCGCCGCAGGCCCGTCATGACACGGGAGCCGCGACGGTCAGGACCGGTCTCGGCGACACCGAGGGGGAGTTCCGCTGGCGCTGGTCGGATGAATCGGAGCACCGCCCCGAGCTGTTCAGCTTCTTCCCGGACGCGCGGCGCTCACCTACGACCGGGCCGACGGCACGTTCGACATGGGTGAATACGCCATCGAGTACCTGAAGCGCGTGTCGCGGGTCTGGCGATTCGTGGGCGCGGTCGAAGGCGAGAGCGACGAGCTCCAGGTGATCGTGGAAGCCCAGGCGCGTCTCGGACCGCACGTCCTCTTGAAGCTCAACTCCGGGTTCGGCGTCACCCCCAAGGCACCCGACGTGGCGCCCGAAGCCGGTGTCCTGTTGTCGTGGTAACCCGGTCCCGGCGGGTCTAAAGTCCGCTTGACGCGCCCCCGGTTCGCTGTAGACTTCCGTCCGGACGTCAGTCAATACAGCGGACCAGCTCATGAGACGTGCGTCGAGAACCGTCCCGCGGTTCGTCCCGTTTCTGTGCGCGGCCGTCCTGTGGGCAGGTTTCCTGCCGGCGGCCTACTGTAGCAATCGCGCCGGGTACGTGGGCCGCCGGCTCGTCGAGGCCCTCGATGATCTGCGCGCCCGGGGTCTCGCTCTCATCTACAGCAGCGACTTGGTCCGGCCCGACATGGTGGTCACCGTCGAGCCCACCGCGGGCCCGCCGCGCCGCCTCCTCGATCAGCTGATCGCCCCCTTCGGCCTGCAGGCCCGGGACGGGCCGGGCGGAACGGTGCTCATCGTCAGGTCGGCGGCCTCCGCGCCGCAGGACGGGCACATCGCGGCGGGCCATGCCCGCTCGCCTGCCTTCCGCGAGGAGATCCGGGTCAGGTCGAGGATCGAGGAGGCACTGGCCGGCCAGCCCGAATCCAGGGAAACCCTCGGCCCGGAGCAGATCTGGGAGACTCCGCAGATCGGCGACGATCCGAGCCGCATCCTCGCCCGGTTGCCGGGAGTGGCGGCGGGTGACAGGTCCGCGACGTTCAACATCAGAGGCGGGGAGGCGGACGAGACCCTGTTCATTCTCGACGGGCTGGCGATCGACGACCCGCTCCACCTCAGGAGTCTTGTCGGCTTCTCCAGCATCATCAACTCGAACGCGCTCGACGGCATCGAGCTGCTGAGCGGCGGGTTCCCGGCCGTCTACGGCGGACGCCTGAGCGGCGTCGTCGATCTGTCGACCAGGCGCCCGGCAGGCGCCCCCTCCTCCTCTTTCGAGGCGAGCTCGGTCAATTCGAGCTACCTGTCGCTGGGTCCTCTCGCGAACCGGGACGGAGGGTGGCTAGTCTCGATGCGCGCCTGGCGTCCCGATGCGATCGTGGACATGGTCGATCCGGGGGGAGAGGGGCTCAATCCAACTTATTACGACCTGCTCGGCAAGGTGGAAACATCCGTCGGGAACGGTACGATCCTCTCGGGGCATGTCCTGGCGGCCCGCGACGCCGTCAACGCCGAGGCTGCGCCCGACCATGGACGCGTCAACGCGACCGGCGACAGCCACTATGTCTGGCTGAATCTCAAGACGCCGTGGACTGGGCGCCTGCTCTCGACGACGGTGCTGGCCCTGGGCGGCATCACGCGCCGGCGGCACGGCGGCTTCCAGGATCAGGCCGGAGGCGAGGCTCAGATCAGCGACTGGCGCTCCTTTGCCACCGACACGCTCAGCCAGGACTGGCTGTTCGAGGGCTCGGAACGCGTCTCACTTCAGTGGGGCTTCGCCGCGAAGCGGGTCGAGGCGGAGTACGACTACGCGAGTCACTCCACCACCATCGACCCGATCTTCACGGGCGGTCTTCCCGTGGTCACCGACCGGGGGCTGCGGCTGCGGCCCTCGGGCACCGAGCTCGGCGCCTACATGAGCGGGCGCGTGCGGCCGTTCCGGCGGCTCGCGGTGGAGCTCGGCGCCCGCTGGGACCGGCAGACCCTCACGGCGGAGAGCGAGGTCAGCCCGCGCATCAACCTGGTCTACTCCATCGGGTCGCGCAGCGCCCTCCGCCTGGGGTGGGGACACTACTATCAGCCCCAGGGGCCACAGGACATCCAGATCGAGGACGGTGTGCGCGATGTCTACCCTGCGGAGCACGCCGAGATCCAGTCGCTCAACTTCGATCACGCCTTCGGCGGCGGCCTGAGCCTCGGGCTCGGCGCCTATTCCAAGCGGATGACCCGCCTGCGCCCGCGTTACGAGAACCTGTTCAACCCGATGGTCATCTTCCCGGAGATCGAGCCGGATCGCGTGCGCGTCGACCCGGCGCGCGCCGGCGCCAGCGGCGTCGAGCTGACGCTCGCCAGGGATCGCGGCCGCGCCTGGACCTGGTGGGCCGGCTACGCGCTCGCCAGGTCGGCGGACGTGATCGACGGCGAGAGCGTGCCGCGCGGCCGCGACCAGACGCACACGCTCAATTTCGTCGCGAACTATCGTCGGAGCGATCGCTGGGAGTTCACCCTGGCGGGGCAGTATCACACCGGCTGGCCCACGACGGACGTCCAGGCCGAGGCGGTGCAGAACGCCGACGGTTCGGTGACCATCCGGCCGATCCTGGGACCGCGCAACGAAGAACGCCTCCCGGCGTATCACCGTCTCGACCTCGAGGTCAGGCGCCGGTTCGCGCTGAGCCGGGGAACGCTCGGGCTCTTTCTCCAGATCACCAACCTCTATGCTCACCACAATGTCTGTTGCGTGAAGGATTTTCACTATCTCCCAGAGTCCGACGGGAGCGTCCGCGTCGAGCCCGATCAGGGCTACTGGCTGCGGCAGCTCCCCGTCTTCGGTCTGACCTGGGAGTTCGGGCGTTGACGACGACGTTGCCGCCCTCATAGACTGGCCCCCGTCTCAGGCACATCGTTTCAGCAGATGGCCGAGCCATCGGTGAACAGGCTCGATGATCGATTATCTGTCGCCGCGCGAGCAGGACGACCTCGACGGCGCGGCCCGTGCGGGCGCCGCCTGGCCGCGGGTGGTGCGCTGCTTTCTCGACGGCGCGCGTCTGCTCCTGGGCTGGGACCACGCGCATTCGGAGGACGCAATCGCCCGGCTCGCGGGGATCGATCGCGCCGGCGTCCGCGCCGCCATCGACGAGGCCGTGCGCTGGTGCGTCACGCACCGGCTGCATCTGCTGGGCTGGCAGGAGCCGGACGAAGCGTGGCTCTACTTCATGGCGGTCGGCTGAGGACGCAAGGACTGGCTGATTGGCCACGACCCGGCAGGGTGCCGGGCGCGTCTCGAGGAGATCGCCAGAGGAGACTGATGACCGGAGCGGGCGGAGGGAAGAGGATCGCGATCGTCGGCGCGGGTCACAACGGCCTGGTGGCGGCGAACCTCCTGGCCGAGGGTGGCCACCGGGTCACG
>QHXY01000002.1:0-9325 GCA_003223145.1 Acidobacteriota bacterium
CGGCGGGTGGTCGAAGAGGTGCGCGACCCATCCATCTTCTTCGGGTTCCTGTCGCGGGAGGGTCTGCCGCACCCCCGCACCTGGTGCGGGGCCCGGACGCCCGAGGTCGCGGGTCGAACGCGCTGTCTCTGGAAGGGAACTCGCTCGGGCGGCGGGGCGAAGGTGCGACCGGCGATATCCGGCGAGACGCGGCCGCGCGGTCATTATCTCCAGGAGAGGCTTGCGGGGTCGCCCGGCTCAGCCGCGTTCGTTGCCGACGGGACCCGGGCGGTCCTGCTCGGTGTGACCGAGCAGCTCTCCGGTTTCCGCGAGCTCGGGGGAGGCGGCTACCGGTACGGCGGGAACATCACCGGCCCGCCGGGTCGTCTTCTCCCGGACGCGGCCCTCGCGGTTCTTCGCCGGGCCGCAACGTCCATCACGCGGCGTTTCGGCCTGCGCGGGCTCAACGGTCTGGATTTCGTCCTCACGTCCGGCACTCCGCACCTGATCGAGGTCAACCCTCGCTATACCGCGTCGATGGAGCTCCTGGAGGAGATGACGGGTCTGAACGTCGTCGACCTCCACTTGGATGCGATCACGGACGGTCGCCTGTCCTGGCCAAGGGCATCCTCTACGCCGACCGGCGTGTGCAAAGCGTCGACCCCGACGTCCTGGCCCGGGGCGGCTGCCGCGATCTGCCGGCGGCGGGGGAGGTCATCGAGACCGGCCATCCGATCTGCACGATCCTGGCGGAGGGCTCCTCGCCCTCGGAATGCCGCCGCGTCCTCGCCGGGCGGGCCGGGCAGATCCGACGGCTCCTGCGGCCCCGTGGCGAGCCGCCGCGTGTGCTAAGATCCCTCGAAAGGAACAGACTCGTGGGGCCCCTTTCATGACGCCAACATGGCAGTTGGTCGGGCTGGTTCTCCTGTCGATCCTCGTGGGAGCAGGAATTCCCGCCCTGGTTCAGCTGCGCAGGACGCTCCGCAGCGCACAGACGTTCCTCGACTCGACCGGGCAGCGACTCGATCGCACGCTCGATGAAGTCACGGACGCGGCCGCCCGGATCAATCGACTCGGCAAGAGTCTCGAGGAAGACGCGGAGGGCCTGCGGGTGTTCACCGACGCCGCGGCCGGGCTGGGCCGATCGCTCAAGCAGGCGCAGGAGTCGATTCGCCTGGCGACCGTCGTGGGAGGCGCCGTCGGCCCGGCGCTGGTCGCCGGCCTGCGCGCGCTGTTTTCGCCTGCGGAGCACGATCGATCCGGTCCGGTTTCTGCTGTCGAGACCGAGCCCGAGTCGACGACCGCGCACGGCGCCGAGCAGGACTCCCGGACGCGGCCACAGCACGACGCATGATGTCCGGAACGAAAGCGCGGGGTGGATCATGAGCGATGCGAGCCGTCCGGGCGCGGCCGGCCTGATCCTGGCGTTTCTCGCGGGCGCCGCGACCGGCGCGGCAGTCACCCTTCTGACGGCGCCCCGGACGGGGCGGGAGACGCGCCGCGACCGCGCGCGTCCCGCTGACACTGAACGGGGCCTATGCTCGCGCCGCAAGGGCGGCGAGGCAGGCCTTCGTCGAGTCGCTCGACGAGGCCTCGATTGAGCGGGGCGCCGGCGCCGGCCGCAGCGATCACTGAGCGGCACCGGCAAGCGCCGGTCCCGGGGAAGGCGCACCCTCCTCCCGGTTCGTGGTAATCTGCGCCCTATCAGCAAGAAGCGAGACGCGCGTGACTCCGACCCGAACGGCCCTGGTGACCGGCAGCACCCGTGGCATCGGCAAGGCGATCGCCTTCCGGCTGCTGCGCGAGGGGTACGCCGCGGCGCTGAATTACCGCGACGATCGCAGCGGCGCCGCAGGCGTGATGGAGGAAGCCAGGGCGCTGTCTCAGTCGACCCTCGCCCTGCAGGGGGACGTGTCCAGACCGGAGGAATGCGACCGTCTGGTCCTCGACGCGATCAGGAAGCTCGGCCACCTGGATGTCCTGGTGAACAATGTCGGTCCGTTCCTCGAGCGGCCGCTCGGCGAGACCACCGACGCGGAATGGCGGGAGATGATCGACGGCAACCTCGGAAGCGCCTTCTGGTGCTCGCGCGCGGTTCTTCCGTCGATGCGCCAGCGGCGCACCGGCTGCATCGTGAACGTCTCGGCGCTCAACGCCGAGGTGTCACCGGGGATGACGCACGAGGCGCCGGCCTATTTCGTGGCCAAGACCGCGCTGGCGATGATGACCAAGTCGATGGCCCGCCTGGAGGGACGGCACGGCATCCGGGTCAACGCCGTCAGTCCGGGGTTCATCGAGACGGACAGCTACGCCGACTGGCATCCCGATGAGCAGGCGCGCTGGCGCGATCAGATCCCTCTCGGGCGGTTCGGGCGGCCGGACGACGTCGCCGACGCGGTGGCCTTCCTGGTCTCGGACCGCGCCGCGTACGTCTCCGGGGCGGTGCTGCACGTGCACGGTGGTCTATGGATCTAGCGACGCGCAAGCGCTGCCTGTTCGTCACCGGCCAGCTCGCGAAAGAGGCCCTCGAAAAGACGCTCGCCGGGTGCGGGGCCGGGTTCGACTGGTCGATCCAGGCCCTGCGGATCAAAGTGGCGGCGCTGATGACGACCGACTACATCGAGTCCACTCTGAGCGTTCCCGCCTGCGACGCCGTGTACCTCCCCGGTCTGTCCCAGGCGAGCCCCGAGACGCTGTCTGCGTCCTTCGGCGTCCCGTTCATCAAGGGGCCGAAGGACCTGCGTGACCTGCCGGAGTTCTTCGGACGGGCGGCGGAAGGGTACCGTCCGGACGGGGAGCACGCGCTGACGATCCTGGCCGAGATCAACGAGATCCAGCGGCTGAGCGACGAGCAGATCGTGGCGGCGGCGGAGCGCTACCGCCACTCGGGGGCGGACGTGATCGATCTCGGCTGCTCGCCCGAGCACCCGCTCGAGGACGCCGGACGCGTCGTGGCTCTCCTGCGCGGGCGCGGGTTCCGGGTCAGCATCGACACGTTCGACGAGAGCGAGGCGCTGTCGGCCGACGCGGCGGGCGCCGAGCTCCTGCTGAGCCTCGACTCGCGCAACCTGTCTCTTGCCGGCCGGCTGCGCTCCGCGGTGCCGGTCGTGATTGCCGACCCGGGGGAGGGCCTGGGGTCGCTCCTCCGGAACCTGGATGAGGCCCGCAGACGCGGCGCCCGGCGGGTCATCGCCGACCCGGTGCTCGAGCCGATCCACTTCGGCTTCGCCGCCTCGGTCCGGCGCTACTGCGAGGCGCGCGAGGCGCTGCCGGACGCCGACATGCTGATGGGGGTGGGCAACCTCACGGAGCTGACGGAGGCCGATTCGACGGGCGTGAACGCCGTCCTGCTCGGTCTCATGAGCGAGCTCAAGATCGGCTACGCGCTGACCACGGAGGTCGCCGGCTGGGCGCGGGGGAGCGTGCGCGAGCTCGATTGCGGCCGACGCATGATGCACCATGCCTCACGGCGCTCCGCCATCCCGAAGGGGTTCGACGACCGCCTGGTCACGACCCGTGATCCGCGGGTGACGCATCCGACCGAGGTCGATTTGCGCGGGCTCCAGGAAAAAGTCACCGACCGCAACTTCCGCATCGACACGGACGGCGAGGCGATCTACGTGTTCAACTGCGAAAAGTTCGTGAAGGACACCAACATCCGCGACATCTTTCCGCGGCTCGGGGTGGCGGACGACGCCTCGCACGCCTTCTACCTGGGGCGGGAGCTGATGAAGGCGGACCTGGCCCGGCGCCTGGGCAAGAAGTACATCCAGGGAGAACCCTTGCGCTGGGGCTACCTGACCTACGTCGAGGAGGAGGGCGGCGACCATGCGCGCCCGCGACGGGCCCCGGCACGAGGGCGGCGCGAGGCGGCAGCCCGGCGCGCCGAGGGGCGATGATGCGGGACGCCGCGGCGGGCGGAACGGCGGCAGGCGGCGCTGCGGCCGGGCGCGAGGACCGACTGGCGCTCAGCGACATCCTCTGCATGTGCCAGATCGGCGTCACCGAGGAAGAGCGCCGCGAGCGCCAGAGGCTGGCGGTCGATCTCGAGCTGTACGCCGACCTGGAGGACGCGGGGCGGAGCGGCGATCTGCGGCGCGCCATCGACTACCGCGACGTCTGCGAGTCGGTGCGCGGACTGCTCGAGGCGGGATCGTTCCATCTGGTCGAGGCGGCGGCGCGCGGCGTCCTGGACCTGGTGCTCGCCCGGTTCCCGGTGCGCCGGGCGGTGGTGCGCGTGCGCAAGTTCGTGCTTCCCCGGGTGGGGCACGTCGAAGTGCAGATGGAGCGGAGCCGATGATACTCGAGACCATCGTCTCGACGGTCGACCGGGACGGGCGGCCGAACTTCGCGCCGATGGGGATTACCCTGGAAGGCGGGAGGGTGCTGCTGCGACCCTTCCGGACGGCCGTGACCTGGAAAAACCTCCTGGAGACCCGGGAAGGCGTGGTCAATTTCACCGACAACGTCCTGCTGTTCGCGCGCTGCGCGGTCGACGCGTTCACACCGCCGCACCGGGCGGCGCACCGGGTGCGCGCCGGGATCCTCGAAGACGCCTGCTCCTGGAAGGAGTTCGTCGTCGAGTCGCAGGACCTCGGCGAAGATCGGGGGCGCTTCCTCGGACGCGTGGTCGACGAAGGGCGCGCGCGTGACTTCGCCGGCTTCAACCGGGCCAAGCACGCGGTGATCGAGGCCACCATCCTGGCGACCCGGCTGCACCTTCTGGGGCGCGAGCGGGTCTTGGAGGAGATCGCCCGTCTGCGGCCGCTGGTGGACAAGACGGCAGGCGCCGCCGAGCGCGAGGCGTTCGACTTCCTGGCCGAGCACGCCCAGAGGTGGCGCGATGCGGGTTGAAGTCCGGGCCCAGGCGAGACTGCACTTCGGCTTCCTCGACCTGTCGGGGGACAAGGGAAGACGATTCGGCGGCATGGGACTGTCGATCGCGGCGCCGCGACTGGTCCTGAGCATGGAGCCCGCCAGGGGGCTTCAAGTGGAAGGGGATCAGGCGGAGCGGATCGAGATCCTGGCGGCGCGCTTCTTCGACGCAGTCGAGGTGAAGCCGGAGGCGCGCATCCGGGTGGTGGAGGCGATCCCGGAGCACGTCGGGCTGGGATCGGGGACGCAGCTGGCACTGGCGGTCGCCTCCGGGCTCAGTCGTCTGCGCGGGCTCGACCTGTCGCCGGAGGAGTTGTGCGCCCTGATGAACCGCGCCCGTCGTTCGGGCGTCGGCTACCATCTGTTCCAGCGCGGCGGGTTCGTGGTCGAAGGGGGGCACGCGGTCGAGGGGGACAGACTGGGGGAGACCCCGCCGCTTCTCCTGCGCCACGATTTTCCGGAGGACTGGAGGATGGTCGTGGCGGTGCCGCCGCCCACGGAGACGATCAGCGGCGAGACCGAAGAGGCGGCCTTCGCCCGGCTCGGTCCCGCCTCGGATCAGATGGTCGATCAGATCGCCCGCATCGTCCTGATGCGTCTGGTGCCCGCGCTGGTCGAGCGCGACCTCGGCACCTTCGGCGCGGCGCTCACCGAGGCGCAGGAGCTGGTGGGCTCGTGCTTCGCGGCGGTGCAGAACGGGCTGTTCCATCCCGACGCGGCCGCGCTGATCGCCCGGCTCAAGGACGCCGGCGCCCGTGGCGTGGGGCAGTCGTCCTGGGGGCCGGCGGTGTACGCCTTCGCGGGCGACGCGGAGGAGGAGCGGCGCCTGCTCGAAGCGGCGCGGCGGGCGACCCCCGAGGGCGCCTGCTTCGCCGTGCGCGGCTGGAACCGCGGCGCCGCCCTCGAGGCGTTCTGAGCGGCGCGCCGATCCTTCCCAGAAGACCCTGATCATCGAGCAGCCACAAGAACACGGACGCCACCGTCAGGTCGGCGGTCGCCCCCGGGTTCCGCGGCGGACGGCGGGAGCGCAAGTCGCGGTCCAGCCTCTCCGCCAGCGCGCGGCCGCGCGCGCTCAGGAAGCCCCCGGCGCGCAGCACCCGCCGCGCGCCGCGGCGTACAACGCGCGCCACGGCGGCACCGTGCCGCCGCGCGATCAGCGTGTCGGGCGCCGCCGCGAGCAGGACCAGGTAGACCTGCGCGATCGCCACCGGCATGGGGACGTGACGATCACGCTGGCGGCGCAGGGCGGGGAGACCGATCGTGAGGGTCGACTCGAAGCCGGTGACGTACTCGCGGGCGACGGCGTCGCGCCCCGCCGCCAGCCGCATGCACTCGAGGAGAGGGAGGGTCGGCCCGCTGCGTATGTCCTGCGCGGCGACCCGGCCGAGCCCACCCGGCTCAGCAATCCGGATGGCGTCGTAGACGTCACGCGCGTCCTGCAGGTCGAGATCCCGCAGGACCCGCGCCAGCCGGTCGCGAAAAGTCCCACGCGTGGCGGCGGCGGCAAGGGCCAGCGGCGCGAGGAGCAGGACGATCCCGAGGTTGGTGTTCGTGGCGACGTGCCGCCGCGTGGTGCGAACCGCCTCGAGGATCAACCGGCCGGGCCGCCCCCGGGCGTTGCGCCGGAAGGCCGGGCCGATGGCGTGGGCGCTGAGGACGAGATCACGATACGTGAGTCCTGGGAGATCGCGCCCGCGAGCCACATTGCCCGGCTTGGGCGCCATGACGTCCATGAGACAGGCGGTCTGGGCCGCCGCCGCGATCAGCTCCGTGCGCCGGGCCGGGCGGACCATCAGACGCGCGGCGCGGCGGCGTGCCGTGCCGGCAGGCGCGCCCGGACCAGCGACGCGATTTCCCCGGCCAGGTCGATCGATGTCGTGCCTTGCAGGGCGCTCCAGCCGGGAATGCCGTTGACCTCGACCACCAGGGGCCGGCCTCCCGCCGTCTCGATGACGTCGACGCCGGCGTAATCGGCGCCCACCGCGCGGGCGGCGCGCACCGCCAGGTCCTCCTCTTCGGGGCGCGGCCGGTGCGCGCGCATCTCGGCCCCGGCGGCGACGTTGGTCTTCCAGCCGTTACCCGTGCGGCGCGCCGCCGCGACCACCCGGCCGCCGGCCACCAGGAACCGCAGATCGGTGCGGCCGTGGGGCACGAACTCCTGGATGTAGAACACGGCCCGGTGCATCTCCAGGGCCCGGAACGTCCGGTAGGCGAGATCCTCGTCCGAGACCCGCACGATGCCGCGCCCGCCCGACCCGAGCAGCGGCTTGACCAGCACATCCCCCATCTCGCGAAAGGCCGCGATCGCCTCCTCGAAGCCCTCGGCGGCCACGGTGCGCGGCGTCGGGAGGCCGGCCACGCTCAGAAGACGCGACGTCCAGTGCTTGTCCACGGTGCGCTCGATGGCCCGGGGTGGATTGATTACCGGGAGCCCGGCGTCGTGCGCCGCATGCAGCGCGTCGATGCGGAACACGATCTGGTCGAGGGAGCCGGGCGGGATGAATCGGACCAGGAGGGCGTCGAGCGACTCGAGACCGAACTCGCCGGCACGGACGGTGGCGCCCGCGTCGATCCGTCCGGTCATCCGGGTGGCGGGACAGAGCACCGTCTCGCAGCCCAGGCGCTCCAGGGCGGCGCCCAGCGCCTGCACGTGCCAGCGGTCGCCCGTCGCGAGCAGGCCGACGCGCGGTCGGTCCGGCATCAGTCGATCTCGAACGATTTTCTGAGCATCGCCTCGTCGATCGCACCGCTCGAGAAGACGCGCCCGGTCGCGGCGTTCACCACCGTCACCTGCGCCGGGCTGAAAAGCATCGGGTCAATCTTGTAGAAGTCGCCGTGCTCCCTGAACAGATCGTAGAACAGCCGGCCGTGGTCCCTCGACGACGAGGACGGCAGACGGTCGATGACCGCCTCGATCCGCCGGTCCTCGCAGCGGGTCCAGAGCGACACGCGGGCGCCGTAGAGCACGGCGTCGTTCGTCCGGCCGATGGCGCGCAGCGGGTCGGGATGACCGGGGGCGATCGGGCACGACCCGGCGCCGGCGACGATCGCTTCCAGATCGAATCCGAGCTCCATGAGCTTGTGCAGGGCCGTCTCGACGGAGCGCGCGGCGATCTGGGCGCAGCCGGCGAGGCTGCCGGTCGAGGCGGCGATCAGCGTGACGCTCCCGGGCGCCACGCCGCAGCGAGTGGCGACGTGGCCGGCGACCTCCGGGCCCGGCAGGACGCCGCTCTCGAGCAGCAGGACGGCGGCCCCGGCGCGCGATTTGAGAGGATACCTCTCGAACATCGGCTCGGCGGCGGCGAGCGAGCGCGCCGGCCCCGAGCCCATGGCGAAGAACTGACCGACCTGGATCTTCCAGCCGGCGTACTGCGACGCCATGCAGGCGACCAGCGGGTGATCGACGGCGACGCGCGCCTGCAGGAAGGTCGTGTGCCCCAGCGGCGCGGTGTCGATTCCGACGCGCCCCAGCCCGCCGAGACAGCACTCGGCGTACAGCCGCCCCGCCTCGACCGAACCGGGGGCCCGAACCCCCGCGTCGATCAGCCGGGCGCCGTCCGGCAACCGGGACACCTCGACGCCCAGGAGCGCCGCGTCGGCGGCGAGCGCGTCGGCGAGACGCGCCGCGCCGGCGTGCAGGCGCTCCAGGATCGCGTTCACGACGTTCCTGCCGGTACGAAGATCTCGCCGGCCCCGCCGCCCGACACGTCGCCCACGTGCCGGCGATACAAGGCGCGCCGCGCCGGCGCGGGGACCGGGAAGCCGGCCGACTCCAGGGCGTCGAAGAAGACCTCGAGGAAGGGAAAGCGCAGCGGCCCGGCCGGCAGGAACGTCGGAAGGGGCGCCGTTCCTCCAAGGGCGAGGATCGTGCCGCGTCGCAGAAGCGCTCCCGCCCCCCGGCCGATGCTGCCGAACACGAACAGGCTTCCCGCCTGCATCCCGCAGGCCGCCGCCTCGCCGAGATCGCCCGCGACTGCGATGAGGCCGCGGCGCATCCGCGCGGCGGCCATCCGTCCGGCATTCCCGTCGATCAGGATCGCCCCGCGGTTCATGCCGCGCGGCGCGCCGGGCACGGGCGCGGCGAGGTGATCGCCGGCATCGCCCCGGATGCGCAGCAGTCCCCCGGTCATCCCTTCCCCGGCGTGATCGCCGGCCGGGCCGTCCACCAGGAACGTGCCGCCGCGCATCCCCGCCGCGGCCCGCGGACCGACGGCGCCGCGCACCACGAGGCGCCCGCGCGACATCGACGCCCCGATGCGCGCGAACGAGGACAGGTCCCCCTCCACCTCGATCGCCTCCCCGTCGTCGCCCGAGACGTGGAACAACTCGCCGAGCGCAACATCCAGCCGCCCGATGACGATCGGCACACGCTCGACCTCCATGCGTCCGAGACCCGCCAGTCGATCCGGACAGAGACTGGAGGCGTCGATCGGGACGGTCGGGGACGCGGGCGGTTGCTTCAGGCTCAGAT
>QHXY01000002.1:9487-22428 GCA_003223145.1 Acidobacteriota bacterium
CGTGGCGCGCCGCACGTCCTCCAGCGACAGGCCATCGATGACGATCTCGAGCGCGCCGGCGGCGTCGTCGGGCAACGCGGTCTTCACGAGGCGCCGCAGGGTCGGGCAGTAGGGGGAGTTGGTCGAGGCGATCAATTTCTTATATTTCGAACCGACTCTGCTGCCGCTGCGCACGATGCCTCCGGGAAATGGGAGAATGACTCCGGGCACCTTGCCGATCGCCTGCACGGCGCGCTCGGCCGCTGCGAGGGTGACCTCGGGGTCCCGCCCGAGGATGAGAAAGTTGCCGCCGGCGACCGCCTTGCGCACTCCGAAGCGGTCCTCGACCACGAACTCGCCGTCCATGACCGGAATGCGCCAGAAGCGTCGCTCGCGCGGCGGGGCCGTATCGTCCAGGGCCGCCGGTGCGGCGCCGGCGAGCGCCGCGTCCAGGACCTTGCTCACCTGGTGGCCGTCGCCGAAGAAGCGCAGAAGCGAGCCCACGCGAACGGTCTCCTCGGAGGGCAGGTCGTCGAAGCAGGCGGTGCCGGCGGCGGTCATCACGCACTGGCCGACGCGGCGCATCAATTGCTCCTGGAGATCCGCGGCGGAGCGCGCGAACACCAGGACACGCACGCCGGGGCGGCCATCGGGGGTGCGTCCGGGCGCCGGGCCCTCCGGACCCGCCTCGCAGCCGCAGCCAATGACGGAGGTCGCGAAGCCGGTCATGACGCGCGCCGCGATCGCCGCCCAGCGCTCGCTCCCGGCGGTGATCACCAGGCGCGAGACGCGCATGGTGAAGGCCTCGGCGTAGGTGTCCTCGATCAGCGTGCCGGAGACCCGCACGTCAGCCTTCCCCGCCAGGCCCCTGAAAGTCCTCGATCGGCGTCGTCATCGTCGTCTCGAAGCGGTCGCGGATCAGTCTCTCGAGCGCGGCGCGCGTCTTCCCGGCCGCGGCCCGCGGCGGGCCGGTGTACAAAGTCCGTCCCCGCGGCTCGGCGACGATCTCGCCGTCACGCGCCACCACGACGCCACCCTTGATCACGGCGACGGGGGTGGAGAACATCGCCACGACGTCGTCCGAGGGGTTGTACAGCACGACGTCGGCGTCGGCGCCCGGCGCCAGGTGCCCCTTGCGCTCGAGGCCGAGGGCGCGCGCCGGGCCGGCGCGTGTGAGAATCGCGATCTCCTGCAGAGTGTACTCCCGGGTGAGGCCGGCGAGGGACGAGCGCTCTCTCACCCCCGGGTGGAGACGCGCCAGGGCGTCCTCGCGGTATTTCCGATCCATCAGCAGCCGGATGACCGCCGGGTAGGAGGAGAACGGACCGCCGTTCGGGTGATCGGTCGTCAGGAAGACCCGCCAGGGGTCGCGGATGAGGAGAAACAGCTCCAGGCCGATGGCCCACTGCACGCCGTTCACCAGGCTGCTCTCGCGGTACGCGAGCGGAACGACGCCGCAGCCGGTCTCCCCCTCGATGTCGAGATTGAACCACTTGCGCCCGGTCGCACGGTGCAGACGGTAGAGCGCCGGGGCGTCGGCCGACACGCCGACCGCCGCCCCGAACATCACCTGCCCGACGTCGAGCGTGGCCCGCGGATGATTGTTGAACCACGCCGCGAGTTCGGACGACCGGCTGCGAAATCCCCTGATGGTCCGTCCGCCGTAGGCGTGGAACTGCACGTGGGTGAAATGCGCCGGCAGGTCGCGCAGCGCGTGCAGGGTCGCGAGCGACAGCGCCGCGTTGCCCGGCAGGCCGAGGCCGTTCATGTGAAGGTGCAGCGGGTGCGGCAGGCCGAGATCGCGCACCGCCGCGGCGAGCGACGTTACGATCCGCCGCGGCGTCAGGTTCGGGCCGAGGGTCGCGGCGTCGAGATCGACCTCGGCCGGGACGAAGGGCGGGCCGGCGGACGACTTCGTTGCACCGGGCGACGCGTGCGCGCCGCACTTCCAGGCCTCCACCCCGCCCGGATTGACCGCCTTCACCGCCCAGGCGCGCGTCGCCTCGATCATCCACCCGACGTACTGCCTCAGATCGTTCTGCCGAGCGTCGCGGACGAACTCCAGCGCGATCGCGTCGTCTCCCAGAAGGACGAAGATGCCCTTGTCGACGATCGGGACTGCGTCGAGGTCGGCGTGCGCGGCCCGCGCCCCGAGCGGTGCGACCGCCGCCTCCATCACCGTGGTGTATCCCAGTCGAGCGTAGCGCCGGCCGGCTTCCGGGAGGGTCGGCAGGAGGCGACCGCCATCCTCGGGGCAGAGAAGACGCGCCGCCGCGACGGCGGGCCCGGCGACGTGCGTGTGCACCTCGACGGCGCCCGCCCTGACGACGAGGTTCCGCGCATCAAGGACCGGGGCCGAAGCGGGGAGCGAGTCCACGATGCGGCCGTCACGGATGCACACGTCGCCGGCCTCGTCGCGCCTGCCGGTGTGCGGATCGACGATCCGTCCGCCGCGGAGGCGCAACACCGATGCGTCGTTCTGTCCGGAACTCCGCTTGCCCGGCACGGGCGTGGTTGTACCACCCGCAAGCGCGGAGCGTCAACGCGGGCCCGACACCGGATTCAAACGAGGAGTTCGTTCACCGCCTCCGCGAACACGCGCGTGTGGCGGTCGATGTCCTCGGGCAGCGTGTCGGGGGCGATGAGCGCCATGTTGTGGAAAGGGGTCATGAGAATGCCGCGGTTCAGGCAGTACAGGTGGAGAAAGCGGTCCAGATCGAGGTCCATCGCCGCCTCGGCCTCGGAGCCGTTCTTCGGCGGCGTCGGCCGGAACTGGTACTCGGCGCGGTTGCCGAGGCGGACCACGTGCCAGGGCAGACCGGCCGAGCGAATGACCGCCTCGACGCCCGCGGCGAAGCGCTCCGCCAGAGGGATGGTCGTCTCGTAGAAGCGGGGCGTCAGGACGTGCTCGAGCGTGGCGCGCATGGCCGCGAGGGCCAGGGCGTTGCCGGAGAGGGTGCCGCCGATGCCGCTGACGTCGGAGTCCTCGACGCGGATGCCGGCGGCGGCCCGGTCCGCGAGGTCGCGGCTCACGCCGTAGGCGGCGGCCGGGACACCGCCCGCGATCGGCTTGCCGATCGTCAGCATGTCCGGCTCGAGGCGATGAGCCGCCGTGTACCCGCCGGGCCCAGCGCAGATCGTGTGGGTCTCGTCGATGATCAGCAGGGTACTGGTGCGGCGGGTGATGTCGCGCAGCGCTTCATGATAGCCGGGTGCGGGAAGGATGATACCGACGTTGGTCATCGCCGGCTCGGCCAGGACACAGGCCACATCGGCGGGCTCGAGCGCCCGCCGCAGCGCCTCGATGTCGTTGAACTCGACGGCACGCGTCGTGAGGGCCGGATCGACGGGAGGGCCGAAGCTGCTCTTCTTCGGGACGGTGGCGCCGTCCTTCAGCGCAACGAACGTCTCGTCCACCGTTCCGTGGTAGCAGCCGTTGAACACCAGGACGAGCCTGCGGCCGGTGATGCCGCGCGCCAGGCGGATGGCGAAGCGATTCGCGTCGGTCGCCGTCATGGCGATCTGCCAGTACGGCAGGCCGAAGCGCCGTTGCAGCTCCTCCCCCACCCAGACCGAGTCCTCGGTCGGCAGCATGAAGGTCACGCCATGCCGGACCTGGACGGCGACCGCCTCCGCGACGGCCTGGGGCGAATGCCCCGTCATGGCGCCGGTGTCCCCCAGGCACAGGTCCAGGTAGCGATGGCCGTCCACGTCGGTGAAGTGCGCCCCCTGCGCCTCCTTCACGAACAGCGGGAACGGCCCGGACCAGCGCACCATCCAGTTCATCGGCACACCGCCGAGAAGCGACGCGCGGGCGCGCTCGAACAGGGCGCGCGACTTCGGGCGCTCCGCCGTGAAGCGCCGCGTCTCGCGGTCCATCAACGAGGCAAGCCGGGTCCGGGAGATCGAGGCCATGGTGCGGCTCCCTGCCACGCGGCATGCTGACACAATTGGCAGCCGGACGGAAGGCGAGCGCGGGTAAGATACGGCTTTCCGTGCGAGGGCGGAGGGTCGGATGCGCGGGCTTCGAGGCAAGGGGGTCGTGGTCACCGGCGGGGCCAGCGGCATCGGCGCGGCGACGGTGGCGCGTTTCCTGGAGGAGGGATCGAAGGTCTGTGTGCTGGACCGCGACCCGCGCGGCAACGAGGCGATCCAGAAGAAGCATCCCGCGTTGTCGGGGGCGCTGACGGCGGACGTCAGACGCCTGCCGGATGTCCAGGCGGCGTTCGCCGAGGCGGTCCGCCTGATGGGCCGCGTCGACGTCCTGGTCAACAACGCCGGCATCAGCGTCCGGCACGCCTTCCTCGACATCACGCCGGAGGAGTGGGACCGCGTCGTCGGCGCCGACCTGACCGGCGTCTTCTACGTGGCTCAGACGGCGGCGCGCCACATGATGGAGAGGGGCGGCGGCGTCATTCTCCAGACCGCCTCGACCAACGGCCTGGTCGGTCACCGCTACTATGCCGACTACAACGCCTGCAAGGCGGGCGTGATCGAGCTGACCCGGTCGATCGCTCTGGAACTGGCGCCGCAGGTGCGGGTGAACGCGGTCGCACCAGGCTATGTCCTGACGCCGATGCAGAGGGCCGAGTACACCGACGCCATGCTCGACGAGGTGAACCGGAAGATCCCGCTCGGGCGGCACGCCGCGCCGGAAGAGATCGCCGGGCTGTTCGCCTATCTGGCCTCGGACGACGCCGCCTACCTCACCGGCCAGGTCTTCGTCATCGACGGCGGCGAGACCGCCGGCGGCCTGGCGAGCCGGTAGAGTCATGACGAACGAGCGCGCACCGGCCGGCCCCGGAATCCTGCGAGGCAAGGTCGCCCTGATCACCGGCGCCGCCTCGGGGATCGGCAGGGCGACGGCGCTGCTGTTCGCACGCGAGGCGGCCGCCGTGAGCCTGTTCGACCTGGACGAGCCCGCCGGGCGCGCCGCCGCCCGGACCATCGAAGACGAGGGCGGCCGGGCGCTGTTCGTCCGCGGCGACGTCGGGCGCGACGCCGACGCGCGGCGCGCCGTGGACGAGACCGTGTCCCGTTACGGGCGTCTGGACATCCTGTTCAACAACGCCGGCATCATCCGCCGCGCCACCGTCGTGGACACGAGCGAGGAGGACTGGGACCGCGTCATGGAGGTGAACGTCAAGGGGGTGTTCCTGCTGTCGCGCCGTGCCGTCCCGGTGATGGCCCGCACGGGCGGCGGCGTCATCGTCAACACCGCGTCCGTCTGGGGCCTGGTCGGCGGGGCGCGCGCGGCCGTGTACTGCGCCTCCAAGGGGGCGGTCGCCCTGCTGACCAAGGCCATGGCGATCGACCATGGCGCGCAGAACATCCGCGTCAACTGCATCTGCCCGGGCGACACCGATACGCCCATGCTCAGGAGCGAGGCCGGCATGCTGGGGGATCCGCTCGACCGCCATATGGAGCAGGCGGCGGACGTGCCGCTCCGCCGCGTGGCGCGGCCGGAGGACATCGCGCAGGCCGCCCTGTACCTCGCCAGCGAAGCCTCGTCGTTCGTGTCGGGGGCGCCGCTCATCGTGGACGGGGGGTTCGTGGCCGGAGGAGGTTCGTGATGCGTCTGGCGGGCAAGGTCGCGCTCATCACCGGGGGGACGTCCGGCATCGGCCGGGCGACGGCGGTGCTGTTCGCGCGCGAGGGGGCGCGCGTCGCGATCACCGGCCGGGACGAGGTGCGCGGTCGCGTCGCCCTGCATGACATCAAAGGCGCCGGATCCGAGGGGATCTTCGTGCGCGCCGACGTGCGCTCGGCCGACGACTGCCGCCGGACGGTGGACGAGACGCTCAAGGCCTTCAAGAAGATCGACGTCCTGTTCAACAACGCCGGCGTGTTCTTCCCGCACACCGTCCCCGACTGTCCCGAGGACGAATGGGACCAGACGATCGACGTCAACCTGAAGGGGACCTACCTGATGTCGAAGTGCGTCCTGCCGCACATGATCGCGCAGGGCTCCGGCGTCATCGTCAACAACAGCAGCGGCTGGGGGCTGGCGGGCGGCGACGCGGCGGCCGCCTACTGCGCCTCCAAGGGGGGCGTGGTCCTGCTCACCAAGGCGATGGCGATCGACCATGGGCGGCAGGGCATCCGCGTGAACTGCGTTTGTCCCGGCGACGTGGAGACACCGATGCTCCCCGAGGACGCGAAGCAGCGCGGGCTGTCGTGGGAGGAGTACGTGAAGGGGGCCGCCAACCGTCCGCTCGGCCGGATCGGCAGGCCGGAAGAGATCGCCCGCGCCGTGCTGTTTCTCGCGTCCGAGGACGCGTCGTTCATGACCGGGTCCTCGCTGGTCGTCGATGGAGGAGGAACGGCGGACTGAGCCCCTCGCCGGATGGCCGCGGCCGGAGTCACCAGCGCATCTTGGGGGCGACGATCGTCTGGCCGCCGTCCACGAAGATCGTCGTCCCGGTCATGAAATCGCAGGCGCTCGAGGCGAGGAAGACGATCGCGGCGGCGACCTCCTCCGGCTCGCCCGCCCGCTTGAGCGCCCCGAGGTTCTCCACCGGCGTGCCGCGCGGCGGCAGGTCGCTCGTCGACATGTCGGTGTAAATCCAGCCGGGCGCCACGCTGTTCACGCGGATGCCCCAGTCGGCGAAGTCGATCGCCATCGAGCGGGTCAGACCGACGATGCCGGCCTTGGCGGCGTTGTAGCTGCCGCCGAGCGGGTCGCACTCGAAGGCGGAGGTGGACGACACCGTCACGATCCGCCCGGCGACCTTCGCGTCCCGCATGACGCGCGCCGCCTCGCGACCGCACAGGAACGTCCCGCGCATGTGGATGGCGATCATCCTGTCCCACTCGTCGACCGGCATCTCGAGCAGGTTCTTGTAGGGGTCGGCGACGCCGGCGTTGGCCACCATCACGTCCAGACGTCCGAAGCGCTTCACCGTCTCCCGTACCAGCCGCACGACGTCGGTCTCGACGGCCACGTCGCAGGGCATCCCTTCGACCCTCCCAAGCCGCGCGAGCTCCTTGACGGCCATATCCACGGACTCCCTGCGCAGAGAGGCCACCATGACCGAGGCCCCTTCGCGCAGGAGGGCCGCGGCGGCGGCCCGTCCGATGCCCCGGGACCCGCCCGTGACGATGGCGATCTTTCCCTTCAGCCCAAGCTCCATGCGATGGACTTGTACCATTGCGGCGCGGGGTGGGTCAACGAAGCCGTCGCGCGCGCCGTGTGCTAACGTGGAGCGGGCATGGGGCTCGTTCTGTACGACATCTTCTGGTCGCACTTCTGCGAGAAGGCGCGCTGGTGCCTCGACTTCAAGCGCCTGCCTCACCGCGTGCAGCGCGTCAACCCGTTCACCCGGCGCGAGGTGACCGACCTGGGGGCGCGCGGCGACGTGCCCGTCCTAAGGGACGGCGGGAAGGTGATCGAAGGCTCCGCTGCGATCGCCGCGTATCTGGAGGAGTCCTGCCCGGATCCGCCTCTCCTGCCGCGCGACGCGGCCGGGCGTGCCGAGGTCCTGGGGCTCGAAAAAAAGTGCGATGAGGAGCTGGGACTGGACACCCGGCGCGTCGGCTACCAGGTTGCGCTCGAGAACCCCGCTCTGATGGAGGGAACGCTGCTCTGGTCGCGCGCTCCAAAGCGCTGGCTGAACGGTCCCATGCGGCGCGTCCTCGAGCCGCGGCTCCGGAGGAAGTTCACGATTTTCCCCCAGGAGATCCAACGGAGTCGCGACCGGCTCCGCGCCTTCCTGCCGGTCCTCCAGGAGCGCGTCGCGGCGGCGGGATTCCTCGTCGGACGGACGCTGACACTGGCCGACATCGCCACGTCGTCGTTTCTCGACCCGCTCGAGATCGTCCCCGAGTTCGTGCGCGACCCGGCGTACGCGCCCCTGTTCGCCTGGAAGCGGAGCCTGGCGCGGGCCCACGGGCGCCGGCAGAGGACCCCGTGGCTCTCGGGCCCGCCGCCCCCGGGGTACCCGCGCCGGGAGAATGGATGGCGCGGCTAGCGGCGCCGGGAATCTTCCCCAAACGCCGGATCAGGGTGTCGAGTACTTCGTCCTCGGTCGGCCGCCGTGTGGGCAGGAGCGCCCGCAACACCACCGTCACGCCGTCCGACCGCAAGGCGGTCCCGGCGGAGGTCAGCCCCGGCAGGGCGGTCGGGATCCAGACGTCCGGGTCGCTGACTTCCGCCGGCAGGCGTGGTCCCACGACCACCAGTCTGGGTCTTCGGGGGCGTTTTCGGCCCCGGGCGCCCGTATCATCTTTTATATGTCCCCCGGATCGCGCTCCCAGGTACAGGACGGTGTCGGCGCACCGTTCGCCGATCATCCGCGCCGCGCCGAACTCACCCGGGGCGAATCGCACGGCTCCCGACCCGAAGCCGACGGTGCATGGAAAGCCCGTGGCCGCCGCGAGGGCCGTCATGGCGCCGGCCACGTTCCCACCGGCGCCCAGCGGCCGCGCCACGCAGCGCGCCTCCCGGTTGAGGTCGCGAGCCAGGAGCGTCAGGGTGGATGCGAC
This sequence comes from Acidobacteriota bacterium, assembly GCA_003223145.1. GTDB lineage: Bacteria > Acidobacteriota > Polarisedimenticolia > Gp22-AA2 > Gp22-AA2 > Gp22-AA3. The sequence continues at coordinate 17,951 of QHXY01000002.1, forward strand.
GGCCGCGCCGGAAGGCCCCGCCGTCGCCGCGGGGGCCCAGAAAATGGCGGAGTATCTGGCCCGGCGCAGACGGTCCGACGCTTCCGCCAGCGCCGCCAGCGGCACGCCGCCGGCGGCGTCGCCCTCGATGCTTGCGCCGCCCGCCATGGCGCGCAAGGCCAGCGCCGTCTCGAGGTCGCCGCCCGGTCCGGCCGGCAGGATCAGGTCGGTCGTACGCGCAGACGGGTGCCCGGCGGCCGGCACGACCACGATGGCCCGCTCCGGCGCCCGGGTCAACGCCGGCCGCGGAGGGACTTCGAACAGGTGCCGGTGCGTGAGGCGCGGATCGCAGCGCCACAGCAGAAGGAGATCGGCGCGGTCGCGGATTTCGCCGAAGGTGGCGGTGGGAAGCCCGAACGTCTGCAGCGCGAACAGATCCGCGCGGATCTCCTCGGATCCTTCGACGTCGATCACCCCGCGGACCAGCGCGGCGAGAGCGGCTGCCCTGCCGGCCGTCGCCGTGGCGCTGCGCGACAGACCGTAGATGAACGCCGCGCGCGCCTCGCTCAGGATGCGGGCGGCGGCATCGATGGCGGGGGCGAGCGCGGTCCTGCGTCCGGCGACGACGGGCGGGCGGTCTTCCTCACGGAAGGCGGCGATCTCATCCCGGCAGGCCGGGCAGCCACCCACCGCCGCCACGGTGCCGCTCTTTGGAACATCGAGGGTCAGCTCGCAGGGCATGCCGCAGAAGAACGAGTGGAACCGGGCCGCAGTGCGCATCGCAGGCTTCTACCACCCCCTGGCGCGAAAAAGCAACGACCGGCGCCGGGAGCGACCGGCGCCGGGGCGGGGCAGGTCGTTGGCGCCCGCGGGCACCGGGCCCTATATTCAGGCCCGTCGTAGCCTGCCTGAGGTGCGTCCGGCCGCCGGCGCCGGGAGGACAACGGAGGACGGAGCGGCATGATGGCCGGAAGAGGGATCCAGGGTCCCGGCGCAATCGAGACGCGGGGCTTCATCCCTGGTCTCAGCCGGAAGATCGTGCTCGGTACCGCGCTGGTCCTCGCCGTTTTCGGCGCCCTCGTGGTCTGGGCCGGCGCGGCGGCGGTCGATCGACTGGCGTTCGAGTCGATGCGGCAACGCGGCGCCAGCCTGGCGCGCCTGCTCGCGCTCGCGTCGGAGCAGGCGCTCGAGCGCTCCGGAACCGACGCGCTGAAGCCTCTGCTCGACACCATCACCGGCGCCGGCGACCTGGTCTACGTGGAGATCGTCGATCGAGGCGGGTCCGTACTTGCGGAGGGCGGCGCGTCCGGAAGTCGCCCGGTGTACGCGGCCCGTGGAGTGCCTCTGGCGCCGCAGGGTCGCGACGATCGGACCCTGGGAGTGTCCGGTGCTCCGCTGTACATCTTCACGTTTCCGATCACGGGTGGAACGCCGGGGCAGGTCCCGTCGGCGATGGCGTCGGAGCGGAACATCCCCGGCACGGCCCCGGCGCCGCCCGAGGCCGGCGGGCCGGGAGACTACGGCCTCGGGCCACGATCGGCCGGCGCCGCCCAGCGTCGTGACGGGCCCGCCGCCACGCCGGGCGGTGTCTCGACGTCTCAGACGATGACGTTTCCGGGAGAGGTCCGGGTGGCCTTCGCGGCGGCGGGGCTCGACGAAGCGCGCCGCGCATTCGCCTGGCAGGTGTCTCTTCTCGGGCTCCTGATCGCGCTCGGCGGCACGCTCCTGGCCCACGTCTTCACGCGCCGACTGGTGGTCGGGCCGGCGCAGACGCTCGCCCTGGCCGCGGAGCGCCTGGCCCGCGGCGATCTGACCCGGCGGGCCGGCCTGCGGTCGGCCGACGAGATCGGCGCGGTCGGCGGGGAGATCGACGCCTTCTCGGACCGGCTGGAGGCGGTCATCGGCGGGATGCAGGAGGAGACCCGGCGGATGGCCGAGGCGATGGACACGATCGAGGCGTCGGTGTCGGGAGTCCTCTCCGGAACGCGCGACAAGCGCGACCTGCTCGATCGCGTCTCACGCGCCGCCGAGGCCACGGGACGCTCGACCAAGAACGTCGCCCAGAGCGTCGCCAGCCTGTCGGCCTCGTCGGAGGAGACCACGTCGTCGATTCTGACCATGGTGGCGACCATCGAGGAGGTCGCGGGGCACGCCGACGGGCTGACGATCTCGGTCGAGGACACCGCCGCGACCACGGAGGAGATGGTCGATTCGATCAAGGAGATCGACCGCAACGTCGAGCTCCTGAACCAGTTCAAGTGGAGCGCAACGCCGCCGACAGCAAGGCGATCTCCGAGCTGGTGGCGGCGAACGCCGAGAAAGGCATGCGTGCGGTCGTGCTGACCATCGAGGGGATGGACGGGATCTACGGCAGCGTCTCCCAGACGAAACAGGTGATCGAGTCGGTCGGCCGCAAAGGGCAGGAGATCGGTCTCATCCTGAATGTCATCCAGGCGGTCACCGAGCAGACCAACCTCCTGGCGCTCAACGCCGCGATCATCGCGGCCCAGGCGGGGGAGCACGGCCGCGGCTTCGCGGTCGTGGCGGAGGAGATCCGGCAGCTGGCCGAGCGCACCGCCACCAGCGCCAAGGAGATCGGCAAGCTGATCGCCGCCTTCCAGTCCGAGACCGGCCGGGCGGTCGACGCGATGCAGGAGGGGATGCGCCGGGTGGAGGAAGGGTCGGAGCGGTCGCGCGAGGCAGGCAAGGCGCTGAAGGAGATCCTCGAGTCGGCGCGCCAGTCCTCCGACCGGGTGGGCATGATCGCCGCCGCGACGCGCGAGCAGGCGGGCGGCAGCCAGGCCGTCGGCGCCTCGGTCGAGAAGGTGCGCGAGATGGCGGCCCAGATCAAGAAGGCGACCAACGAGCAGACCCTCGGCTCGGAGCAGATCATGTCCGCGGTGGAGAACATGCGCGAGATGTCCTCTCACGTGAAGCGCGCCACCGCCGAGCAGACCCGCGGCTCGCGTTCGGTCACCAGCGCGATCGGCAACGTGGGCGGGATGATCGCCTCCATCCACCGCGCCACCACGGAGCAATCGGAGGCGTCCGACCAGGTCCTCAGGGGTCTGGCGGAGATCGCCTCGGTCTGCACCACCAACCTCGCCGCCGCCGAGCGCCTGCGGGACGCTCTCGAGGCGCTGCGGTCACGGGCGCGCTCGCTCGGCGAGCAGGCGGGCGGGTTCACCACCCGCCACTGACGCGGCGGCTCGCGGTCGGCAGACCCGGGCTCCGCCTTCTGGACATCGCCGCGCGGCTTCCTGTATATTCGGCGGCGTTTCGCGCGGCGCGCAGCGACCGGCGTGCCCGCTTCGCGCGCGGACAACGCGGCGCGCACCGGAACCCCAACCGCGGTGAAGCCGGCCCTCAGAATCGCGATCAGTATTCTGCTGACCGTGTCGTTCATCTGGCTGTTCGCCCGTCGCTTCGACGTGCGCGCGGCCACGGCGGCCCTGCGCGCGGCGAGTCCCGGGCTGATCGCGGCGAGCGTCCTGGTCACGCTCCTGGCCTACCTGATCCGAGCCTGGCGCTGGCGCGTCCTGATGGCGCCGGTCAAGCAGCGGGTCGGGATGTACAACCTGACCTCCACGATGTTCATCGGCTTCATGATCTCGTTCATCGTGCCGTTCCGGATCGGGGAGGTGGCGCGGCCGGTGCTCCTGGCGCGCCGGGAGAAGGTCAGCACCACGGCGACGCTGGCGACGGTGGCGCTGGAGCGCCTGTTCGACGTCATGACCGTCATGGCCCTCCTGCTGGTGTTCGTCCTGACCTCGCGGGGGGCGGCGCTGATGGCGTCGCACGGGGATGGGAGCGCGGCCGGGCAGGCGTCGGTCTACCTGCGCCGGGCCGTCGTGGCGACCGGGGTGCTGGTGGCGGTCGCGCTGCCCCTGGTGATTGTCCTGGTGCTGTTTCCCAAGCAGGTCACCCGGCTCCTGCACCGTCTGCACGGCAAGCGACACGGCGCCGCGGCGCGTCTGACCGGCACGGTCGAGAAGCTGATCGACGGGCTGGGGGTCATGCGGCACAAACGGCACCTGGCCGAGAGCATCGCCTTGTCGTTCGCGATGTGGCTGGTGATCGACGCGTCGGTCCTGCTGGGTCTGCGGGCCTTCGACCTGCCGCTCCGGTTCACCGACATGTTCCTGCTGATCGTGCCGCTCGGCGCGGGCATCGTCATGCCGACGCCGGGTGGCGTCGGCCCCTACGAGTACTTCTGCCAGGTCTCCCTGACCGGCTTCTGGGGAGTCGCCCAGGCGAGCGCCGGGGCAGCGGCCATTACCCTGCATGCCGTCACCCTGCTGCCGACCATTGTCCTCGGCCTCTTTTTCATGTGGCAGGGCGGTGTGCGGCCGGCGGAGGTCCGCAAGATGGCACACATCTCCTCGTCATGAGGGAGGAAGCCCGGCGATGAAATGTCCCTTCTGCGGTCACATCGAGGACAAGGTCGTCGACTCGCGCGAGGGCAAGGACGGTCTGGTGATCAGGAGGCGCCGCGAGTG
>QHXY01000002.1:22513-33601 GCA_003223145.1 Acidobacteriota bacterium
GCCCCGTCTCGCCCACGGTCCTGGAGACGGTGGCCGACGAGGTGGAGCTGATGGTGCAGGAGACCCCCGAGCGCGAGATCCCGGCCGGCCGGATCGGGGAGAAGGTCATCGAGCGGCTCAAGGAGCTCGACAAGGTGGCGTACGTCCGTTTTGCGAGCGTCTACCGTCAATTTGAGGACGTTGACCAGTTCATGAAAATACTCAGTGACCTGCTGGAGCAGCGGAAGTAACCTGTTTCCTTGCTGGTGCCCCGGGGCATCACTATATTGAGCCCCGAACCCGGAGGCCCCCCTATGGCCGACATCGGTCCCTTCGTCGAGATCAGCCGGATCCAGAGCGAGATCAACCGCCTGTTCGACAATCTCCTGGAGCTGAAGACGTCCGGAAGCGAGGGCACCGGCGAGTGGCTGCCGAGCGCCGACGTCTACGAGACCCCCGAGGAGCTGGTGGTCAAGTTCGAGGTGCCGGGAGTCCCTCTCAAGGACCTGACGCTGACGATCAACGGCAACAACCTCATCCTGCGTGGCGAGAAGCGGCGGACCGAGACCGCGAAGGGTGCGAAATACCACTCCATGGAGCGGCCGTTCGGCAAGTTCAAGCGGGTGGTCCACATCTCGTCGCCCGTCAACACCCACAAGGCGAAGACCGAGCTCGCCGAAGGGGTGCTGAAGATCGCCTTCCCCAAGGTGCCCGACAAGCGGGGCGAGGAGGTCCCGATCACCATCAAGATCGCGGAACGGCCATGAGCGCCGCGCCGCTCGAGGTCCCCGAGGATCAGCTCAGGATCCCCAAAGAGCTGCCGGTCCTGCCGCTCCGGGATATCGTGGTCTACCCGTTCATCATCGTGCCGCTGTCGGTCAGCCGGGAGCGCTCGATCAAGGCGGTCGACCAGGCCCTGGCCGAGAACAGGATGATCCTCCTGGTGTCCCAGAAGGACAGCCAGGTCGAGGAGCCGAACGAGAAGGATCTGTTCAACGTCGGCACCGTCGGCGTCATCATGCGGATGCTGAAGCTCCCCGACGGGCGCATCCGCGTGCTGGTGCAGGGGGTGTGTCGCGCCAGGATCGACGAGTTCGTGCGCGGCGAGTCGTTCACCACCGCCCGCCTGACGCGCATCGTGGAGCCCGCCGTCAAGCCGGCGATGGAGCAGGAAGCGATGATGCGCACGGTCAAGAAATCGCTCGAGAAGAGCGCCTCGCTCGGCAAGGCGATCTCCTCCGAGGTGATGGTCATCGCCAGCAACCTCGAGGACCCCGGCCGGCTGGCCGACCTGGTGGCGAGCAACCTCGACCTCAAGATCGACGACGCGCAGGCCATCCTGAAGATCATCGACCCCGCGGCGCGTCTGAAGCGGGTCAACGATCTGCTGAACAAGGAGATCGAGCTCCTGAACATGCAGCAGGAGATCAACTCGCACGCGCGGGAGGAGATCGACAAGTCCCAGCGCGAGTACTTCCTGCGGCAGCAGCTCAAGGCGATCCAGAACGAGCTGGGCGAAGGCAACGACCTGGCGGAGGAGGTCGAGCAGTTCCGCGACAAGGCCCGCAAGGCGAAGATGCCGACCAAGGTGCTCGAAGAGGTGGAGCGGCAGATCAACAAGCTGGAGCGCATGCACCCCGACTCGGCCGAGACCGCCACAGTGCGCAACTACCTCGACTGGATGGTCAACCTGCCCTGGTCGGTGCAGACCAAGGACAATCTCGACCTGAAGAAGGCGCAGCAGATCCTCGACGACGATCACTACGGCCTGGAGACCATCAAGGAGCGCATCATCGAGTACCTGGCGGTCCGCAAGCTGAAGAAGAAGATGCGCGGTCCGATCCTGTGCTTCGTCGGCCCGCCGGGCGTCGGGAAGACCTCGCTCGGGCGGTCGATCGCCCGCGCCCTGGGCCGCAAGTTCGTGCGCATCTCGCTGGGCGGCATCCGCGACGAGGCGGAGATCCGCGGCCACCGCCGCACCTATGTCGGCTCGATGCCGGGGCGCATCGTCCAGGGAATCTCCCAGGCCGCCTCGAACAACCCGGTGTTCATGCTCGACGAGGTCGACAAGATCGGCGCCGACTACCGGGGCGACCCGTCCTCGGCGCTTCTCGAGGTCCTGGACCCGGAGCAGAACTACTCGTTCCGCGACCATTACCTGAACGTGCCGTTCGATCTGTCCAACGTGATGTTCGTGGCCACGGCGAACCTGCTCGACCCGATTCAGCCGGCGTTCCGCGACCGGATGGAGGTCATCAGCCTGTCCGGCTACACCGAGGAGGAGAAGGTCGAGATCGCCCGGCGGCACCTGATCCCGAAGCAGGTCGAGGAGAACGGGCTGAGCGAGGCCCAGATGTCGTTCACCGACAAGGCGGTCCAGACGATCATCCAGAAGTACACGCGCGAGGCGGGTCTCAGGAACCTGGAGCGCGAGATCGCCAAGACCTGCCGCAAGCTGGCGCGCCGAGTCGCCGACGGCGAGCGCGGACCGTTCAAGGTCACGCCCGTGCGGGCGGAGGAGCTGCTCGGCGTTCCGCGCGTTACCCCCGAGATGGCCCTGCTCAGCAACCAGGTGGGCGTCGCGACCGGGCTCGCCTGGACCGCGGCGGGCGGCGAGATCCTGTTCGTCGAGGCGACCATCATGCCGGGCAAGGGGCGGCTGATCCTGACCGGCCACCTGGGCACGGTCATGAAGGAGTCGGCCCAGGCGGCGCTGTCCTATGCCCGCACCAAAGCGGCCGACATCGGCGTCGCCCTGAACGCCTTCGGCGACCTGGATGTCCACGTTCACGTGCCGGAGGGGGCGATCCCGAAGGACGGCCCGTCGGCGGGCATCACCATCGCGACCGCCATCATCTCGATCCTGACCAACAAGCCGGTGAAGCGGTCGGTCGCCATGACCGGCGAGATCACCCTGCGCGGCAACGTCCTGCCGATCGGCGGCGTGAAGGAGAAGGTGCTGGCGGCGCGGCGGGCGAAAATCGACACCGTCATCCTCCCGGAGGCGAACCGCAAGAACCTCGAGGAGGTCCCGAAGCTGTTCCGGAAGGGTCTCAAGTTCTGCTTCGTCTCGGACGTGACGGAGGTGTTCGCGATCGCCCTGGGCGAGGCGGTGGCCCGGCGATCCGGGCAGCGCCCGGTCGCCGAGAGGCCGATCGCCATCTAGCTCCGGGCGCCCGACCCACCGCCGGCGATCCCACCGTGAGGCCGATGGCTCAGCTGGCGCGTCTCACCGAACAAGGGTTCATCGATCTGGTCGCGTCGCTGGCGGCGCTGACGCGCCGCCCGGGACGAGGCGTCGCTCCGCGCCCCCTCCTCGGAATAGGCGACGACGCGGCGGTCCTCCCCTCGACCGGCAGGCTGCACCTCCTGCTGACCACCGACCTTCTGACCGACGGCGTCCACTTTCGGGCGGCGCACGCCCCGGGCTTCCTGCTCGGACGCAAGGCGCTGGCGGTCAACCTCAGCGACATCGCCGCCATGGGAGGGTTGCCGCGCGCCTTCGTGTTCAGCGTCGGGTTCCCGCGTGGGACTCGGACACCTGCGCCGCGCGCGCCCTGTTCCTCAACGTCGCGCTCCTCGGCGTCGTCGAGCCGGGCCGTGAGATCCGCCGGAGCGGCGCGCGACCGGGCGACGGACTTTACGTCACCGGCCGCCTCGGCGCCTCGGCGGCGGGGCTCCGTCTGCTCGGCCGGGGCGTCCGTGCGGGGCGCGCCGGACACTCCCGTCACGTCTCCGCGGCGATCCGCGCGCACCTCGACCCGGTGCCGCGCGCCCTCGCCGGCCGGCTGCTCGGCGTGACCGGACTGGCGAAGGCGATGATCGATCTGTCCGACGGTCTGGCGCAGGACCTGCCGCGGCTGTGCGCGTCGAGCGGCGCGGGGGCGGTCGTGGAGGAGTCGGCTGTCCCGGTGGCGCCAGCGGCGGCCGCGGTCCTCGGCCGGGGGCCCGGTCTGCGGGCGGCGCTCGTGGGGGGTGAGGATTACGAGCTTCTGTTCGCGGCGCGACCGGAGCACGAGACGCAGGTGCGGCGGCTGGCACGTGGCATCCGGCTGCCGATGTCCCGCATCGGCCAGATCGTGCCGCGGCGTCAGGGAGTGCGGCTCCTGACCCGGGCGGGCCGCTACGTCCCGTTCGAGGATCTGCGCGGCGGCTACCGTCACTTTCCCGGCGGCATGTAGGGTTCCGCGGCCCGGGGCCACGCCGGTCGGACGGTGGGGGAGGTTGGCTTGGGCGCTTTGTGGTCCGGGAGCGACGACGACGGCGAGACCGAGGACGATCGGCCGCTCGCCGCGCTCCTGCGCGCCATTGACCTGCGCCGATTGAGCCCGTATCATGCGGCGGCCGTCAGGAAGGTCAGGCGGCGGGAGCAAGGGCACGGCCAAGCGTATCGGGGAATGGCTGCGCGTCGTCCTGCACACCGACGACACGCCTCCCCGGGCCGCTCTCGCGTTCGCCATCGGGGTGTTCATCGCCTGGACCCCGGCCCTCGGCTTCCACACCCTCCTGGCGCTGGCGATCGCCTTCCTCTTCGGGCTGAACCGCGTCGCCGTTCTGGCCGGCACGTTCGTCAACAACCCCTGGACGATCGTGCCGATCTACAGCTGGTCGGCCTACCTCGGCTCGTTGCTCACCGGGGCCGACGTGAGCCCGCCGCGGCTGGAGGGGAAGTCGTGGAGCGACCTGTTCGATTTCTTCGCCCAGTGCCGTCCCTGGATCGTGCCCCTGACCATGGGCACGCTCGTGATGGGCGCCCTCTCCGCCCTCGTCTCCTTTCCCGTGGTCCTGTTCGGCATCCGCTGGTATCGCGGTCTGCGCCAGGCGGGCTGAAAGGCCACCGGTCCCACGCGTTTCCTCCGCTCCTGCCGCGGATCGACTCCACCCGATCATGGACGAGCCGGAGCTGATCCGCCGTTCGGCCGAGGGCGACCTCGAGGCGTTCGAGGCCCTGGTCGAGCGCAAGCGCGAGCGCGTCTTCTGGATCGCCTACCACGTCGTGGGCGACGAGGAGCTGGCGCGCGACGTGGCGCAGGAGGTCTTCATTCGGCTGTACCGGGTCATCCGGCGGTTCCGGAGCGGCGGCCGCTTCGACGCCTGGCTGTATCGCATCGCCATGAACCTGAGCATCGACCTGCTGCGGCACGAGCGCCCGTACCGCGAGGCGGCTCCGCTGGAGGAGATGGGCGAGGCGGCCGCCGGGCCCGGCGGCGGCCCTGCGGCCCGCTCCGGCGGCGAGTCTCCCGCGGGCGAGGCGGTGCGGCAGCGCGACATCCGGCTGGTGTTCAGGACGCTGGCGGCGCACCTCAGCCGAAAACAACGTCTCGCCTTCGTGCTGCGCGAGATCGAGGGTCTGTCGACGGCCGAGGTCGCCGCGGTCCTCAAGACCCGCGAGTCGACCGTCCGCAACCACATCCTGCAGGCCCGCCGCATCCTGCAGGACGAGCTGCGCCGCCGCTACCCGGAGTACTGTCGTCCGCCCGGCGGGACGAGAAACTCTTAGACGACACGGCCGCCTCTCCCGTAGATCACTCGACGCGGGTTGGTGCGCCCGATCGGAAGCCCGACCCCGTGCGGGCCGACGAACCACCCAGCTGCTGGAGACGATCATGAGCCACGACAACGCGATGCGCCGTGACGGCTGCCTGACGGTGGAGCCGTTGCTGTCCTCCTACGCCGCGGGGGCCCTCGACGAGGAGGGCGAGCGCCAGGTTCGGGACCACCTGGTTGTGTGTGCCGATTGCCGGACGGCCGTCGCCGGGCGCGACCCGTCGGTCCTGTTCTTGGAGCTTCGGCGCGCGCCCCTGTCGGAGGGCTTCTGGGCCGTCTTCAGCACCAGCCTGAGAAAGCGCCTCGAGGCGGAGGGGCGGCCGCGGGCCCGGCTGCTCGGCTGGACCGCCGCCTTCAGCGCGCGCCGCCTCGCCTACGTGGGCGCGCCTCTGGTGATGATCCTCCTGCTCGGGACCCTGTTCCTCGTGAGGCCGGGAGTGCCGGGGTTCCGGGGGGTGACACGCCCGGGAACGGTGCAATCGCCGTTCAGCACGCCGCCGGGATTGCCGCAGACCGGTCGGCAGGGGACGCCGGGTCCGGGTCGATTGCCCGGGCTGACCGGGCTGCCGTCGCTCCCCTCCGGTCCGGGGGGACCGCCGCTCCTCGAAGAGGTCGGATCGCCGGGCGCCCGGGTCTACACGTTCTCGGTCGGCGAGGGCGGTGACGCGACATCCATCTATTTCGTCGTGGACGAATCGATCGACATCTGATGCCACGGAGGCGAGCGGTGAAGCGAATCCTGGTGGTGGCGGGCGCCCTGATCGTCGCTCTGTTCGTTTTCGTCCGGGCGCGGGTCGAGGCGCAGCAGCCGTCGCCCTCGGAGACTCCCGCCGGCAGCCAGGGGGCCGCGGCGCCCGCGCCGGTCAGGCCGGCGGGACCCCCGGGGCTGGGGACGAAGCTGTTCAACCTGCGCTACAGGAAGGTGGATGACGCTTATCTGCTGATCAGCCCCTACCTCGGGCCGCGCGGGTCGATCAGGACGCAGCCGGCGCAAAGGGCCGTGACGGTGGTGGACGCGCCCGACAACCTCCAGAAGATCGCCGCTCTGATCGGCGCCTATGACGTGCCACCCCGCAGCGTGCAGGTCTCGGTGCAGCTGATCCTGGCCTCCGCCCGCGAGAGCGCGGCGGCCCCGGCGCCGCCACCCATCCGCGGAGTCATCGACAAGCTGAACGCCCTGTCGACCCGCTGGAACGACTATCAGATGGTCGGCGACGCCCGCGTCCTCGGCACCGAAGGCGAGCGCAGCAGCCTGCGCGTGGGCGACGACTACAAGGTCGATTTCCGCATCGACCAGGTCTCGGACGAGAACCGGGTGATCCGTTTCAAGCCGTTCGAGCTGCAGCGCCGGGAGGTCTCGGTCGAGGGCACGGAGCGCTACACGCCCATCGTGAACACCGTGTTGAACCTGAGGGACTCGCAGCTGTTCATCGTCGGCGCCTCGAAGATCGAGCGCAGCAACCGGGCGCTGTTCATGACCATCACCGCGTCGCTGCAGCGGCCCTGAGCCGCCCGGCAGCCCGGAGACCCACGCCATGCCCGAGTTCATCGCCAAGGTCGGCACCAGCGACGGGACGGTGATGGAGCGCGTCTTCACGGCCGAGTCCGAGGACGCGCTGCGCAGCGATCTGCAGTCCCGCGAGTACCTGATCTTCAACGTCCGCAAGAAGAGCGGTCTGATCGAGCTGCTGCCGGGCCTCGGGGGCCGTAACAGCATCCGGATGAAGGAGTTCCTGCTGTTCAATCAGGAGCTCGCCGCGCTCATCCGGGCGGGGCTGCCGATCATCGCCAGCCTGGAAATCCTCATCGAGCGCCGCAAGAACCAGGTGTTCAGGAAGGCCCTGATGGACGTGCGCGACAAGGTGCGGGGCGGCTCGGCCCTGTCCGAGGCGTTCCAGAGCCAGGGCGAGATGTTCCCGGCGATCTACGCGGCGACGCTGGCCTCCGGGGAGCGCTCGGGCGAGATCTCCAACGTCCTGCTGCGCTACATCGCCTACCAGAAGACGATCATCGCGCTGAAGCGCAAGGTCACCTCGGCCCTCATCTACCCGGCCATCCTGTTCGTCCTGATGATCGGCCTGATCGCCATCCTGATCCTGTGGGTGGTGCCGAAGTTCACCGACTTCTACAAGGACATGGGCGCGGATCTGCCGCTGCTGACCCGGGCCCTCATCGGCATCTCGGTGTTCGTCACCCACAAGGCCGTCTTCGTGGCCGCCCTGCTGGTGCTGGGCGCCGTGGCGTTCCGCGCCTGGGTGCGCACGCCGGCCGGACGCCTGTCGCTCGACCGGATCATGGTGCGCGTGCCGGTCGCGGGCGGCGTGTTCCACCGTTTCGCGGTGTCTCGCTTCACGCGCACCCTCGGCACGCTGATCTCGGGCGGCATCCCCGTGGTCACCGCCCTCGGCATGTCGGCGCGGGCCGTCGGCAACCGGGATTTCGAGAGCAAGCTCCTCGACGTGGAGAGGAAGGTGCGCGAGGGGGGCAGCCTGTGGGAATCGCTCGAGGCGACCGGTCTGTTCAACGACGTCGCCATCGAGATGACGCGCGTGGGCGAGTCGACCGGCTCGCTGCACGACATGCTGACGAACGTGTCGGACTTCTACGACGAGGAGATCGAGACGCGTATCGCGACGATCATGGTCTTCCTCGAGCCGCTGATGCTCGTGCTGATGGGGGGCTTCGTGGTGCTGATCATGCTGGCGATCTACATGCCGCTCCTGCGCTCGTACTCGCAGTCGGCCTACTGAGGGGATCGTCATGGCGACGACCAAGTCGAAGGAAGCGACGCCGGCCCCGAAGGCGAAGGAGCCCGCGGCGGGGACGGCCCGGACGGCCGCCGTCCCGCACCGGCCCGCGGCCGAGCCCTCCGAGCGGGGCACGGTCTCCAGCGAAGAGGCCCAGGCGCAGCGCATCGCCGCGAGACTGGGCATCCCGTATGTGGATCTGGCGGACTTCCCGATCGACCACGATCTGTTCCGCCAGATCCCGGTTGATCTGATGTTCCGTTACAACTTCGTCCCCTGGAGGGAGGAGGAAGGCCGGCTGGTCGTGGTGATCTCCGACCCCTCCGACGTGCTGATGGTGGACGAGCTGGAGATCCTGCTCGCCCGGCCCCTGCGGATCTGCGTCGGCGGCAAGACCGCCATCAACGACGTCCTGAAGAAGTCCGAGTCGAGCCAGCGCGTCCTGGAGGCGGCCACCGAGGAGTTCAAGATCCAGGTCAGGCCGATTCGCCGATCATCAAGCTGGTCGACTCGACCGTGTTCAACGCGCTGCAGCGCCGCGCCTCGGACATCCACATCGAGACGCGCGAGCGCGAGGTGATGATCAAGTACCGCATCGACGGCGTGCTGTACAACGCCATGGACCCGATCGACAAGCGCTTCCACTCGTCGATCATCTCGCGCATCAAGGTCATGTCCGAGCTGGACATCGCCGAGAAGCGCGTGCCCCAGGACGGCCGCTTCAAGCTGAAGATCAAGGGGCGCACCATCGACTTCCGCGTGTCGATCATGCCGTCGGTGCACGGCGAGGACGCCGTCATCCGCATCCTCGACAAGGAGTCGGTGAACGAGGAGTTCGCCGAGCTGCGACTGGACGTCCTCGGCTTCACGCCGGAGGACCTGAAGCGCCTGCGCAAGTTCATCCGCGAGCCGTACGGCATGGTCCTGGTCACCGGGCCCACCGGCTCGGGCAAGACGACCACGCTGTACGCCGCGCTCTCGGAGATCCGCTCCAACGAGGACAAGATCGTGACCATCGAGGACCCGGTCGAGTACCAGCTCCCCGGCGGACAAGATCATGGTGGGCGAGATCCGCGACGAGGAGACGGCGCAGATCGCCATCCAGTCGGCGCTGACCGGGCACCTGGTGTTCACGACGGTGCACGCCAACAACGTGGTGGACGTCCTCGGACGTTTCCTCAACATGAAGGTCGAGCCGTACAACTTCGTGTCGGCCCTCAACTGCGTGGTGGCGCAGCGGCTGGTTCGGAACATCTGCCCGCGCTGCAAGGTCGAGGCGAGCCACACGGCGAAGCAGCTCGAGGAGTCGGGTATCGACCCGAAGAAGTTCAAAGACCATGTGTTCTACGAGGGAAAGGGCTGCGTCGACTGTAACGGCACCGGCTACATGGGGCGCATGGCGATCGCGGAGATCCTGGACATGAGCGATCGGATCCGCGAGCTGATCCTGGACCGCAAGTCGGCGGCCGAGATCAAGCGGGCGGCGCGCGAGGAAGGCATGACGTTCATGCGCGAGGCGGCGGTGGCGCGCGTCCTGGAAGGCAAGACGACGCTGCGCGAGATCAACAAGGTCACCTTCGTCGAATGAGACGGCGCACGAGGAGACTCATCTGGCTCTCGCGAAACTGAAGATACAGCTCGCGGACCTGTTCGACCCGATCGGCGCCGGCTCCCTGCCGCCGCGCTATCCCAGCGCCGCCGTGGAGCTGGCCGCGGACCGCGTCACCGCCGTGCGTCTGACCGCCGACCGCAAGAGCGGGGCGCTGAAGCTGGCGGCCGTGGTGTCGCGCCCGGTTCCGGAAGGGGCCATCGAGGTGTCCCTGACGAAGCCGAACATCCTGGACGAGAAGGCGGTGTGGTCGGTGGTGGCCGAGACCCTGCACAAGCTGGCCCCAAAAGACCAGCGCATCTCGGTGCTGCTGCCCGACGACGTGGCGCGGGTGGCGCTTCTCGGCTTCGCCACCCTGCCGAAGACGCGCCGCGAGCTCGCCGACCTGGTGCGTTTCCGCATGTCGAAGTCGCTGCCGTTCAAGCCCGAGGAGGCGGTCCTGGACCTGATGATCCTGGCCGGCCGGGCTCCCCACCCGGGCGCGGCCGCGGCCTCCGTCCTGGCGTCGTTCGTGCACCGCGGCGTGGTCGAGCAGTACGAGAACCTGTTCGCGTCGTGCGGCTACTGGCCGGGGCTGGTGAGCCTGTCGACCTTCGAGATGTTCAACCTGTTCCGCCCGCGTTTTGCGGCGAACCGGCTGCCGGACAAAGACTCGCTCGTCCTCAACGTCACGCGTCACTACCTGTCGGTCCTCATCCTGCGGGACAGGGACATCATTTTCTACCGCTGCAAGCCGCACCTGTCGGGCAGCGCGTCGGGCGACCCGATGACCGACGTGCGGCGGGAGATCTACACCTCGCTGGCGTTCTACCAGGAAAAGCTGCTCGGGCGGGGCATCGGCCGCGTGTTCCTGCGTTGCGCGGGCCTGCCCCTCGGACCGCTCCGGGAGGCGGTGTCCGCCAAGGCCGGTGGTGCGGCCGAGGTCCTCGATCCGCTGCTCCAGGTGCCGCTCAACGGCGCGCCGCCCCTCCCCCCGGAGGAGGCGGCATGGGCCGCGCCGGCGATCGGCGCCGTGGCCGGGAGGCGGGCGTGAACGCGATCACCCTCAACCTGTCGACCCGGCCGTTCCGCAACAACATGGTCGTCGGAAGCGTCCTGGCGGCGGTGGCGGCCGCGGTGGTCCTGGCGACGCTGTACAACGGCTACATTTTCCTGAACCACGGCAGCCGTTACGAGCAGGTCCGGCAGGAGCAGCAGCAGCACCTG
>QHXY01000336.1 GCA_003223145.1 Acidobacteriota bacterium
CGACCGGGCGTCCCAGGGGAGGCGGAACGACGCCAGGGCGGCGCCCAGGTCCCGCACCGCGTTCAGGGCGCCCTCGCGGCCGAGCGCGCGCCGCCAGAGCGCGGGTCGACCGGCGTCCGGTCCCAGTTCCTCGGCGAGGAAGGCGTCCCACTCCTCGGCGAACAGCGCCTGGAAGCTCGGGCCCTCGTCCACGCGAAAGTCAGGGTCCACTCCGGCCTGGCGCGGATGACGCCTCAGGATGTCCGAACAGAAGGCGTGCAGGGTGGAGACCGGCGCGAAGTCGAGATCGAGAAGCGCCCCCAGGGCGCGCCCGGCGATGGTCTCCGGCGCGATCCGCCTTTCGTCCCGCAGCCAGGCGTAGGAGCGGCGCGCCTCCGTGTCCGGGGGGAGGGCGGGCCGGGCATCGTCCCGCGCCAGCGCGTGCAGCTCGTCGAGGCCCCGGGCCAATCGTTCGCGCAGCTCCGCAGCCGTCTTCTCGGTGAAGGTGATCGCCGCCACCCGGTCGATCGGGGTTCCGGCCCCGGCGATCAGGTTCAGGGCGCGCTCCACCAGAAGCGCGGTCTTGCCCGTCCCAGCGCCGGCCACCACGACCAGGTTGCGGTCGAACTCGGTGACCGCGCGCCTGCGGTCGGCGTGGTCGGACAGGCGGGACCCGGCGCGCTCCCCCGTCACGACTCGTCTCCGTTCCCCGCGTTCCGCCCGACCTCGTCCAGCAGCGGTGCGTACCTGTTCTTCAGCCGCAACCGGGCGTAGCGCGCGCCGTCCTGCGCCCGGGTGACCCGGTGGACGGTCGGGACATGCGACCGGCGGCAGGCCCGGAGATAGGGACAGTGCTCGCACAGCCGGCTCGTGTCGTTGAGCGGATAGCTGCCGCTCCCGACCAGATCGAGGAGGACACGGAGCGTCTCCAGGAGGCCTTCACGGTAGCGATCGAGCGTCGGCCGATCGAGACAGACGATCGCGGAGTCCGGCGCGAAGGCGGGACCAACCCCCAGCACCTCGCCGCGCGCGGGCGGCGCCGGCAGCCTCCCGTCGCCCGCGAGCGCCTCGGCGAGCAGGAGGTAGAGAGGCACTTGAAGCCGGGTTCCTTTCAGGATCTGGGTCGGGGACACGTGGCTTTCGATCGCCCCCGACGTCTTGTAATCGGTCACCACGACGCCCTCGGGCGAGGCGGTGAGCCGATCGAACCGGCCCAGCAGGTCCGTCGATCCCCCGTCGACCCCGAGGCTCAAGTACGCCCGGTGTTCGCGTTCCAGCCCGAGAACGCGGGCCTGACGGGACCGCAGAGCCGCCAGGTCGCGATTCAGGAATCCCTCCAGGGCTCGCCACCAGATCTCCTCGGTGGACTCCCACAGGAGCGGATAGCGCGTTCGTGCGCGCGCCGCGATGTCGCCCGTGTGGCGCCGCCAGGCCCGCCGCGCCGTCTCCAGCGCGCGGGCCAGGAGGCGAACCGGCTCGTCCGGCGGCAGCGATCCGTCCGGCCCGACCAGCTCCTGGTAGACATCGTGCAGCACCGAGTGGATCCGGGTTCCGATCTCCCGCGCGTCGAACTCGTGGTCCTCGCGCACCTCGTCCATCTCCCGTACCCGCAGGACGTAGCGGAAGAAGTAATGCTGCGGACAGGAACCGAGTATCTCCAGTCGCGTGGGTGAGACGCGAGCGGGCGGTCCGGCCGCGCGGCCGACGAAGGCGTCGAAGCGCAGGGACCCCGGCGCCGCGCCGTCCCACTCGTCGATGGCGGCGAGCATGGTCAGCCCGGCGCGCAGGCTCTCGCCGGCGGGCGATGTCGGGGCGGCGAGCGGCAGGTCTGCGACTGTCTGCAGCAGCCGGGCGGGGGAGCGCGCCTGGAGCGCGGCGTCCACGCACGCGTCCGCGGGCGGCAGCATCCCGTACCGGCGCAGCGCGTCCACGGCCGCTTCTCCGGGGTGCGCCTTGACCCGCCGGGCGCCGTCGACCAGCCGCCCGGTGTCCGGCTCGCCGTAAACCAGACGGGCGATCTCGCGCAGTGCCAGGCTCGGCACCCGGGCCTTTCCGGATTCGTCGGCCCGTTGCCAGGACACCGTGAGACGGCGCCGGGCGCTGCCGAGGATGTGCGCCAGCAGGAGTCGCTCCTCGTCGTGCGCCGCCAGCTTGATCGGCAGCGGCACGCGGTGCTTTTCCCTCAGCAAGCGCCTGTCGCCGTCGGGCAGGAAGGGGTCTTCCGCGGCCCGTCTCGGGAACAAGTCGGCGTTGCAGCCGATGAGGTAGACGGCGTCGAACCACAGGCCGCGGGCCTGCATGGCGTCGAGAACGCGGACCCCGCCGTTGTCGGCCCCGCGCCGTACCGCCCCGCCGCCGATCGAGCCGAGCGGCACCACGGCTCGGGCCAGGGCGTGCTCCAGAAACCCCAGAGCCCGGTCGCCGGCGAACGGGATCGATGCGGCGTCGAGCCGGCGTATCTCCGACAGGACCGACAGCACCGCCTCCGCCCCCGGGTCGAGATCCGCGTCCTCGGCAGCGCCGGCGAAGCCCTCCAGGCGGTCGCGCAGAATCCTTTCGAACGCCTCGGCCCAGGCGCCCCAGGACGTCGCCCGCTCCAGAGGCTGGGCCACCCGCCGCAGCCCCTCGACGGCGCCGGCGAGGGCGGTTACCTCCGCGCTCAGGGTCTTCTTGTGACTCGCCGCCGCGGCCCTCTCCTCTTCGTCGGCTCCGGGGGGAAGATACGGCTCCCACCCGGCGATCCAGCGGGGGAGATCGTCCTTCCAGGTCGTGTATCCGCCGCTGACGCGCCAGGAGCGGCTCAGGCGGTCCCAGAGATGCGCGCGGCGCGACGGATCGCGTCCCTCCAGCCGCAGCAGGCCGCCGCGGAAGAGATCCATCAGGGGCTGCCTCGGGAAGTCACGCAGCACGGAGCGCGCCAGCTGCAGGGCGGCCTGGACCCGTGACTCACGCAGCGCGCCGCAGGAGGCGCTCGTGGTGAACGGCAGGGCGTGCTCCTGGAAAACGGGGCGCAGCATCGCGGCGTAGGGCTCCAGAGAGCGCGCGATCACTCCGATGCGATCGAGCGGAACTCCCTCGTCGCGGTGCAGCGCCAGGATGCCGAGCGCCACCTCCCGCAGCTCGGCCTCGGCTCCCTGGGCGTGGAAAAAGTCCAGACGCGACAGGGTGGCGGACGACAAGGCAGGCGGACGCGCCGACTCCTCGTACAGGAACGGCAGGCGGCCGGCGAGCAGGCTATCAGTCCCCGCGTCTCCCCGGATCTCCGAGGGCTCGGCGCCGAGCATCTCGGGCCAGAAGCGACGTGCCGGTTCATAGGCGCGGGAGGAGGGATGGAGCGGGGCCAGGTAGACCAGACGCCCGGCGGACGCCCCGACGGCGCGCATCAATTCGAGGTTGACTCCGATCAGGTCGTAGGCCCCGTAATGGACCGCCAGTCGGAAGCGCCGGCTGTAGTCCTCGACCGCGGCCAGGGCGTGTCGCAGCCACCCCGCCCGATCGGTGAGCGCGGGCCCGGCCGCGTCGATCGTCCTGCAGTACCGGGCGTATAGACCCAGAAGGTCCCGGCCCGCAGCCGTCACCCCCGACCGCGCCTCGGCCGCGCCGGCCGACAGGCCGGCTTCCCGCAGGTCGTCCAGCGTGGAGAGGATCGACGCGACGGTCCCGGGACGGGCCGCCGCGTAGTCGGCCAGCGGGCCTCCCCGGGCCTGGATCAGCGCCGCGAGGATCTCCGTCTTGACGTCATCGTGCAGGGGCGCGGGCAGCGCCGCTCCCGATACCGCGAGCGCGGCGCTGGCCAGCGACTGATGATGGAAGAAGTGGACGTTGAGCAGCGCACCGAGCCGCTCGGCCAGTCGGATCTGCAGATGAGTGAGGAGCCGCCTGGTCGGCGCCACGATCGCCACCGGCGGGAACGGGTGCCGGCGATCGGCCTGTCGCGTCTCGAGGATGAGCTCCGCGAGCCTCCGCTCCAGGACTGCGAAGTCGTGGTGTCCTTCGATCGTCGACATGGAGGAGGCCGCCGCGGCGGCGGCCCATCATAGACCGAAGCGGGTGAGCTCAGCTCTTCTTGTCGGGTCCGGGCTTCGGATCCAGGGCGGTATCGATCGAGGCCGTGAGATCGTCGTCGGGGGCCAGAGCGGAGCGGTCGCGGTTCATGAACTCGGCGACCTCGTCCTGCAACGACCTGGGCGTTTCCTTCTTCTTCGCGGCGGTCTTGCGCTTCGGTCGGAGCTTCGGGTCGGGAGCCGGCTCCTCCTCGTCGCGCTCGCGCGGCCGGTACAGGTTCATCTCCTCGGGGGTCATCTCCGGCACCGGGAGGGGGGGCGGCTCCTTCGGCGTCACCGATGACTCGAGAGTCCCGGGGGCGGGCAGAAAGGCGTCGAGCAGGATGCGCCGCTTCGGCGTCCTCACCGCGAGCTCGAAGCGCTGGTAGATGTCCTGGTCGTCGCGGCCCACGCTGGCCTCCGGGGATGTTTCCTAGTTGTTGGCCGGGTCCTGCTGGAACATACGCAGCCCGCGCCGGGCGTTCTCGTTCATGGGGTCGAGCTCGAGGGCGCGGCGCCAGGCCTCGACCGCCTTCTCGGGCTGCTTCATCTTATAGAGGCAATTCCCGAGGTTGGTGTAGGCGACGGACGAGTCGCCGCTGTTCTGAATCGCCTGGCCGAACATCTCGACGGCGCGGTCAAACTGCGTCGTCGTGTGGTACAGGAACCCGAGGTTGTTGTAGATCTCCCCCATGGCGGGATCGAGCCGCAGCGCCTCCTGGAAGGCCTGCACAGCCTCCTGCTCCTTGCCCATCTTCGACAGGACCAGCCCCAGGTTGTTGTGCGCCTCGGCGTAATCGGGAAGGACTTCGATCGCCCGCCGGAACGCCTCCAGGGCCGCCTCCAGCGCGCCGCGGTAGTACAGCGCCACGCCGCGGTTGTTGCACTCCAGCGCCTCGTCGCGCTGCCGGCGGACGAGATCCGCCTGATCCCGCTGCAGCTGCGTCTGGATGGCCTGGATCACCGCGCGGTTGCCTTCGTGGAGGCCGCGCAGGGCGGAGTGCGTCTTCTCGCTCTGCCCCTTGACCAGCGTCAGGAGCTGCGAGGATTGCAGCGCCTCGTCTCCGAGCCGATCCAGCTTCGTGTCCACGGTGGTGACCGTCTGCTCGATCTTGCGGGAGTTCGCGCTCACCAGCGACATGTCCTCGAGGAGCCGCTCGGCGATTTTCTGCTGCATGTCGCTCAGGGCGGCGAGCTGCTCGAGGGTCTGCGAGGTGGCGGCGGCGGTCGCCGCGACGCCCCGTCCCTGTTCATCGAGACGGGCCTGGAGACGGACGGTCGCCTGCTCGAGGGCCGCGCCGGCGCCGCCCTGACCTTGACCCACAACGGCGGACACCCGCCCCGGAAGCTGCTCGAGCACCGAGGCCAGCATCCCGTGGATCTCCTGCAGGACCCCGGCGATCCGTCCGTCGATCTCCCGCAGGGCCGCCGCGAGCCGTGCGTCGGCCTCCTGCGGAGACGAGGGGAGCCGGGCCTCGATCCCATCGATCCGCCGGGCCAGCGCATCGCTCACCTCGGCCAGGTGGCCGATGGTCGCCTGCCCGGCCTCGCGGACCACCCCCTGCACCTCGAGGGAGGATTGCAGGAGGCCCCTGCCGAGATCGGTGAGACGCCGCTCCATGTCGAGGAGGGCGGCGGGCGGGGCCTCGGAAGACAGCGTCCCGGTGCTCGATGTTGAAGAAGCGGCACTCCTCGTAGATGCACTCCCGGTTGACCGGGGCGCCGTTGTCGTCCGTCGGCTTGAGGGCCGACAGCATCGGGCAGATCACGGGGTCCTCCGGCGGATCGGTGCGGGGCTCATGCCGGGACCCCGTCGCCGAACGACAGTTGCGTCTCGCCGACCAGGCGACGCCGGCCGGCCATCAGGTCCGCCACCACCATGTCGCGGTAGACGCGGTCGAGCGAGACCCGGAGCCCCGGCTCCGCGCCGCTCTTGACCAGCGCCTCGAGCGTGCGGGCGGCCAGGGCGTAGTCCCCGGCCCGGGCGGCGGCGAACGCCAGCGTGCGGCTGGCGCCGAGTGGCATCAGGAACTCGCAGGCGCGCGCGTAGTCGCCGCCACGCAGCGCGATCTCGGCCCGCAGCCGCGCTCCCTCCTGGGGATCGATCTCGGAGGCGCGGCGATCGAGTGCCGCGGCGGCCTCACGCACCTGTCCGAGATCCAGGAGCATCCGCAGCATCGCCTGCAGGTCCGCCCCGCGGCGCGCGCCGCGCTCGACCTGCTCGCGCAGGCGGGCCGCGCTGGCGCGCAGCAGGGACAGCTGCGTGTCGTGGACCCGCATCAGGAACTGGTTGCGGTCGGGCGCCAGGCGCGCCGCCTCGGCCAGGTAGTGACGCGCGCCGTCGTCGTCGCCGCGCGCCGCCGACAGCTTCCACAGGCGCACCAGCAGGGACAGCCGCTCGCCGCGTCCGCGGCCACGGTCGAGCTTCTCCTTCAGGAGGCGGGCGGCCTCCGCGTCCTTGCCCTCGGCCAGGTAGTGGTCCGCGAGAAGGAGGGCGCAGGCGTGCGACTCGGGCGCCCGGGTGCGCAGCGCCTCGGCCTCCTCGATGATCTGCGCGGAGAGCTGCGGTTCGAGACGACCCGCCTGCTGCAGATCGGCCACCGCCAGGTCGGCGCGCAGCCGCTGCGCGTGCAGGCGGGCGCGGCCGAGGTAGGCCTCGCCCGTCTTCGGCGCCGCCTTGACGATCGCCTCGATCCCCTCGAAGGCGCGATCGAAGGCGGACGGATCCCGCCGGGCGGCCTCGCCGAACGCGGCCAGAGCCTTGTCGTGACGGCCGGCCCGCAGGCAGGCATCGGCGTAGATCAGGGCGATCGGCGCGCTGCCGCGGCTCTGCTTCTGGATCTCCTCGAGGCGCGGCAGCAGGCGCTCCGCCTCCCCGGGCATGCACGCGAGCGCCTGCTCGATCTTCTCGCCGGCGGCCTGGTACCTGCCGCGCGCGGCGTGGATGGCGCAGGCCGCCAGGTACGGATCGGGGCAGGCGGGGGACGATTCGATCGCCTCCTGCAGCCGCCGCAGGATCATCGGGGCCAGAGTCGCGTCGAGACGGAACGCCGCCAGGTAGCTCGCCGCGCTCCGCGGATGGAGCCCCAGCTGCTGCAGGGCCCGGCCCATCTCGAAAGTCGCGAACGCCTGCTGCGGGTCGGCCTTCAGAATGCGGTCGAGGTGCCCGGCGAGGACCGAGGCCAGGTCCGACCGCGCGTCGAGGAGCGCCGAGATCACCTGGACGGAGCGCTTCTGGTCTCCGGACTCGGCCAGGATGGCCAGCATCAGGAGCGCCGGCTGGGGGTCGGCCGGGGCGGCGTCCCGCAGGCGCTGCAGCTCGGCCAGGACGGTGTCGGAGAGCTTCGGATCGGCCGTGCGCGCGGCGCGCAGCGCGTCGACGGCCTCGGTCGAGCGTCCCTCCGAGGCCAGAATCTTTCCGAGCGCCAGCGAGGCGAGGGGCAGCGATCCCTCGGCCTCGATCAGCCGGCGCAGCTTCTCGGTGACGGCGGGCGCCAGCCCGCGGTCACGGAGGTAGGCGGCGAAGTAGCGCTTCACGGCGGCGCCGTGGTCGCCCTTCTCGATCAGCGCGTCCGCCATCGCCAGGGACACCCGCGCCGTGGTCGCGTCGTCCCGCAGCTTGAGAGTCTCCGCGCCGGCCGACAGGACGCGGTCGTAGCGCCTGCCGAGGCGCAGCGCCTCGACGAAGGCGACCCGGGCGGGGAGATCGTCGGGTGACGCGGCCAGGATCTCCTCGTATTTCGCGATGACGCGATCGAACAGCGCAGCGTGGGTGGCCCCGCCGCGCGACAGCTCGGCCAGCGCTCCCTGGTGGTCGCGCCGATCGAGATAGAGCGAGGCGAGCAGGACCCGGGCCTCGGCGGCCTCGGGGCTGTCGCGGTCGAAGCGCTCCAGGGCGGACTTGATCTCCTCGGTGCGCTCCGGGGCGGCCTGCAGCAGGTCGCGGAACACCGCGGCCGCGCCGGCCAGCTGTCCGCCGAAGAACAGCGCCTCGCCCAGGGCGAAGCGGACCGCCTGCGGCACCTGGGTGCGGTTTTCGAGCGAGCGCAGGAGGTCGGTGATACGGGCGTGCAGGTCGGGGGCCGTCTCGGCGAGGAGCGCCACCGTCCTCAGGAACTCGGCCGCCAGATCCGAGCGGGACGCGGCCGCCTCGGTGAGCTGCTGCAGGGCCTCGGGGAAGCGCTTCAGCTCGAGGTGGGCCTCCGCGACGCCGATGCGCGCGCGCGCCGCCTGCGGGTCCTCCTTGAGGATGGCGGCGAACCTGGCCACCGCCTCGCCGGACGAGGCCGGGACTTCGCGCACCAGGTGGCGCAGGATCACGATGGCCCGGTCGCGCTCGCCGCCCTTGATCAGCAGGTCGGCCAGCATCAGGTGCGCCTCGGGGGACGTCGGGGCGGCGTCCAGAATCTTCGTCAGGCGTGGCACCAGGAGCGTATCCTCCTGCGGCGCCAGCCCGCGCGCCTTGCGCAGACACTCCACGGCCTCGTCACCGCGCTGCTCGGCGGCATGCACGTCCGAGAGAAGCTGGTAGGCGCGCGCGCAGCGCGGGTCGGCGGCGACGATCGCCTCCAGCGCGTCGCGGATGATCGGCAGCCCCTTCTCCTCGGCGACGGTCAGCAGGATGTTGACGGCGGACTGGGACTGGCCCCGGCGCGCCAGAGCGGCGGCGAGCAGCCGGCGGGCCTCGCCGCTCTTGTCCTTCTCGGACACCGCGAGCGCTTCCAGCGCCGGCACGACCTGGTTCAGAAGCGCCCCGGCTTCGACCAGGGGTCGCATGGCGGCCAGGGCGGACTCCTCCTCTTTCGCCGCCAGGTGCGCCGAGACCATGAGCCAGCGCAGCTCGGGCGTCTCTCCCTTCTCCTTCAGGAAGTCCTTGACCCGTTCCGCCACCGGCCCGGCGCCGCGCGCGTCGGTCTCCAGGACCAGCGAGAACTGCTGCACCGCGTCGTTCTCGCGGCCGGAGCGCAGGAACAGGTCGCCGACCGCCAGGCGCAGGGCGGCGTTCTGGTAGTCCTTGGCCAGAAGCGCCTCGAGGCGGCCCAGGATCTTCGGCATCTCCTCAGGGTTGTTCTTGGCGACCATCCGGTAGATGGAGGCCGCCGGATCGTAGTCCCGCAGCGCCTCGTGACAGAGAGCCAGGTAGTAGGCGGAGTGCAGGGACGTCTTGACCATCTTGGCGTCCGGGGCGCTCTTGCGCAGCCCCTCCCACTTGCCGCGGTGGCGCGGCATGAGGGCGCGGATCTCCTCTGGCTTCATTCTCGCCAGCGCCTCGAGCGCGTTCTTGAAGTCGTCGTGCCGGATGAAGTGCTCCGCGACGGCGTCGTACAGGGGGGTGACCTGGGCGTGCCGGGCGCGCAGCTCCTCGATCATCTCGCTGGCGCGCTGGTACGAGCGCGGGTGGCGGCGCAGCACCGAGCGCAGCGCCTCCGCCGCCTCGCTGCCCCGGTTCGCCAGGACCAGGTAACGGCTCAGGTCGAACAGGATGTCGGCGTTCTCCGGAGAGGCCGCCTTCGCTTCGGTGAGGATTTCGATCGCCTTGTCGATCTGCCCCTTGGCGTAGCACTTCAGGGCCCTGGACACGGCGCGGGATTCGGCGCTCTGTGTGAGGTCCTTGACGATTTCCTTCAGACCACTCAGGTCCATGGCGGGTCCAGACCACACGGAGGGCGACGGGCCCATGTGCCCGCGCCTCTCTGCAATATAGGTTTTGGGAGGGAAGGCGCCACCCCCGTCTCTTGACCAGGGGGCCGGCGATCGCCGATGATCCGCGCGCACCGGGCGTTTCTTCGACCGAGAGGAGACCATGCGCGCAGCCGACATCATGACGAAAGACGTGGCCACCGTCACTCCGGAGAGCCGGGTCGAGGATCTGTGCGACCTGTTCCGGGATCGCAGAATCACCGGGGCCCCGGTGGTGGACGCGCAAGGACGCCTGGTCGGGATTGTTTCCAAGGACGATGTCGTTTTCCGCGGGCGCGGGGGTGATGTTGGTCCGCGTCAAACTCCTGACATCAGGTCATTATTCAGCTCCGGCTTCGTCGGCTTCAACGCGGGCGACGACGGTCCGGCGACGGTGGGGCTGATCATGACCCGGACCGTCATCAGCGCTCCGGAAGACGCCTCGGTCGAGGAGCTGTGCCGCATGATGTGGGAAAAGAGGATCCACAGAATCCCGATCGTTCGCGGTCCTGTCCTGGTGGGGATCATCAGCGCCCTCGACATCTGCAAAGTGGTCATGGACGGCAATCTCCCTCTCCGCTGACGCGGGTCTGGACACCCGTGTCCAACCTTCGATCCAGGCAGCCAAACTGCTGAACGACGGGCTTTAGGTCCGAACCACCTCCCGCCGTTCACGTTCTGTGTCCAGATAGACCACCCGGGACCGAAAACCGTACTCCCCCCGCGCGACGTCCTTCATCTGACTAAAGCCCTTGATATGCAAGGGTTTTGGTCGGCCCCCTTACAAAACAGCCCGATGGCAGCCTCCTTGCTCCTAGGACGGGTGCCGCTTCACGGGTGGACTGTGGCAGCGGCCCCGGTGACTGGCCGGAGAAGGAGATCGCATGAGGTCGGTGGGGAGGGCAGGCCGCAGATTCCTGGCGATGGGCGCGATCCTAGCCCTCCTGTTCGTTCTGCTGCCGGCGACGGCGCACAGCGCCCAGGGCGGCGACAAGCTGTCGCGCGAGGTCGAAGAAAAAATCCACGCGGCCGGCCCGGACGACCTGCTGGCCGTGATCATCCAGACGGCCGACGAGCCGACCTCCGCCCATTTCGCCCGCCTGCATGGCCGGGGCGGCGTGGTGAAGACGCGTCATGAATCCTTCCACGGCTATTCGGCGAGAGTGCCCGCGTCCCAG
The DNA here is from genome assembly GCA_003223145.1 of Acidobacteriota bacterium. Classification (GTDB taxonomy): domain Bacteria; phylum Acidobacteriota; class Polarisedimenticolia; order Gp22-AA2; family Gp22-AA2; genus Gp22-AA3. The sequence continues at coordinate 10,880 of QHXY01000336.1, forward strand.
ATCGCCGCTCTGGCGAACGATCCCGAAGTGACCCATGTCTCCTTCGACTCGCCGGTGAAGGCGCACCTGGATGTCGCCTACAAGGCGGTCAAGGCGGACGTCGCCTTGGTCAACTCGGGAGGCCTCGACGGCAAGGGCGTCGGCGTCGCCGTGGTCGACACCGGGGTCGCGGCGCACCCGGACCTGTTGAGGCCGAAGGGCAGTCTTCAGGTGGTCGAGGTCGAGGTCGTGGGCCACGAGAACGGCCTGGCTGACTACTACGGTCACGGCACGCACGTCGCCGGCATCATCGACGGCAACGGCGCCGCCTCGAGCGACCGTTATTCGTTCAGGACTTTCAAGGGTCTCGCTCCGGGATCGCAGATCATCTCGATCCGGGCGCTGTACCCGGACGGCACAGGCTACACGTCGGACATCCTCTCCAGCATCGACTGGGCCATCCGCTTCAGGACGGCGTACAACATCCGCGTCCTGAACCTGTCGCTCGGTCACCCCGTGTACGAGTCGTACAGGACCGACCCGATGTGTCTGGCGGTGCGCAAGGCGTACGACAACGGCATCCTGGTCGTGGTGGCGTCGGGCAACGACGGCGGCATCGGCAGCGGCTTCGGGACCATCACCAGCCCGGGCAACGAGCCCACGGCGGTCACGGTCGGGGCCATGGACGATGCTCATACGGTCACCACGACCGACGACGTCCTGGCGTGGTACTCGTCGAAGGGGCCGAGCCTCATCGACTACGTGGTCAAGCCCGACCTGGTGGCGCCCGGCACGTCGATCGTGTCGCTGCGCGCCGCGGGCTCGTATCTGGACACCAACTACCACACCTTCACTCTGAAGATCTCCGACTACAAGAACGGCACCCCCGCCCCGACCAGGGACGGCGACTACTACGTGCTGTCGGGGACGTCGATGGCGACGCCGATGGTCTCGGCCGCCGCGGCGCTCCTGTTCCAGAAGGACCCCTCGCTCAATCCGGCGACGGTGAAGGCGCGGCTGATGAAGTCGGCCGACAAGGACGACCGGCTGGTGTTCGAGACCGGCGCCGGCTACCTGGACGTCGACGCGGCGCTGCAGGCCAAAGGCTACGCCAAGGACGCGCCCTCGCCGGTGGCGATGCTGGCGTCGGACGGCAACGTCTATTTCCAGGACACCGGGCTCATCTGGGGCATCGACTTCACCCTGGGCAGCGTCTGGGGCGGCAACGGGGTCAAGGGCAAGAGCGTGGGTGTGAACCTGACCGACGTGCCGGCGGAGATCATCGCCGCCTACGGCAGCATCTGGGGCGGCAACGGCGGACACAAGTCGATTCTCGAGAACACCATGATCACCGCCTCGGGTCTCATCTGGGCCGGCGATCGCTGCGCGCTCGACTCCACCCTCGGCTCCGTCGACAACATGGGCGCCGTCTGGGGCGGCCATGGCGGCGGAGGCGGCGGCAACGGGGGGCACCCATGACCGCCTTCCTCGCGACGGTTCTGGCGCTGGGCGGCTTCGCGGCCCTGGAGACGCTGATGCACGGGACGGCCAACCTGAGCGCCGACTTCCTGCTGCTGCTGGTGTTCGCCTGCGTGGCCGCCCCGCACACGCTCGACCTGGGTCACAACGCCCGCCTCTCCACGCTGCAGCCGTTCCTGCTCGGCGCCATCGTGCTGTTCGGCGTCCGCGAGGCGATGCTCCTGGCGGCGGTCAGCATGGCCTACTTCTGGTTGGTCGCTCGGCCTCGCCTCGAGCCGCACAAGGGGCTGTTCAACCTGTGCAACTTCGTGCTGTCGGCCTGGCTGGGCGGGCACGTGTTCTACCTGAGCGGCGGGCGCACCGGTGACGTGAGCTCGGCGGAGTCGCTCCTGGCGCTCGTGTGGTGCGCGCTGACTTTCTTCGTGGTGAACACCTCCCTGGTGTCGATCGCGGTGGGGCTGGAGCAGAAGGTCGATCCGTTCCGGGTGTGGTACGAGAAGTACTCCTGGACGATCAACAGCCAGCTCGCCGGCGGCTCGCTGGTGATTCTCATGGGCATGCTCCGGCAGCGCTACGGTCTGCAGGTGTTCTTCCTGCTGGTGCCCTTCTGTCTGATGAGCTACCACTTCTACAAGGCCTACTTCCCGAGGGCCGCGCAGAGGGCTCACAGGACCTAGACGACCTGGTGCCGTTTCATGCACCCGACGGCCGCGCCGACCCCTCCCCGGCGCGGCCGTTTTCTTTTGGATCGGGTTTCGCCCGGCTTGCGCGGCCGGTTCGCGGGCCTATCATCTATATGTCATCCTGGGGGCGCCATGGCGCTGACGCTCGGCCTATCGGGGAAAAAGACGGGCGGGGACGGGATCTGCCCGGTGATCGAGGAGATGATGGATGCCGGCGCGAGCCTCGAAGAGATCCTCAGACGCACCGTGGACCTGCTGCACAACTCGAACCGGCGCTTCCACTGGACCGGCATCTACGAGCTCTTTCCGGACAAGGTCCTGCGGCTCGGGCCGTTCATCGGCGCTCCCACCGATCATGTCTTCATCGCCGTCGGGCGGGGAGTGTGCGGCACGGCCGTCGCCGAGAACCGCAACATCAACGTCCCGGACGTCTCCAAGGCACCGAACTATCTGGCCTGCTCGGCCGCGACCCGCTCCGAGCTGGTCGTCCTCATCCGCCGACAGGGGACGATCTACGCTCAGATCGACCTCGACAGCCACGAGCTGAACGCGTTCGATCCGGGCACGGTCGCCGAGGTGGAGAAGATCGCCGACTGCCTCGCCCGCGCGTATGCCCTCCGCCAGAAGCCGGCCTCCCGTGAGTAGACGGCATGAGGCGCGTGCCGAGGACCTCGACGACCTCCTGCATCGCAGGCTGGAGGACTATCAGCGCCGTTTCCGCCTGCTCGATGAGCAGATGCGCGTCCTGGAGCTTGAGCGCCAGAAGCTCTCGGCCGTGGTCAATCACACCGACGCGGGCTTCCTGGTGTTCGACGCCTCTCTGTCGGTGACCTGGACCAACAACATCTTCGCCACGCGTTTCTGCGCCTCGCCGAACGCCGCCGCCGTGAAGGGGGCGAAGTGCCACCAGGTCCTCTGCGGCCGGCCCCTCCCGTGCGAGACCTGTCCGGCGGCGCAGCCCTTCCGCTCCGGCATCGTGGCGCACCAGGAGATGCGGCTGTCGATCCACGAGCAGGCGCGCCACATCTACACGACCGCCATGCCGATCAAATCACTCACCGGGAAGGTGGAGCAGACGATCGTGATGGTGCAGGACCTGACCGATCTGGACGTGCTGCGCCGGTCGAACGAGGCCCTGGAGGCGAGCGAGGCCCGCTTCCGCTCGATCTTCGAGCAAGGGGGGCTGGGCATGGCGACCGCCTCGCCCGAGGGTCGCTACATCGACGTGAATCCCGCGTTCTGCCGCTTCCTCGGGTACGAGCGGGACGAGCTGCAGCACAAGACCTTTCTGGACGTCACCCATCCCGAGGACGTCGAGGAGACGCGTCGCAGGATGACGCAGAGTCTGGAGGCCGGCCGGCCGCCCTTCGAGATGGAGCGGCGCTACGTGCGCAAGGACGGGACGGTCGTGTGGGGATACACCACGGCCACCTGGCTGTTCGACGCCGCGGGGCGCCCGCGGCTGGGCGTGGAGCTGGTGCAGGACATCGACGAGCGCAAGCAGGCCGAGGAGTCGCTGCGCCGCAGCGAGGTGCGCAAGAGCGCCATCCTCGAGGCGGCCCTCGACGCCATCGTCAGCATCGACCACGAGGGGGCGATCGCCGAGTTCAGCCCCGCCGCCGAGAGGATGTTCGGGTACCGGCGCGCGGAAGCGATCGGGAAAAGCATGGCCGATCTCCTCGTGCCCCCCTCCCTGCGCCAGCGGCATCGCGACGGCATGGCCCGTTATCTCGCCGGCGGCGAGTCGAAGATCCTGGGCCGTCGCATCGAGATCACGGCGATGCGCGCCGACGGGAGCGAGTTCCCGGTCGAGATCGCCATCGCCCGGGTGCCGCTTCCCGGCGCGCCGATGTTCACCGGGTATATCCGCGATCTGACGGAGCGGAAGAGGGTGGAGGAATCGCTGCGGTTGAGCGAGGGGCAGCTGCGTCAGGCACAGAAGATGGAGGCCGTCGGCCGGCTGGCGGGCGGCGTGGCGCACGACTTCAACAACCTGCTCACGGTGATCAACGGGCGCAGCCGCCTGCTGGTCGACGCCCTGGCCGGGCATCCGCTCCGCAAGGAGATCGAGGTGATCGCGGCGGCCGGCGATCGCGCCGCGTCGCTCACCCGCCAGCTCCTCGCCTTCAGCCGGAGGCAGATCGTCGAGCCGCGGGTCATCGACCTGAACACGGTGGTGGCGGAGACCGAGACCATGCTGCGCCGGGTCATCGGCGAGGACGTCCATCTCGAAATCAACCTGAAGCCGGACTTCGGGAACGTCCGGGCCGACCCGGGCCAGATCGAGCAGGTGATCATGAACCTGGTGGTCAACGCGCGCGACGCCATGCCCCAGGGGGGACGACTGACGATCGAGACCGCCAACGCCGATCTGGACGTTCCGGCCGCCACGCCCCCCGGGCGACTGGAGCCGGGGCGTTACGTGGCGCTGTCGATCCAGGACACCGGCAGCGGCATGGACGCGGCGGTTCTGTCGCACCTGTTCGAGCCGTACTTCACCACCAAAGAGAAGGGGAAAGGAACCGGGCTGGGGCTGCCGACCGTGGCCGCGATCATCAAGCACTGCGGCGGTCAGATCGCGGTGGACAGCGCACCGGCCCGGGGCAGCCGGTTCACCCTCTATCTGCCGCGCGTGGAGGAGGCGGTGGAGGAAGCGCCGCGCGAGGCGCGTGGGGCGGCCCCGTCACGCGGCACCGAGACGATTCTCGTGGTCGAGGACGAGATCACGGTGCGCGAGCTGGCGCGCGAGCTCCTGCAGATGAGCGGCTACACGGTCCTCGAGGCGAAGCACGGACATGAGGCACTGCAGATCTGCCGGACCTACGACGGGCCCATCCACCTCATGCTGACCGACGTCGTCATGCCGAGCATGAGCGGCCACGAGCTGGCGGAGACCCTGGCGCCGCTGCGCCCCGGCATGAAAGTCCTCTATATGTCCGGCTACACCGAGGAGGCCGGCGTGCTGCGCGAGATCCTCGACTCGGGCTCCGTCTTCCTGCAGAAGCCGTTTACTCCCGCGGCCCTGAACGACAAGATCCGCGCCCTCCTGAACGTCTCCCGCCGTAACTGAGCGCGCACCGCCACCTCGTCCCGCGTTCAGCAGGACTGCGACAGACAGGTCCCGTGATAGACGAAACACTTGACCGCCGGAAACGCGACCTTGGCGCAGACGATGTTGTGCCGCGAGCCGCCGGCGCAGTCCTTGTACTCGCAGGTGGTGGCCGCATGCGCCTGGGTGGCGAACGCGGCCGACAGGGCGGACAGGTACGGGGTCCTCTGCGGCGCGGCGGGCCCCAGGGCCAATTGCAGGATCCCGATTAGAGCCACGATCATGAGACAACGCGTCATCAATCCGGATGGTCGGCGCATCGGTTGGCCTCCTGTGCAATGCCCTGAGATTATCGTTCCCGGAGGGCCCCGTCAAGCGACCTCCAGGCACTGCATCGGAAGCGTCTTTACAGGGGAACTGTCCCGCGGTAGGTTACTCCACGCCCCCTGAGGTGAGATCGGATGACCGACCGCAATCGCGTCGTGTTCCTGCTCGACGTCGACAACACTCTGGTCGATAACGACCGGATCGCCGCCGATCTGAAACGCTACCTGACGCGCGTCGTCGGGGCGGAGGCGCAGGAACGCTACTGGGCGATCTACGAGGCGCTGCGTGCCGAGCTCGGATACGCCGACTATCTGGGAGCCCTGCAGCGCTACCGGATCGAGCATCCGCACGATCCCCACCTGATCGCGGTGTCGTCGTTCCTGGTGGACTACCCGTTCGCCAACCGGCTCTACCCCGGCTCGCTCGACGTGATCGAGCGGCTTGCCGCCTGGGGATCGACAGTGATCCTGAGCGACGGGGACGTGGTGTTCCAGCCGCGCAAGATCGAGCGCGCCGGTCTGTCTGAGGCGGTCGAGGGACGGGTGCTGATCTACATCCACAAGGAACGCGAGCTCGACGACATCGAGCGGCGGTATCCGGCCGCGCGCTACGTTCTCGTCGACGACAAGGTGCGCATCCTCACTGCCTTCAAAAAGGTCTGGGGCGGGCGTCTGACGACCGTCTTCCCGCGTCAGGGCCACTACGCGAGCGCCGCGGACGTGGCCGCGTACCCGTCCCCCGACATCACCATCGAGCGCATCGGCGACCTCGCCGGTTACGATCTGCCCGCGCTGCTCGGTGAGACGCGTTCGAGGCCGGTGTCATGAACGGAACAGGCGGCGCGCCGGCCGCCGATCTCGCGCCGCGGTGGTGCGACGTCTTCGAGACGGCCTGCGCCGCGGAGCGGTCGGGCCGTTAAGTCGGAGGCCGGCGACAGCGGGCCTCCACTCCGTTGCCGCCGTACGCGCACCAGATCTCCGCGGCCCCCAGGCCCTCGAGAGCCCGGCGGATCTGCGCCTGCGTGCGGAAATGCTTGTACCAGTCGGTCAGCGCGTCGTGCGTATCGAGGAGCGACCACTGGCGCTGCAGATCGTCGTCGAGCCTGAAGACATGGTAGAAGGTCGACAGGGGGGAGACGCGGCTCAGAAGCGCCTGCGCGAACCGGTGTCTCCTGACCGCTCGATGCAGCGGGAAGAAGATCGTGACAAGTCGTTCCGTCCACCTCAGGCCGTCCGCGGCCGGCAGACGGCGCAGGATCATCCGGAACAACGGCGCGGTCTTCGTGAAGTGCGACAGATTGTAGGTGTAGTGGTCGATCACGAGCCAGCCACCCGGCTTCACCTGGGCGTAGAGCTTCTCAATCGTCGCTTCCGGCCTGGGCGTGTGCTGGATCACGCCGAGGCAGAACACCACGTCGTATTGAGCCGGCCCGAAGGGCAGCCGCAGAACATCGGCTTGCAGAACGCGGTGATGACCGTCCTGGGGAAAATTATCCTGGTTCGCTTCGACGGCGGAGCTCAGATCGACCGACGTGACGAAGGCGCCCGTCGCGAGGAGCACCTCAGTGAATCGCCCCGCGCCGCAGCCGACCTCGAGGACGTCCGTCCTGCGCGCGCTGTGGAGCATGGTCCAGCATGCGTCCCCCAGGCAGCGACGGGCCCGATCGAGCGAGATGGTCGTCCCCGTATGCGAATCGAGCTGGGTCCTGCGGTAGACCCTCCACTGAAGACCGAACGCGTCGGCGTAATGAACGTCCCGGGAGATCATCCTGGGGATGCCGTGCTGGGCGCTCCAGTGATGGCCGCGTTCGCAGGTCGTTCCGTCCTGTGCTCGAGCCAGCGGCAACCCGTCCTCGGGGCACCGTACATCCGGCCACATCTCTTCGACTCCCTCTGCCAGGGTCAGCCGGAAGCCGGACTCGAGCCGACATGGCCGGGAAGCCTGCGGGACTGAGAGTTCGAACCGGCGAGACGACGACCGCGGATTATCGAGCAGGCACGGCGCCCGGTCAAGCGTTCGGGCCGACAGGTCTATAATCCGGCGCGCCGACATGTCCGGGCCGAACACTGTTCCGCGCATCGATCGCCCGTCCCCCCGCCTCTTTAACAGGGAGTTCGTTTCACGCCGCCGGCCGGTCGTACTGACCGGCATCGCCGACCGGTGGCCCGCCATCACGCTGTGGGATGCGGCGTACATCAAGCGAACGCTGCCGGGGGCGGAGGTCCCGGTCGAAATCTGGAGGCGCGGCGCGCCGGGCAACGACCCGGCCGACTATCTTCGCAATGTCCGCCGGGAAACGATGCCGCTCGGCCAATTCCTCGACCTGGTCGCGGAGTCAGGCAAAGGATCGTGCAGCCATTACCTGGCCCAGTACCCAATCGCGAGGGCGGCCCCACGCCTTCTAGAGGACATCGAGCCGCCCGAGAAGTACATGAAGACCCCGGCCGTTCTCCCGAAGAGCCTGGCCGCGCGGCTGAGGCTCGACCCGGCGCTCTGGATCGGCCCTGCGGGATCGGTCACGACCCTTCATTTCGATTCGACGCACAACCTGTTCGTGCAGATTTCCGGGGCGAAGAAAGTCATCCTGATCCCCCCCGGGCAATCAGGCTTCCTGTACTATCCCTGCCGCGATTTCGGTCTGAACCTGCACTTCAGCCCGGTCGACGCCGAGCGCCCCGACCCGGAGAGGCATCCGAGGTTCGCGCGCGCGACGCCCCGGGAGATCATCGTGCGTCCGGGGGAGATGCTGTTCATCCCCGCGACCTGGTGGCACTACCTGCGCGCTCTCGAGCCGTCGATCTCCCTCAACTTCTGGTGGAACACCCCGGCCACGCTCCTGGGCCCGGCCCGGCACCTTCTCTACGAATGGCAGGAGAGGATCCGCCGGTTCACAACACGACGCCACCGAAGGTCATCCGGACGGTGAGGCCGCCTCGAACCTCGGGCCGGGCGGTGTATGATGCAGGCTCCCCCGAAACACCCGACGCGGGAACGATTAAAGGTGCCGGACGAGGCGACGCCCTGGAAACGTCATTTCTCGGACTTCGGCGGCAAGATCTATCTGGACTGCGCCGCCCAGGGGCCCTTCCCGTCCGAGACCATCGAGGCGGTGCGCCGGGCCCTGCGCCTGAAGGAACACCCCGAGGAAATCCCCGGATCCCTCTATGAATCCCTGCCGGGACAGGCGCGCGAGGCGGTGGCGCGCCTCCTCGACTGCGACCCGGACAGCGTCGCGCTGGCCTCGGGCGCCTCGCACGGCCTGAATCTGGCGGCGCGCTCTCTCCCCCTGGAGCGAGGAGACGAGATCCTGCTGGCGGAAGGGGAGTTCCCGGCCAACGTCTACCCCTGGCTCAACCGGGCGAGCGACGGCATCAGCATCCGCCGGGTGAGCCCGGCGGCGGGTCGTTTCGTGGGAGAGAAGGACCTGATCGGGGCGATCGGGCCCAGGACCAGGCTCATCGCCGTCAGCCACGTCGCCTTCGCGACCGGATACCGCACGGATGTGAAGACCCTGGGGGAAACCTGCCGGGAGCGCGGGATCTTCCTCGTGGTCGACGGCGCCCAATCCGTTGGCGCGGTGGATTTCAAGGTGTCGGAGCTGCCGATCGACCTCCTGGCCACGAGCGGCGACAAATGGCTGCTCGGCCCATTCGGGACCGGTTTCACCTACATCCACCCCGACATCCTGGAGCGGCTGCGCGTCAGGGACGTGAACTGGATGAGCGTAGAGGGATCGAGCAATCTCGGCGAGCCGGGCGGCGGCCCGCTGCGCTTCCGCGAGGGAGCGCGCCGGTTCGACATCCCCGAGGCGGCGTCCTTCCTGAACCTCCATGGTTTGATCGCCTCGCTCTCCTTCCTCGCCCGGGTCGGCATCGACAGCGTGGAGAACCACACACGGCGCCTGCACGATCACCTGATCCGCGGCCTCGACTCCGCCCGTCTGCGTGTCGCCTCCGACCTCTCGCCCGGTCGCCGGTCCGGCATCCTGGCGCTGGAGGGGTCCTCGCACGAACACACCCGCGCCGTCTTCCGTGGCCTGCGCGAGCACGGCGTCGTGGTCAGCCTGCGCGATAATCTCATCCGCGTCTCGCCGCACATCTACAACACCCGCGCGGACATCGAGTCGTTCCTGGAGACCGCGGCCGGCGTCCGTTGACACCCGCGCGGCCGTCGGATATCTTCACGCAACCAACGAACAACAGACGTTTCGGCACGATCGCCGCTCTTCGTGGGAGGGCCGTCCGGGATGAAATCATCGTTCCCCGCCCCGGAACCGACTCCGCCTCCCGACTCCTGGCCCGTCCCGGAGGGTCGGAGCGTCCATGAGATGTTCGAGACGCAGGTCGCGCGCGCGGGCGATGCGGTCGCGGTGGTCTGCGCGGGCGAGCGCCTCAGCTATGGCGCGCTGAACTCCCGTTCGAACCGGCTGGCGCGGCGCCTCAGGCACTTCGGCGCCACGACCGACGCGCTCGTGCCGGTTGTCATGGATCGTTCCATCTCCATGGTGGTCGCGATCCTGGGTTCACTCAAGGCCGGGGCCGCCTGGCTTCCCCTCGATCCTGCCGGGCCGAAGGACCGGCTCGCCTTCATGCTCGGGCAGGCACGCGCCCCGGTCATCCTGACGGAGGAGCGACTCCTTGACAGGCTGCCGGCCGTTCGCGGGCATATTCTCGCGCTCGACCGCCGCGACGGCGGGACGGAGAGGGAGGACGATGCGAATCTGGGCGTCGCGGCGGACCCCTCGGCGATCGCCTACGCCATCTACACCTCCGGATCGACGGGGACGCCCAAGGGCGTCCTGGTGCCGCACGCGGCCCTGGTGAACCACGTGCGCTGGATGCAGGCGGTTTTCCCTCTGAGTCCGGCCGACGGCGTCGTGCAGAAGACGCCGGTCACCTTCGACGCGTCGGTCTGGGAGTTCCTGGCACCGCTCGTCGCGGGCGCGCGCCTGGTCCTGGCTCCCCCCGGGGCCCATCAGGATCCCGCCTCCCTGGCCCGCCTGATCGAGGACGAAGAGGTCACCATCCTGCAGATGGTTCCCACGGGGCTGAGGGCGCTGCTCGACGAACCGGGGCTCGAGCGCTGCCGATCCCTGCGGCGTGTCTTCTGCGGCGGCGAGGCGCTGTCACCCGACCTGGCCGAGCGCTGCCTCGAGCGTCTCCACGCCGAGCTGGTCAACCTGTACGGGCCGACCGAAGCGTGCATCGACAGCGCTTTCTGGGTGTGCGGGCGCGGGGAGAGGACCGTTCCGATCGGCCGGCCCATCGAGGGTTCGTTCGCCTATGTCCTGGACCGGCGCCTGCGGCCGCAGCCGGCCGGGGCCGAAGGCGAGCTGTACATCGCCGGCGCGGGACTGGCACGCGGCTACCTCGGAGCCCCTGACCTGACGGCCGAGCGCTTCCTCCCGGATCCGTTCTCCGGCACGCTCGGCGCGCGCCTGTATGCCACCGGGGACCGCGCCAGGTCGCGGCTCGATGGGGCGCTCGAGTTCCTGGGTCGCGTCGACGACCAGGTGAAGGTACGCGGCTACCGAGTCGAGCCGGGGGAGATCGAGGCGATTCTCAACCGCATTCCGTCAATCGCCGAGAGCATCGTCGTCGCCCGTCCCGATGCCCGGGGCGGTGCCACCCTGGCGGCCTACGCCACACTTCGGAAGCCTGCAGGACCCGCGTTCCCTGCCGCCACTTCCGTCGACCTGCGCGCCCAACTCAAGGCGGCGCTTCCCGACTACATGGTCCCGTCGGCGTTCGTCGTCCTCGACGATCTTCCGAGAACGGCGAGCGGCAAGATCGATCGGCGGCGGCTGCCCGACCCCGTTCCCGCGCGCCCCGACCTGAGCGTGCCCTTCGTCGCCCCGCGCACGGAGGACGAAGGTCGCGTCGCCTCGCTGTGGGCCGGGCTGCTCGGTCTCGACCGCGTCGGCGTCCTGGACGGCTTCTTCGATCTGGGCGGGCACTCTCTCGTCGCCACCCAGGTGATCTCGCGCGTGCGGGATCTCTTCGGCGTGGAGGTGCCGCTGCGGGCGTTGTTCGAGGCGCCCACCGTGGCAGGCTTGGCGGCGCGCCTCGACGCGGCCCGCCGCGAACGCACCCTGGTCGCGGCCGCGCCTGGACCTGTGCGCGCGGAGGGCCAGCGGCCGATCTCCTTCGCGCAGCAGCGGCTGTGGTTTCTCGATCAGCTGGATCCCGGCCGGCCTTTCTACAACATGCCGAGCACGCTGCGCCTGCACGGTCCCCTCGACGTCCCGGCGCTCCGGCAGGGACTCGACGAGATCGTCCAGCGCCATGAAGTCCTGAGGACGGCGTTTCCGGGCATCGATGGCAAGCCGGTCGCGCTGGTCGCCCCCCGTTGGCAGACCGGGCTCTCGATCGAAGACCTGTCGGATCTGCCCGCGGCGGAGCGCTGGCCCGCGGCGCTCGGAAGGGCGCGGCGAGAAGCGCAGCAGCGGTTCGACCTGGCGAGGGGACCGCTGCTCAGGGCGCACCTGCTCCGGCTCGAGGCGCGGGAGCACGTTCTTCTCCTGACCTTCCATCACGTCGTCACGGACGGCTGGTCGGAGGGTGTGTTCTACCGCGAGCTGACGGCGCTGTACGCCGCTCTCTCGAGTGGGCGGCCGTCGCCACTGCCCCCCCTGCCGATCCAGTACGCCGACTACGCGGCGTGGCAGCGCGATTTCCTGCAGGGCGAGACGCTCGAGACCCAGAGAGCGTACTGGAGGCGGGCGCTCGCCGGCGCCCCGCTGGCGCTCGATCTGCCCACCGACCGCCCCCGGCCGGCCGTCCGCACGCACCGGGGCGCGAAGCAAAGCCTGCTGCTCGATGAAGGGCTGTCGGAGGCGCTGCGCGCGCTCGGCCGCGAGGAAGGGGCGACGCCGTTCATGACGATCCTGGCGGCGTTCAACGTGCTCCTGATGCGTTACACCGGCGAGAGCGACATTTTGATCGGCACCCCGATAGCGAACCGCCACCGTCTGGAGATCGAGGGCCTGATCGGTTTCTTCGTCAACACCCTCGTTCTGCGAACCGATCTGTCGGGCGATCCGGCGTTCCGCGAGCTCCTGCGCCGGGTGCGCCGGGTGGCTCTGGACGCCTACGCGCACCAGGATCTGCCCTTCGAGAGGCTGGTCGAGGAGCTGCGCCCGCCGCGCGACCTCGGGCGCACCGCCCTCTTTCAGGTCATGGTGGCGCACGCCGCCACGCCGCGCGTCGATCTCGAGGGACTGGAGACCGAGTTCGTGGACATCGACGACGGCATCTCCAAGTTCGACCTGACGCTCGACGTGGACGACGGCGGCCGGCGGCTCGCCTGCGCCCTGGAATACAGCACGGACCTGTTCGAGGCGGCGACCGCGCGCCGGATGCTGCAGGGCCTGGAAACGCTCCTGGAGCGGATCGCGGCCGATCCCGGCGAGAGGCTGTCCCGGCTGCCGCTTCTCCGGGAGGACGAGCGCCGGCACGTTCTGCTCGAGTCCACTGGGCGCCGGACCGAGCCCCTGGGAGCGCGCTCCGTGCACGAACCGATCGAGGAGCGGGCCGCGAAGACGCCGGACGCGAACGCGGTCTGCTTCGGCGACCGACGAATCACCTGTGCGGATCTCGACGGCCGCGCCTCGGCGCTGGCCGGGCGCCTGGTCCGGCTGGGCGTGGGGCCCGACGTGCCGGTCGGGCTCTGCGTCGAACGCTCGATCGAGATGGTGACGGGCCTCCTCGGGATCCTGAAGGCGGGGGGGGCGTACGTGCCTCTCGACCCCGCCTATCCGCGGGAGCGCCTCGCCGGCATCCTGCGCGAGACGGGGATCCCGGTCGTCCTGACGCAGCGACGGCTCGCCGCCGGCCTGCCGGCGGGCGACGCGCGGGTCGTCCTGCTCGACGACACCGGGGCGGAAGGTCCCGAAGCGGGAGCCGAGTCTATCCCGGCCCCCGCGTCCGACAACCTGGCGTACATCATCCACACCTCCGGCTCGACCGGCATCCCCAAGGGGGTGGAGGTGCCGCACGGCGCCCTGCTCAACCATGCCGTCGAGATGGCGCGCCTCTACGGTCTTTCGCCCTCCGACCGCGTCCTGCAGTTCGCCTCGCTGAGCTTCGACGTTGCCGCGGAGGAGATCTTTCCGGCGCTCCTGTCGGGCGCCACGCTCGTCCTCAGACCGGACCCGGTCTTCGTCTCGGTCCCCGACTTTCACCGCTTCCTGGAGAGGGAGAAAGTCACATTCATCAACCTGCCGACCTCGTACTGGCACGCCTGGGTCGCCGAGCTCGAACGGGAGGAGCAGGTCCTTCCCGCGTTCCTCCGGTGCGTCGTCATCGGCAGCGAGAAGGCCCTGGCATCCCGTCTGGCGGTCTGGGACGAGCTCACGGGCGGTCGCGTCGCCCTGTTCAATGCCTACGGGCCCACGGAAGCGACGATCACGACCACCGTGTACTCGCATGCGGGTCGCCGGGCCGCCGGGACGGACGGCCTGGTGCCGATCGGCCGGCCGATCGCCAACACCAGGGCCTACGTACTCGATCCTCACCTGAACCTGGCGCCGGTCGGCGTCCCCGGCGAGCTGTACATCGGCGGGGAGGGGCTCGCGCGGGGCTATCTGGGCCGCCCCGATCTGACCGCCGAGCGCTTCCTCCCCGATCCGTTCGCGGACGCCCCCGCAGCACGACTCTACCGGACGGGAGATCGCGTGCGCCGGCTCGGCGACGGTCACCTCGAGTTCCTCGGCCGGCTCGACGACCAGCTGAAGGTGCGCGGCTACCGGATCGAGCCGGGAGAGATCGAGCGGGCGCTCCAGAGACACGCGCGGGTCGAGGAGTCGGCCGTCCTGGCGCGCGAGGACGCTCCGGGGGACACCCGCCTCGTGGCGTACGTCGCCTGCGGCCCCGGACCGGAGCCGGCTCCGTCCGCCACCGAGCTGCGCGCGCATCTCAGGGGAATCCTGCCGGAGCACATGCTTCCGTCCGCGTTCGTCTCCCTGGAACGGCTGCCGCGCACTCCCGCCGGCAAGATCGACCGGAAGGCCCTCCCGGCCCCCGATGCGGCGAGGGACGATCTCGCGGGCGAGCGCATCGCCCCGCGCACGCCGGCCGAGGAGACACTGGCGCGCATCTGGGGACAGATGTTCGGGCGGGAGCGCGTCGGTGTTCACGACAACTTCTTCGAGCTGGGCGGCGACTCGATTCTCGCCATCCAGATCGTGGCGCGCGCGAACCAGGCCGGCCTGCGGCTCACCAGCCGGCAGATCTTCGAGCACCAGACGGTCTCCGGCCTGGCGACCGTGGCAGGCACACGCGTCCTCACCGTGGCGGAGCAGGGTCCGGTGACGGGCGAGGCGCCGCTGACGCCGATCCAGCGCTGGTTCTTCGAGCACGATTTCGTGGAGCCGCACCACTTCAACCAGGCCATCCTCCTCGAGACCAGGGAGAGGCTCGATCCCGCCAGGCTGGAGGAGGCGATCGGACGACTTCTCGAACACCACGACGCGCTGCGCATGCGCTATCGGCGGATCGACGGGGCGTGGCGACAGTGGAACGCCCCCCCTGGCGCAGCGGTCCCGTTCGAGGCCGTCGATCTGACGGCCCTCCCGCCGGAAACCCGCACCGCGGCGATGGAGCAGGCGGCGGCCGGTCTGCAGCGCCGTCTCGATCTGCTGTTCACGCTCGGCCCCGACCTCGGGGCGCGCCTGCTGATCGTGATCCATCACCTCGTGGTGGATGGCGTGTCCTGGCGCATCCTCCTGGAGGACCTGAACACGGTCTATCGCCAATTGGAGCGGGGCGATTCGATCGCCCTGCCGGCCAAGACGACGTCGTACAGGCGCTGGGCGGAGGGCATCGCGGAGTACGCGAGGAAGGCGCCGATCGATCGAGAGATGGACTACTGGATCACGGCGGGACGGCGGGAGATCGGCCGGCTCCCGGTCGATCACCCGGGCGCTGAAGACAGCGAGGGCCTGGCGCGCGTGGTGACGAGCGTCTTCACGGAGGACGAGACGCGTGCCCTGCTGCAGGAGCTGCCCGCCGCCTGGCGCACCGAGGTCAACGATGTCCTGTTGACCGCGCTGGCCCGGAGCGTGAGCCAATGGACAGGGCGACGAACCGTGCTCCTCGACCTCGAGGGTCACGGCCGGGAGGAAATTCTCGACGACGTCGATCTGTCGCGCACGGTCGGCTGGTTCACCACGATCAAGCCGGTGCTTCTGGTCGTCGAGGACGAGCGCGGGACGGAGGGCGCTCTCAAATCGATCAAGGAGCAGCTCCGCGCCCTGCCGGCGCGCGGCATCGGCTACGGCCTGCTGCGCTACCTGCGGGACGACGAGGCCGGCGCCCGCCTCCGGGCTCTGCCGCGGGCGGAGATCAGCTTCAACTACCTCGGCCAGTTCGACGCCTCGGTGCCGGAGTCGTCGCCGTTCCGGTTCGCGCCGGAATCGACCGGCCCGGTGGTCAGCCCACGCGGCCGTCGCACCCACCTCCTGGAGGTCGGCGGCTACGTCGCCTCGGGGAGGCTGCGGGTCAGCTGGAAGTACGGCGGGAAAGTGCACACGCGCGCCACCATCCGGGGGCTGGCGCGCCGCTTCGAGACGGCGCTGCGCTCGCTCGTCGCGCTCGGCGGCCGGCCCGGGGCAGCCGTCTACACGCCGTCGGACTTCCCGCTGGCGCGTCTCGACCAGCCGGCGCTCGACGCCCTGGCGAGGGAGCATCCGGACCTGGAGGACATGTATCCCCTCACACCGATGCAGGAGGGGATGCTGTACCACACGCTGTCCGCGCCGGAGTCGGGCGTCTACGTGGAGCACCTCACCTGGAAGTTCCACGGTCCGTTCGACGAGCCGGCGTTCGTGCGCGCCTGGCGGCGCGCCTCCGGGCGCCACCCGATCCTGCGCACCTCGTTCCTGTGGGACGGGGTCGACAGGCCGCTGCAGGTGGTGAGCCGGCGGGTCGAGCCGTCCTGGGACCGGCTCGACTGGCGGGGGCTGCCGGGCGCCGAACAGGAGCGTGAGCTCGAGCGCTTCCTGGCGTCGGACATGCGGCGGGGCTACGACCTGTCCCGGCCGCCGCTGCAGCGTCTCGCGGTCATGCGGCTTGCGGACGAGGTGCACCAGTTCGTCTGGAGCCATCACCACATCCTCCTGGACGGCTGGTCGCTGCCGGTGCTGCTCAAGGAGGTCATGACGCTGTACCAGGCCTGCCACAGAGAGGAGGAGCCGCGTCTCCAAGAGACGCGGCCGTTTCGCGACCATGTCGCCTGGCTGCAGCGGCAGGATCTGGCGGCCGCCGAGGCCTACTGGCGCAAAGCGCTCGCCGGGTTCGGCTCCCCGACGCCGCTGGTGGTCGATCGACCGGCGTCCCGATCGGCCCGGCCGGAGGACTACCGCCTGGAACGGATCCGCCTGTCCCGGACGGTCGCCGCCGGGCTCCGCGCTCTGGCGCGCCGCCACCAGCTCACGCTGAACACGGTCCTGCAGGGGGCGTGGGCGCTTCTCCTCGGTCGGTACAGCGGCGAGGAGGACGTGGTCTTCGGCGGCGTGGTCTCGGGACGCCCGGCCGACCTGGACGGATCCGAGACGATGGTCGGCCTGTTCCTGAACACGCTGCCCGTCAGGGTGCGTCTGCCGGAGGGCGAGACTCTGGCCGCCTGGCTGACACGGCTCCAGGAGGGGCAGGTCGAGATGCGCCAGTACGAGTACGCTCCACTGGTCCAGGTCCAGGAGTGGAGCGAGACGCCGCGCGGCACGCCCCTGTTCGAGTCGATCTTCGTGTTCGAGAACTACCCCCTCGATCAGGGGCTCCTGGAGCGCGCGGGAGATCTGGAGATCCGCGACCTGCGCGCCGTCGAGTGGACCCACTACCCGCTCAACGTGGTGGTGCCACCCGGGCCCGGGCTGTCGATCCAGATCAGCTACGACGCGAGGCGCTTCGACGCCCCCGCCATCCGGCGCATGCTCGGGCACCTGCAGACGCTGCTCGAGGGGATGGCGGCCGGCCCCGAGCGGCGGCTGGGCGACCTGCCGATGATCACGAGGGCCGAGCGGGTCTGGCTCGAGGAGCGCAATCCGCCGGGCGCTGCCGCGACGGAGGGCTGTCTGCACGAGCTCTTCGAGACCCAGGTGGAGCGCGCGCCCGGCGCGATCGCCGTCGTCTGCGAAGGGGAGCGGGTGACTTACGAGGAGCTGAACCGGCGGGCGAACCGTCTGGCGCGGCGCCTGCGCGACGGAGGCGTCGGGCCCGAGGCGCGCGTGGCCATCTGCCTGCCGCGTTCGATCGAGATGATCACGGCAATTCTCGCGGTCCTCAAGGCGGGCGGCGCCTACGTGCCGCTCGACGCCGCCTACCCGGCCGAGCGGCTGGCGTTCATGCTCGAGGATGCGGCGGCGACGGTGCTGGTCACCGCCGCGGGGACGATCGACAGGCTACCGGGGTCCGCGGCCGCCATCATCCTCCTCGACGAGGAGGGCCCGGCCCGCTCGACCGCCGCTGCAGGCGAGGACGCAAACCTGACGCCGGCCGCGCTCTCCGACAACCCGGCCTACGTCATCTATACCAGCGGCTCGACGGGGCGTCCGAAGGGCGTGGCGGTGACGCACCGGAGCGCCGCCGCGCTCTTCGAGTCGACGCGCCCGCGGCTCGCGTTCGAGGCGCGCGACGTGTGGACCCAGCTGCACTCGTACGCGTTCGACTACTCGGTCTGGGAGATGTGGGGCGCCCTGCTGCACGGCGGGCGCCTCATCCTGGTTCCGCCTCTGGTCGGCCGGTCGCCGGAAGCGTTCTACGAACTCCTCCGCCGCGAGCGGGTGACGGTCCTGAACCTGACACCGTCGGAGCTCCGGCAACTGATCCAGGAGGACGAGCGGCACGCGCAAGACGCGCTGGCCGTGCGCCTGGTCCATGTCGGCGGGGAGGCGCTGAACCTGGACGATCTCAGGCCGTGGGTGGCGCGTCACCCGGACCGGCCGCTTCTGGTCAACCTGTACGGCATCACCGAAACGAGCGTGATCGTCACCTGGCATGCGCTCCAATCGGGGGATTTCCGGGACGGGTCGAAGAGTGTGATCGGCCGGCCGATCCCCGGATGGCGCGTGCACCTGCTCGATGCCTCGCTGCGGCCCGTTCCGATCGGCGTCCCGGGTGAGATCTACGTGGGCGGGGCGGGCCTGGCGCGCGGTTATCTCGGCCGGCCCGATCTGACCGCCGAGCGCTTCGTGCCTGACCCGTTCGCGGGCCCGCCGGGGGCGCGTCTGTATCGATCGGGCGACCTGGCGCGCTTCGATGAGGACGGCGACCTGGAGTACCTGGGCCGCATCGACGACCAGGTGAAGGTCCGCGGCTTCCGCATCGAGCCCGGGGAGATCGAGGCGGCGCTCCTGCGTCATACGGCGGTGCGCGAGGCGGTCGTCCTGGCCCGGCAGGACGGAGGTGGAGACGGGCGGCTGGTGGCCTACATCGTGCCCCGGGCCGGCCGGGCGGCGGCGCCCGCCGACCTGCGCGCCTTTCTGAAGCGCTCGCTGCCGGATTACATGGTGCCGTCGGCCTTCGTGGGGCTCGAGACGCTGCCGACGACGGCGAACGGCAAGGTGGATCGCCGGGCCCTGCCGGCTCCCGAGACGGCGCTCGCCGGGGCGGGCGCGGCAGCCGTCCCGCCGGCCACGCCGATTGAGCAGGAGCTGGCGCGGCTGTGGGGCGGTCTGCTCGGCGCGGACGCCCCGGGTGTCGAGGACAACTTCTTCGAGGCGGGCGGTCAGTCGCTGCTGGCCACGCTCCTGATCTCCCGCGTGCGGGCGCATCTCGGCGTGGAGGTCTCCCTGAAGGATTTTCTCGACCGGCCGACGATCCGCGGCCTCGCGGGGGTGGTGGAAACGGCCTATCTGCGCGCCGCGGCCCCGAGCGAGCTCGAAGCCATGCTGGGTCTCATGGAGGGGAAGGACCAGGCGCATGTCGAAGAACCCTGATCCGCCGGATCGCGTCGGCGACCTGTCCCCGGAGCGGCGCGCGATCCTGATGCGGATGCTGCGCGATCGAACCGCGCGGAGCGAGGAAGCCGGCTCGATTCCCAGGAGACCGGCAGGGGACCCGCCGCCGCTGTCCTTCGCGCAGCATCGCCTGTGGTTCCTCGATCGCCTCGCCCCCGGTGCCCCGACCTACAACATGGCGCGCGCCGTCAGACTGCGCGGCCGTCTCGACCGGCAGGCGCTCGGGCGCGCCCTGGACGAGATCATCAGGCGCCACGAGATCCTCAGGACGACGTTCGTCGAGACGCCGGTGAGACCGGTTCAGATCATCGCGCCGACCCTGGCGATCAGCGTGCCGGTCGTCGAGTGCGGCGCGCTCCCGGCGGATCGCCAGGCGGCCGAGATCGGGCGCCGCGCTGCGGAAGTAGCCCGCCGTCCGTTCGACCTGGCGCGCGGCCCGCTGGTGAGGGTCGTTGTCCTGCGTCTTGCGGACGACGACCAGGTTCTCGTCCTGACCATGCACCACATCGTCGGCGACGGCTGGTCGATCGGTCTGTTCGATCGTGAGCTGGCCGTGCTGTACAGCGCGTTCTCATGCGGCCGGCCGTCGCCCCTTCCCGAACCGGCCATCCAGTACGCGGACTTCGCGCACTGGCAGAGACTCTGGCTGCAGGGCGACGAGCCGCAGCGGCTTCTGGAGTTCTGGCGGGCGCGGCTTCAGGGGGCCCCGCCCGTTCTCGGCCTGCCGCTCGATCGTCCGCGCCCGCCGGCCCCGACCTACGGCGGCGGGCGCGTCGGGTTCGTCGTTCCGGCCGACCGCACCCTGCGGCTGAAGGAGCTGGCGCGGGGCGAAAACGCCACCCCGTTCATGGTGCTGCTTGCGACCTTCCAGGCGCTTCTGGGGCGCCTCACGGGCCAGGACGATCTGTGCGTCGGGACGCCGGTCGCCGGGCGCACGCGTCTGGAGACCGAGCCGCTCATCGGTGTCTTCGTCAACACCCTCGTTCTGCGCGCCGACCTGTCGGGCGACCCGACATTCGCGGAGCACCTGCGGCGGGTGCGGAGAGCCGCCCTCGAGTCTCTGGCCCGGCAGGATCTGCCGTTCGAGAAGATCGTCGAGGCGCTGCGACCCGGGCGCGATCCCTCCGTCCACCCGCTGTTCCAGGCGATGTTCGTCCTGCAGGACGGCGCGCCGGACGCGCCGGCACTCCCGGGTCTGCAGGCGGAATCGGTGGATTTCGAGATCGGATCGACGCCGTTCGACCTGACGCTGATCGTCTCGGAACAGGACGGCGCCATGGAGGCGGTCCTGGAGTACAGCACCGACCTGTTCGATCGCAGCTCGATCGAGCGCATGGCCCGCCAATTCGAGGTCCTGCTCGAGGCCTTCCTGGCCGACCCGGCGCGGCGCCCCTCGGCGATCCCGCTCCCGGGGCTTGCGGAGGCATCCCGGCCGGCGCGCGACCCGGGCGGGGGAACGGTCGCG
>QHXY01000337.1 GCA_003223145.1 Acidobacteriota bacterium
GCAACGCCCTCGTCGCGCCGCTCTCCCGTGTGGTGCGGACGAGGACTGGACTGCTGATGGTCTCAGCCGGGGCCCAAGCGGTGCTGGCGGTGGCTTGCGGCCTGCTCACGAACTTCTTCGCCGTCGTATCGCTGTACCTGGTGTACGGCGTGGCCATCGGGGTTGCGATGCCCGTCAAGCAGGCATACCTGAACGCCCACATCCCCTCGGCCCAACGGGCAACCATCATCTCGCTCGATTCCATGTTCGCGAGCAGCGGCGGGGTGCTGGGGCAGACGGCCTGGGGATGGGTCGCCCGGACGCGCTCGATCGGGACGGCATGGGCGTGGAGCGGCGTGACACTACTGCTGGGAATCCCACTCTATTGGATCGCCCGGCGGAGGGACCGGCATTTGGACACGATAAACTAGACGCATAGACGCGATAGACTAGACGCACAGACGCAATAGACTAGACGCACAGACGCACAGACGCGCAGGGGTGAACAGTGAGAGTGAACAGGTAGAACCGCTCACTCCCCACTGTTCTCCCCTGTGCGTCTGTGCGTCTAGTTGGGTCTGTCCTCGTTTACGGCGTGCTGTCTTTCTTCTGGTCCTGGTGGATGTCCTTCCGATCCTGCCGCAAATCCCTGCGATCCCGGCGCGCGTCGCGCACGTCATGCCGGCGATCGCGGCGATCCTGCCGCAGGTCGCGCTCGTCGCGGTGCGCGTCCGTGGTATCGCCGCTCTGCAGGTCGTGACGCACGTCCCGGCGATCCTGCCGGATGTCCCTGGTGTCGTGGCGGATATCCTTGCGGTCGCCGCGGAGCTCGCGGCGGTCGTGGCGGACCTCCTTGCGGTCCTGCTTTACGGCGCCCGAGTCCTGGGCCGAGAGCACTACAGGTGTGCTGAGCGCCAGCACGGCGAGGATGGCGAGATGACGTCGCATACTTGGTCCCGGTTGAGGTTCGCAGATGAGACCCTACCACCGGGGGGGTGTTAAGAGCGTGATGCGGGTCACACCCCGTCGCTGCCCGCTAGTCCGGCGTGATCCGCACGCGCACCAGCGTTGTTTGAAGCGGCGCGGCGTCAGTCGGGAGCACGCCCTGAACGGTGTAGACTCCCGGTGAGACGGCGGCTCCGGCGTTCGTCCGCTGAGTCCACACGTCCCTCAGCTCCAGGGTCTCGCCCGGTGCGAGGGTCTTGACCTGCAGGATCTGCTGACCCGACGCCCCCTCCAGCCGCCGCCACCTGACCCGCCCGTCCGGGCCCGCGACGATGATATCGAACGTGATGGTTCGTCCGAGGAGGTAGAGGTCCGCCTTCCGCGTGCCGGCGTTGCTGAGGCGCAGCGTGACGGGCACCGGCTTGCCGAGACGCACCGCGCGGGGCGCGACGACGACGAAGCGGAGCGAGCCCGGGCGCTGGGGAGCGGACGACACGGTCGGTGCGAGGACGCCGAGGCAGCAACCGAGGGCCGCGGCGAGGCCCGGCCACCGGCGCCGGGCCGCACCACGGGATACTCGCATCGGCTCCGAGCCTCAGAACGTGGTGAGGGGGCCTAGCTCCCGCTCGACGTTCGTGATCGGGCTGTACACGAACAGCGTGCCCGACGAGTTCCCGCCCCACAGGATGCCCAGCAGCGTCACGTTCAACCCGCCCGCCGTGGCGAAGACATCGGAGCCGCTGTCGCCCCCGCCCACACCCGCGTCCACGAAGGTCTGGCACAACTGCACGATGTTCGTGCCCGACACGCCGGTGTTCACGCAGGTGGCGCTGACGGTCCCCTGGGTCCAGCCGGTGGTCCGGCCGATCTTGTTGGCGACATCACCGACGACGGCGGTGCCCTCGCCCGTGACACTGAGCGTGCCGGTGATGGTGAGGGACCCGTTGTTCGGGCCACTCGTCTGGGCGATCCCGCCGAGCGTGAAGGTCACGCCGGAGGTGTACGCGGCACGCGCCGCGTCGCTGAAGCGGCACTTCCGGCCCTTCGGGCAGCCGTTCGCGTTCCGGAAGTACGTCGGATCGTCCACCTCGGTCCCGATGAACTCGTTGGCGACCTGGTTGAGCGGCTGGTAATAGAGCGTGCCCTCGGTGCCGCCCTGACGATCGGTACAGTGCGAGGCGGTGACGAACGAATTCTGGCCGCCGCTCACCGCGTTGAAGCCGAGCGTGCACAGGAAGTTGCTGAAGCGGATCTGGAGCCCGGCGACCACCGGCCGCACGCGGTCCTGCAGGGTGGCGGCGTACCCGATGGGCTCCACTTCACGAACGACGACGGCCTCCGCCGGGATGCCGAGGCGGGCGGCGAGGCCGCGCACGCTCGCGGCCGCTGCGGCGTGCTCGACTCCGACCGCCACCCGGTTCACGGCCTCGTCGAGATCGGTGTAGACGACGCCCGGCGTCGAGAATGCTGCGTACGAGATGCGCTGGAACCAGCGGTCCAGGTCCCGGTAGTCGTACCGACCTTGGAGGACGCGGACCTGGGCCGGCGTGAAGCCGCGTGCGGCGGCGTACCCGCCGAGCGCGCGCTCGGTCGCGCCGCGCGCGGCCGGGTCCAGGAGATACACGGTCGGGACGCCGGCGTCGAGGTAGAAGCCGCCGAAGCCGGGGATGGTGCGGGCCAGAGTGGCGAGGTCAGGCGCCTGCGCCCCCTGTGCGGTCCCCGCCCGGCTCGCGCCTGCGGTGGGGGCGGTGGGGGTCATGGGGGGACTGGACGCGTCGCGGCAGCCGGCTCCGGCGAGCACGACGGCCGCCCCCAGCGTCCGCAAGGTCAGGGTGTTCCGGTCC
>QHXY01000339.1 GCA_003223145.1 Acidobacteriota bacterium
CAACGCCTGCTCCTCCTGCCACATCTCGGGAAACATGGACGAGCTGGCCTGGGATCTCGGGAACCCGCAGGGGAAATTCGTCGCCTACGGGACGACGGGTGACAACGTCCGCTTCATCGTGCCGCAGGGCAACCAACCGGTCACCGTGCCGGCGCAACCGCCATTCTCGGCCCATACCGGCTTCGACCCGCAGAAGGGACCGATGACCACGCAGACGCTGCGCGGCATGCTCGAGCCCCTGCACTGGCGCGGTGATCGCGCCACGCTGAACTGGAGCTGTTCCGCCAGTTCGCCCTCGGCATCACCTTCCCGCCGAACCCGTACCGCAACGTCGACGACACCATCCCGAACGGACCATTGACGATCCCCGGTAATCCGTTCACCGGCAACCCGACGGCCGGCCAGGCCCTGTTCCTGACCGGGAGCACCGACGCCGGTCAGTCGTGCTCGGCCTGCCACGCGCTGCCGTTCGGCGCGGCCAACGGCAAGCTCGGGGGCATCAACCCCGGCGATCCCGACGTCGCCAAGGCGGGTCTGTTCAACGGCAACGCCGACGGCAGCCCGCACAGCGATCTGAAGGTCCCGCACACCCGCAACCTGTACGAGAAGTTCGGGCCGACGTTCGGACCACCGGGCACCGCGACGCCGCCCGATTCGAAGACCGGCTTCGGCTTCACGCACGACGGTTCGATCCCGAACCTGGGGACGTTCCTGTCGGCGCAGGTGTTCAACTTGACGGCGCAGGACGTCCGCGACCTCTCCGTCTTCGTGCTGAGCTTCCCGCACGCCGCCGACCGGCACGCCGCCGCTGGAGCAATTGATCTCGACCCTGATCAACCTCGGGAACCTGGCCGACTTCAACCGGCATTGCGAGCTGGTCGCTTTCGCGCCGGGTGGCGGGCGCGTGCGGACCTACTACCTCAACGGCGGGATCTCCACGGGCGGCCTGTGGACGACCGACGTCTCGACCGAGCTGCAGGTGACGACCGCGGTCCTGCGGCAGAACGCCGCCGGCCCGGTGACCTTCCTGTGCGCCACCCTCGGCTCCGGCATCCGCCTCGGAGCCGATCGCGACCTCGACGGCCACCTGAACGGCGAGGACTGCTCGCCCGGCGACCCCGTTGCGCCGTATCGTCCACCGCTCGAGGTGACCGGTGTGACCATCGACTCTTCGACGCCCTCGCATCTGGCCTGGAACGACGAGCCCACGGGCACGGGACCGGGTCTGGTGTACGACGTCGCCGGCGGCGGCCTGAGCGCCCTCCACGCGGGTCTCGGCGCGTCCACCGCCTGTCTCGCGGGTGGTCTCGCGGCCCCGGCCTATGACGACGCGCGCCTCAACCCGCCCGCGGGCGACGGCTATTTCTACCTGGCGCGCGGCAAGAACTCCTGCGCCAGCGGTCCCTTCGGCGCGGCGCCGCAGGCGATCGACGCGCTGGCCTGCTCTCCGTAGTCGCACCGCTGCGCCATACGGTCCCGGGCTTGGACATCGCCGCCGATCGGGGATAGAATCCGGGCTCTGAAATGGGGAGGGCCTCGCGCGTGCGGACGAAACTGCTTCTCTTCGGTTTCATGCTCATCGGCACGTCGCTTCTCGTGTCCTGCAATTCCAGCGGCAACAGCACCACGATCATCAACCAGGGGATCGATTGTGGCCTGGTCCGCGACAATCTGATAGGCACCTGGAACATAAGCCTCGGGCTGGGCGTCCCTTCACTGCAGAACTGCTCCGGGACGGCGCCTGGCCTCAACGGTACACCAATCACGACCGGCGATTTCCCGGCCACATATGCCGGGGTCGACATCTTCGGCAGCGACGGCAGCAGCAGCTACAAGGTCCTGGCGGACAGGACCGACAGCAAGAACGATGGCCTGGTCACCGACGAGCTCAACGGCACAGTGCAGGCCGACTCCTGCCTGGCGCTCGTCAGGGTCTGGGACAAGACGGACGCGCTGTACATCCAGTGCATCGGGA
>QHXY01000065.1 GCA_003223145.1 Acidobacteriota bacterium
CGGCGAGTTCCACCAGGGCTACCGGACCTTCGAGCGCGCGGTCAAGGAGGCGTACGCCAAGGGGCTTCTGGGCAAGAACATCCAGGGGAGCGGCTTCGATCTCGATATCATTATATATAGGGGCGCCGGGGCGTACATCTGCGGCGAGGAGACGGCGCTTCTGGAGTCGCTCGAGGGCAAGCGGGGCTACCCGCGCATCAAGCCGCCCTTCCCGGCGATCGTCGGCCTGTACGGCTGCCCGACGATCATCAACAATGTCGAGACGCTGGCCAACGTCACCCTCATCGCCGAGCGCGGCGCCGCCTGGTTCGCCTCGATCGGCCGGCCGCCCAAGAATACGGGACCGAAGCTGTTCTGCCTGTCGGGGCACGTCAAGCGCCCCGGCGTGTTCGAGGCGCCGCTGGGCGTGCCGTTCCTGGAGCTCCTGAACGAGCATGCCGGCGGCATGGTGCACCCCGAACGACCGCTCAAGGCCGCTGTGCCCGGCGGCTCCTCCATGAAGATCCTGCCGGCGTCGAAATGCGACGTGCTGATGGACTTCGATTCCCTGGCGGCGGCAGGGACGTCGCTCGGCTCGGCCGGCGGGATCGTCATGGACGGCGGCACCTGCATGGTCGGGGCGCTCCTGAACGTCGCGCGCTTCTATGCCCACGAGTCCTGCGGCCAGTGCACGCCGTGCCGCGAGGGCACCGGCTGGATCGTGAAGATCCTGTCGCGTCTGGAGCGCGGCGACGGGCGGCCGGAGGACGTCGGTCGCCTGGCCGACATCGCCGTCAAGATCGAGGGGAACACGATCTGCCCGTTCGGCGAGGCGATCGCCTGGCCGGTCGACTCTTACGTCAAGACCTTCCGCGAGGAATTCGAGGAGCACGCGCGGCGCGGGGCCTGCCCCATGGGTCCCGGCGCCCCGCGCTGAAAGGCGATGGCCGGGACCCGGTCGTTCGAGGAGGAGTACAGCCCGCCCCCGCACCAGCCGAACCTGCCGAAGCCCGCCGCTGCGGCCTCGCCCGCCATGCCCCGGGGCGGGCCGGACGAGGTGGCGCTGGTGATCGACGACCGGCCGGTCGTGGCGAAGAAGGGAACGACCGTCCTGCAGGCGGCCGAGCGGGCGGGTCTCCTGGTGCCGCATTACTGCTACCACCCCGGTCTCAGCATCGCCGGCAACTGCCGCATGTGTCTGGTCGAGATCGAGAAGATGCCCAAGCTGCAGATCGGCTGCGCCACGGTCGTCGCGCCCGGCATGGTGGTGCGCACGGGCAACGAGCGCGTCCGGACCGTGCGCGCCGGCATCCAGGAGTTCCTGCTGATCAACCATCCGCTGGACTGCCCGATCTGCGACCAGGCCGGCGAGTGCCGTCTGCAGTCGTACGAGAGGGACTACGGCAGGGGCGCCAGCCGCTTCGTGGAGGAGAAGGTCCACTTCCCGAAGCGCTACGACATCGGCCGGAGCGTGGTGTTCGACGCCGAGCGCTGCATCAAGTGCACGCGCTGCATCCGCTTCTGCGACGAGGTGAGCAGGAGCCACGAGCTGGCGCTGTTCCAGCGCGGCGACCACGCGATCATCGGCGCCTTCCCAGGGAAGCCCCTGGACAACCCGTACTCCGGCTGCACCGCCGACGTCTGTCCGGTGGGCGCCCTGACGTGGAAGCCGTTCCGCTTCAAGACGCGCGTCTGGTTCCTCAAGAACGTGCCGACGGTGTGCGCCGGCTGCGCGCGCGGTTGCAACGTCTTCCTGGCCGCCTTCCGCAACCGGCTGCACCGGATGACGCCGCGCGTCAACCTCGACGTCAACACCTACTGGATGTGCGACGCGGGTCGTCAGTCCTACGCGCCGCTCTACGAGCGGCCCCGCCTGGAGCGGCCGATGGTGCGCTCCGTACCGGGGGAGGCGGCCGCCGGCGGAGACGACCCGGCGACCAGGCCGGCGGCGTGGGACGCGGCGTTCGATCGGGCAGCCGACTTGGTGCGCGGCGTCGCCAAGGACCACGGCGCGGGTGCCGTGGCGGCGATCGTCTCCGCGCGTCTGTCGGTCGAGGATCTGTACGTGGCCCGGCGGGTGCTCGGTGAGCTCGCCGGCATACCACGGCTGGCGGTCCCGCCCCACGAGGCGGGCGAGGACGATCATCTCCTGATCCGGCGGGACAAGACGCCGAACGCGCGCGGCGCGCAGCTGATCGGGATCGGCGCGCCGTCGGCCGGCCGCATCAAGGAGATCCTGGAGGACATCGCCGCCGGCCGGGTGCGCGCTCTGGTCGTGGTCGGGGAGGATCTCCTGGAGATCCCGGGTGTCGCGCCAGCCCTCCTCGAACGCCTCGATGCCCTGGTCGTAATCGATTGGTGGAAGAGCCCGACGGTCGACCGCGCGCACGTGGCGTTTCCGGCCTGCGGCTACGGCGAGTTCGAAGGGACGATGGTGAATTTCCAGGGGCGCGTGCAGAGGCTGCGCGCCGGCACGAAGCCGGCCGGCGAGGCCGATCCGGTCTGGCGCATCCTGCGCGACCTGGGGCGGCGCTTCGATCTGACGAACGAGTACGCCACGGCTTCGACGATCTTCGACGAGGTGGCCGCGAGGGTCCCCGCGTTCGCGGGACTCTCCTACCGGTCGCTCGGTGAGACCGGCGCGCCGGCCGGCGGAGCCGCGGAGCGAGCCGGCGCCGTATCCCCGGCGGGGGCCTGAGATGGACACGGCGATCGTGAGGGTCCTCCTCGAGTCGACCGTCAAGATCGCGCTGTTTTTCTTCGTGATGCTGACGGTCGTCGCCTACATGACCTGGGTCGAGCGCCGCGTCTCCGCCTGGATCCAGGACCGTCGCGGCCCCAATCGCGTCGGACCTCTGGGCCTCCTGCAGCCGCTCGCCGACGGCATCAAGTTCCTGTTCAAGGAGGAGGTCACGCCGCCGCACGTCTACCTGCCGGTCTACCTGCTGGCGCCGATGCTGATCTTCGTCCCCGCTCTGGTGACCTTCTCGGTCGTGCCGATCGGTCCCTCGCTGGATCTGCTCGGGCACCGGATCGCGCTGCAGATCGCCGACGTCGACAACGGCATCCTGATCGTGCTGGCGTTCTCCTCGATGGGGGTCTACGGGGTGGCGCTCGCCGGCTGGTCCTCCAACAACAAGTACTCGCTGATGGGGGGACTGCGATCTTCGGCGCAGCTCATCTCGTACGAGCTGGCCATGGGGATCGCCATCGTCGGCGTGCTGATGGCGACTGGGTCGCTGCGCCTGAGCGACGTCGTCGAGCACCAGATCCAGAACGGCTGGAACGTGCTGTACCAGCTCCCGGGGTTCCTGGTCTTCCTGACGGCGGCCTTCGCCGAGACCAACCGCATGCCGTTCGATCTGCCGGAGGCCGAGACCGAGCTGGTGGCGGGGTATCACACCGAGTATTCCGGGATGCGCTTCTCGATGTTCTACATGGCGGAGTACGCCAACATGGTGACCGCCTCGGCCCTGGTGGTGACGCTGTACCTGGGCGGCTATCACGTGCCTGGCCTGGCTCGCCTCGGTCTGCCCGAGACCGCGGCCGCCATCGTGCAGGTCCTGGCCTTCTGCGCCAAGGTCGCGTTCTTCCTGTTCCTGTACGTCTGGGTGCGCTGGACGGTGCCACGCTTCCGTTACGATCAGCTGATGAATCTCGGCTGGAAGGGGCTGCTGCCGATCGGTCTGGCCAACGTCCTGTGGGTGTCGTTCCTGGTGCTGAAGGGTTGGGCCTGAGGTGGTCCTGCTTCTCGGCCTGATTGCCGTCGTCGCCGTCTTCGCGCTGGCGCGGACGTTCGTGCCGGCGCGCACGGTTCCCGTCGGGGCCGCGCTCGGCGCGGTCATGGTCGCGCTCGTGGCGTACGACCATCAGGAGCTCGCGAGCCTCGAGTTCTGGTCCGGTCTCATCGGCTTCGTCGCCATCATGTCGGCGCTCCTGGTCGTCATCCACCCTAATCCGATGGTGTCGGTCCTGTTCCTGATCCTGAACCTGTTCTGCATCGCGCTGTTCTTTCTGATCTTGAACGCCCAGTTCCTCGCCGTGATCCAGGTCATCATCTACGCTGGGGCGATCATGGTCCTGTTCGTGTTCGTCGTCATGCTTCTCAACCTGAAGGCCGAGGAGGGACTGCGCCTCGGCGGCGGCCCGCAGCGCTCCGGGGCCGTGGTGCTGGGCGTCGCCTTCGCGGCGCTGATGTTCTATGCGATCCGCAACCGCGGCGCGGCGCCGTACTTCGAGCCGGAGTCCTTCGACTCGGGCTTCGGCACGGCGCGCGGCATCGGCCGCCTCCTGTTCACCAGGTACCAGTTCGCGTTCGAGGCGGCGTCGATCCTCCTGATCGCCGCCATGATCGGGGCCGTCGTCCTGGCCAAGCGGAAGCTTCGCTGATGCGCGTGGAATTCTTCCTGCTCATGGCGGCGCTCCTGTTCACCATCGGCTGCGTCGGCGTCCTGGTGCGTCGCAACGCCATCGTCATCCTGATGTGCATCGAGCTGATGCTGAACGCCGTCAACCTGACTTTCGCCGCCTTCGCGCACGAGAATCAATCGATGGCGGGGCACGTCTTCGTTTTCTTCGTCATGACCGTGGCCGCCGCCGAGGCCGCGGTCGGGCTGGCGATCGTCATCGCGCTGTTCCGGCGCCGCCGGACGACCGACGTCGAGGACGCCAGCCTGATGCGCTGGTGAGATGATGCTGCGGCTCCTCTGGCTGATTCCGCTCCTGCCGTTCGCCGGCTTCCTGCTGAACGGCCTGCTCGGCGCCCGCTACTTGACGCGGCGCGCCGTGGCGCTGGTCGCCTGCGCGGCGGTTCTCGCCTCGTTCGCGATCTCCGTGGGAGCCGTCCTCGAGCTGCACAACTTCGCCCCGACCCCGGCGGAGACGGACGCGGGGTCGCCGGCCCGGTTCACCCAGACCCTCTTCGAATGGATGCCGATGGGGACGACGCCCGAGGGCGCGGATCTGACGGTCCGCTGGGGGTACTCCCTCGATCCGCTCTCGGCGGTGATGATCCTGGTCGTCACCGGCATTGGTTTTCTGATCCATGTCTATTCTATCGGCTACATGGAGCACGAGCCGCGGGCCGGCTTCGCGCGTTTCTTCTCCTACCTGAACCTGTTCATGGGGATGATGCTGACGCTCGTCCTGGGGGCATCGCTGCCGGTCGTGTTCGTCGGCTGGGAGGGGGTCGGTCTCTGCTCGTATCTGCTGATCGGGTTCTGGTACGACCGGATGTTCGACGAGACGACGAAGATGTCGTGCGCCGACGCCGGGCGGAAAGCGTTCATCACCAACCGCATCGGGGACGTCGGGTTCCTCCTGGGGATGCTGCTCCTGTTCACGGCCGCCGGGACGCTCGACATCCAGGCGATCCTGGCCAGGGCCGGAGCGCTCGGCACCGGCGTCTGCACGGCGGCCGCGCTTCTCCTGTTCCTGGGCGCCTGCGGCAAGTCGGCGCAGATCCCGCTGTACGTCTGGCTGCCGGACGCCATGGCCGGCCCGACCCCGGTGTCGGCCCTGATTCACGCCGCGACCATGGTGACGGCGGGCGTCTACGTCACCTGCCGCATGGCCCCGCTGTATGTGCAGGCGCCGGCGGCGATGCTGTCGGTCACCGTGGTCGGGGCGCTGACGGCGCTGTTCGCGGCGATCATCGGCACCGCCCAGGACGACATCAAGAAGGTCCTGGCGTACTCCACCGTGTCGCAGCTCGGCTACATGATGCTGGCGGCGGGCGTGGGCGCGTTCTCCGCCTCCATCTTCCATCTCATGACGCACGCCTTCTTCAAGGCGCTCCTGTTCCTCGGGGCGGGCTCGGTCATCCACGCGATGTCGGGTGAGCAGAACATCTGGAGGATGGGCGGCCTGCGCCGCCACCTGCCCCTGACGCACGCCACGTTCGCCGTCGCCGTCCTGGCCATCGCCGGCATCCCGCCGTTCGCGGGGTTCTTCAGCAAGGACGCGATCCTCGCCGGTGTGCTGGCCCTGGCGGGGCAGGCCGGGTCGCCGGCGCTCCTCGCCGTCTGGGCCGCCGGCGTCCTCACCGCCGGACTCACGGCCTTCTACATGACCCGTCTGTACCTGCTGGTGTTCGCCGGCGTGCCGCGCATGCCGGAGGAGGCGCGACATCACCTGCACGAATCTCCGCCGGTCATGACGCGACCGCTGATCGTTCTGGCATTAGGGGCGGCGGTGGCGGGCTTCGTGGGGGTGCCCGAGTTCCTCGGCGGCGGGAGTCTGCCGAACTGGCTTCAAGTGTACCTGTCCGGGACAGTTCCTTCGTTCCACCCGGACTCCGGAGTCATCTACCTCAGCGAATGGTCGGCGATGGCGATCGCGCTGCTGGTCTCCGTCGCCGGGATCGCGGCAGCCTGGGCGATGTACGGCCGCAGGCCCCTTCCGGCGCCCGCCGCCGCGGCCGAGGCGCGCGGATTCGTGCGCCTCATCAAGGAGAAGTTCTTCGTGGACGAGGCGATCGACGCCCTCGTCCTGGCCCCCTACCGGTGGCTCTGCCGGGCGTCGGCCGCCTTCGACGAGAAGGTCGTGGACGGCCTGGTGAACGCCGCGGCGGCGGCGACCGACCTGGCGAGCCAGCTCCTGCGGCTCGTCCAGACCGGCTACGTCGCCGGCTACGCCTTCGCCTTCTTCCTCGGGACGGTCGTCGTCCTGTTCTTCGTGATGCGATGATCGGCATGGACGATCTCGCCGCGCTGATGCCGATGCTCCTCCCGGCCGTGGGGGGCGTCTGGATCCTCCTGATGGTGGCCCTGGGGCAGGACAGGGACATCCGCTGGCCGGCCCTGCACGCCCTCCTGTTCCTGATCCTGTCGGGGGCCTCGGCGATCTTTGTTCTGATCCACGGCTGTCCCGGCGAGCTCCTCGACGGCGCCATCCTGATCGACGCGCCGGCGCTGTTGTTCCATCTGATCTTCATCGTCGTGGCGCTCCTGACCGTCCTGACCTCCGCCAACCACCTGCGCGCCGAGGGGTACGCGTTCGGCGAGTTCTACGCCCTCATCCTGTTCGCCGTGACCGGCATGTCGATGATGGCGTCGAGCGACAGCCTCCTCACCATCTTTCTGGGACTGGAGATCCTGTCGATCTCTCTGTATGTCCTGGCCGGGTTCACGCGCGACCGGGTGAACGCCATCGAGGGGGCCCTCAAGTACTTCCTCCTCGGCGCCTTCTCGACCGGGTTTCTGCTCTACGGCATCGCCCTGTTCTACGGAGCGAGCGGGCGCCTCGACCTGCGCGGCATCGCCTCGCAACTGTCCGCCGAGCGTGGCGGGCCGGTCCACCCGATGATGCTGGCGGCGGCCGGGCTCGTGCTGATTGGCTTTGCATTCAAGATCGCGGCAGTGCCGTTCCACTTCTGGGCGCCGGACGTCTACCAGGGATCGATGACCCCGGTCGCCGGCTTCATGGCGGCCGGCACCAAGGCCGCCGCCTTCGCGGCCCTGCTGCGGGTGCTGGACGTCGCGCTGAGGAGCGACCCGATGCAGGCGCGCTGGAGCGCCGTCCTGCACGCCCTCGCCATCCTGACGATGATCGGCGGGAACGTGGTGGCGCTGGCGCAGCAGAACATCAAGAGAATGCTGGCCTACTCGAGCATCGCCAACGCCGGCTACCTGCTGGTCGGCGTGGTCGCCGGAGGGGCGGGCGGCCAGGGCCGCTCGATCGTCCTGTTCTACCTCGCGGTGTACTCCTTCATGACCATCGGCGCCTTCTCGGTGGCGGCCCTCCTTGGCCGCGCCGGCGAGGGCGACCAGGGGTTCGCGATCGGGGCGTACGCCGGTCTGTCCCGGCGCCGGCCATGGCTCGCCGCCGCCATGGCGATCTTCATGCTGTCCCTGACCGGCATCCCCCCGACCGGCGGTTTCATGGGGAAGTTCTACATCTTCAAGGCCGCAGTCGATGCCGGCCAGTACGACCTCGCGATCATCGGCCTGCTCGCCTCGGTCGTCAGCGCCTTCTACTACCTGCGCATCGTGGTGCAGATGTACGTGCGCGATCCGGGCATCGAATCCGGCCCGGCGCCGTTACGGCCCTCCGAGGCGCTCGCCATCTTCGCCGCCGCGGCGGCCACCCTCTGGATCGGGTTCTTCCCGTCGGCCCTGCTGGTCATCGTACAGAGCCGGGCCTGAGCCGGTCGATCAGCGCTTCCCCGAGTCCAGGGCCTACGGGCAGTGCGGAAGCCGCAGGCCGAAGTACACGGCGAAGAGGCTGAGATCGTCTCCGTCCACGATGCCATCTGCATTGAAGTCCGCCTCGGGGCTGAAGGCTGAATCCGTGCTGGTCGTGCCCCAGGCGCGGGCGAGAGTATTCAAGTCGAGGCCATCCACCGAACAATCACCGCTGATGTCCATCGTATGCACCACGGTCAACGCCGCAGGCAGGGTGCCGGACATCGGGCCCGGGTTGGTGACCGTAAGATCACAGGGACCCGGCATGACCGTCGGGTCGATGGTGAGCGTCGCCTGCAGGTGCATCGTGTCGATGAAAACAGTCGGGCTCGAGGTGATACCGGCTTCGAGGCTCAGGACCGCGCCCTGCTCAAAGTCAGTCCCGGTCACCAGAATATCCTGCACGCCGGGTCTCAGGATGTAGGGCGACTTGGACGTCAGCTCCATGGCCGAGGTGACGATCGGCTTCTTGGACACCCTGGTCGTGACGGAGGCGCCGACGGTGGGCGCGGTTTCAGCGGAGTCGATGCTGTAGTCGCTGTTGGTGATGATGGTGCCTCTCGCGAGGGGGCTGGCGACGAGGACGACGAGCTGGACGGATCCGGAGGCGCCGGCGGCGAGCGGGCCGATCGACCAGGTGACCATGCCGGCCGCAAGCGAGCCGCCAGCCGTGGCCGACACGAACGTGGTATTGGCGGGCACCGTGTCGCTGATCACCACAGCGGTGGCGCCGGCGTTCCCTGTGTTCGAGTACGACAGCGTGTAGGTCAGATTGGCGCCGGCGCGGATCGGGCTGGGTGCGGCGCTCTTGGCGATGGCCAGGATGGGCGCCGAGTTCACTGTGGTGGTGTCGTCGGCGCCGTTGACCGCCACCGTCTGCGCGCTGGCGACGCTGTAGGTCTGATTGTGCACGATGGTGCCGTTGGCGAGCGGTGTGTTGACCCGGACCGTCAGTGTGACGGATCCGGAGGCGCCGTTGGCGAGCGAGCCGATCGGCCAGGTGACGACGCCGGCGGCGAGTGAGCCACCACCCGTGGCCGACACGAACGTCGTGTTCGCCGGCAGGGTGTTGGAGAGGATCATACCGGTGGCGCCGGAGTTCCCGGTGTTGGCATAGCCCAGCGTATAGACGATCGTGCCGCCGGCCGCGACGGGGTCGGGAGCGTCGGTGGCCGACACAGTAAGGACCGGAGCCGAGGTCACTGTGGTGGTGATGGCGGCGCCACTGACCGGCGCAGTCTCAACCGAGTCGATGCTGAAGGCGCTGTTGGTGATCACGGTGCCGTTGGCCAGCGGGGTGTTGAC
>QHXY01000066.1 GCA_003223145.1 Acidobacteriota bacterium
CGTCTCAGCAGAGTCGATGCTGTACGTCCCGTTCGAGATAGCAGTGCCGTTGGCCAGCGGGGAGTTGACGCGGACCGTCAGTGTGACTGAGCCGGAGGCCCCGGCGGCGAGCGAGCCGATCGACCAGGTGACGACACCGGTCGAGAGCGAGCCACCACCCGTGGCGGACACGAACGTCGTGTTCGCGGGCACGGTGTCGGAGAGGATCACGCCGGTGGCGCCGGCACTGCCGGTATTGGAATAGGACAGGGTGTACGTCAGGTTCGCTCCGGCCGCGACGGGGTCAGGGGCGTCCGAAGCGGACACAGCAAGCACCG
>QHXY01000067.1 GCA_003223145.1 Acidobacteriota bacterium
ACGACAGTCGCGCCAGTATTGCCGGTGTTGGAATAGGCAAGTGTGTAGGTGATCGTGCCGCCGGCGGCGACGGGGTCGGGGGCATCGGTCGCCGACACGGTAACGACCGGAGCCGAGGTCACGGTGGTGGTGATGGCGGTGCCACTGACCGGCGCGGTCTCAACCGAGTCGATGCTGAAGGCGCTGTTGGTGATCACGGTGCCGTTGGCCAGCGGGGTGTTGACGCGGAGCGTCAGCGTGACGGACCCGGAGGTGCCAGCAGCGACGGAGCCGATCGACCAGGTGACGACGCCGGCGGCGAGTGAGCCGCCACCCGCGGCGGACACGAACGTCGTGTTCGCGGGCACGGTGTCGGAGAGGATCACGCCGGTGGCGCCCGAGTTCCCGCTGTTGGAATAGCTCAGCGTATAGGTGATCGTGCCGCCGGCGGCGACGGGGTCGGGCGCATCGGTCGCTGACACGGTAAGAACCGGAGCCGAGGTCACGGTGGTGGTGATGGCGGTGCCACTGACCGGCGCGGTCTCAACCGAGTCGATGCTGAAGGCGCTGTTGGTGATCACGGTGCCGTTGGCCAGCGGGGTGTTGACGCGGAGCGTCAGCGTGACGGACC
>QHXY01000340.1 GCA_003223145.1 Acidobacteriota bacterium
GCAGCTTGATGTCACCGTCGCCGATGGTGATCTTCCCCGAGAGATCGACGACCGTCACTTTCCCGTGATGCCTGGCGTTGGCCTTCATCCCTTCCTCCGCTTCATGACCTCGCCGCCGCGGCCGGCACGCCCGGCCGCCTCGAAACGCTTCTCCAGAACGACCTCGGTCCCCTTCCCCCGGCGACGCTGGAAGGCGACGCGGTCCACGAAATGCCTCATGAAAAAGATGCCCCGCCCGCTGGTGCGGAAGATGTTCTCGCGGTCGAGCGGGTTGGAGGTGTGCGACCAGTCGAACCCCGGCCCCTGGTCGCGCACGCGCACGCGGAACAGGTCCTCCTCCTGCTCGAAGCTCACCTCGATCGGCTTGGCGGCATCCATGCCGTTGCCGTGCTTGATGGCGTTGATCACCGCCTCGCGCACCGCCAGCCCGATGTTCAGGGCGGACCCCTTCTCGAATCCCATGCCGCGGGCCATTCCCTCGGCCATCTCGTGGACGAGGTCCACGTAGCCGATGCGACTTTCCAGCCTGAGCTTCACGTGCCTGCTCACGCGGAGCGCAATCTCCGGGTGGCCCGGTGCGGCGCGCCGTCCCGGGACGCACTCTCCTGCGACGCGACCGCCTCTGGCCTCTTGGGTCCGGGACTTTCGATGAGAGGGCCGACGAATGGTAGCCAAACGCGCCGCGGGGTGTCAAACGCACCCGCCGGCACGCGGCCGCCGCCGATGTCTTTTTTACATGGCTTTACAGCGCGCCGCTGGGCGCGCCTGCGTGGAGGGTGGTATCCTCGCCGGCATGAAACTGCGGACTCAGTTGATCCTGGCGTTTCTGCTCCTGGCCGTGGTGCCGCTGGGAGCCATCACCCTGTACTCCTACCGCTCGTCGGCGCGCGCGCTCCGCCGGACGGTCGAGACCGAGTCGGCGCGCCTGGCGGAGGAGATGAACCACCGCATGACGGTGGTCACCGCCGGCCTGAGCCGGCGGATCGACATGCTCGAGTCGCTGCCGCTGCCCGAGACGCGCGAGACGCCGGTCGAGGCCACCGACCCGGTGCTGCTGGGCCGCATACTCGCGGCTCTCGGCGACGCCGCCGACTACGTCGAGGCGTTCGAGTTCACCCCCGCGGCGCCGGCCGCCCACCCGGGTGGCGGGCGTCCGTCCGTCGGTCCGGCGACCCGTCCGCCCGTGGTCATTCCGCTGCCCCGCATCGTCGGGGAGATCGCCAAGGACCCGAACCTGGCGCAGGTGATCCGGCTCGCCGCCGAGTCGATACCACCCGAGGCGGCCGACAAGGTCAGGCAGGTGCTGCAGGAAAAGCTCGGTCCGAGCGGGCAGGACATCCTGCGCGTCGTGCAGGAGAAGATCCGGGCGGCGTCGGAGGCGAGGGACGCCCCGGCGGCGCGACGGGAGGCTCCGGCCGCGATCCTGTCGCTGAAACAGGAGTTCAGCTGCCCGCTGAAACGCGGCGGCCAGACCGTTGGTCATCTCAAGGCCAAGATCAGCGCCGACCGCCTGCTGCGCGAGGTCCTGTCCCAGACCCGGCGCGAGCAGCATGAGATTCCGTTCGCCATCGATGCCGCCGGCAACCTGTTCACGCCCGACCCCGCCGACGCTCCGACACTGCGCGGCCTGGAGCGGGCGGCGGCCTCGGGGCGCGCGGGCGCGCTGGGCAACGTGCCGCCGGGCACGGAATCGCTGGTCTCGGAGCCGGCCGATCCGGCGGGCGGCGAAAGTCCTCACGCCGGGGATCAGAAGGTGCGCGTGGACCTCCGTCCCGACGAGAACTGGGTGGTGGTGATGCGCGAGGATCCGGCGAGCGGGCTGGCGTTCGGCATCGCCCGCCCGGTCGGCGAGGCGCTGGGCGAGATCCGACGCGCCTCCGCCCGCAATCTCGGCGCCGGGCTGGCGCTCGCGTCCCTGGCCCTGCTTGGCGTCGTGCCGATCTCGCGCCGCATGACGCACAACCTGTCCGACCTGACACGCGCCGCCGGCGAGCTCGCCGCCGGCCGCCTCGAGACACAGGTTCCGGTGCGCTCGCGCGACGAGATGGGCCAGCTCGCGGAGGCGTTCAACCGCATGGCGCGGGAGCTGGCCGCCAACCAGGGTCGTCTGGTCGAGCAGGAGCGGCTGCGCAAGGAACTGGAGCTCTGCCGCAGGATCCAGAGCGAGCTCCTGCCGAAGAAGCCGATGTCGTACCCGTTCGCGGAGGTCCAAGGGGTGTCGATCCCGGCGCACGAGCTGGGGGGCGATTTCTTCAACTACTTCGAGCTGCCGGGCGGCGAGGTGGCGCTGTTCATGGGGGACGTGTCCGGCAAGGGGGTTCCGGCGGCGCTCCTGATGGCGAACCTGCAGGCGACACTGAGGGCGCGCATCCCGCACGAGCCGGACCTGGCCTCCTTCGCCGAGCGGCTCGACCGCGAGGTCGAGGCCTCCACGCCGCCCGAGGTGTACCTGACGCTATTCCTGGGTCTCCTCGACCCGGTGCGCCGCGAGCTCCGTTTCGTGAACGCCGGCCACGAGAGTCCCTTCCTGTTGCGCCGCGACGGCCGGCTCGAGCGGCTCGACGCGACCGGCCGCCCGATCGGCCTGATGCCGGGGGGCGGATATGCCGAGCGCCGCGTGACGCTCGAGACGGGCGATCGGTTGTTCCTGTACACCGACGGTCTCCTCGACGCCGAGAACCCGTCGGGTGTCGCGTTTGGCGCCGAGCGTCTCGAGGCGCTCCTGGCGCACGAAGGCGCCCTCGAACCTCCCGCCCTGCTGGCGCGCGTCGAGCGCGCCTACCAGGAGCACCGCGGGACGATGGACGCCGCCGACGACGCGACGCTCCTCGTTCTCAAGGTCGGCGACTGGGCGATGGCCCGCGACCGCACGATGCCGTGGACGGTGGCGCCGCCCGGCCCGGACGCGTCGGCGAGGGTCTGAGTCGACTCCGCACCGACCCACCCGCCTCGACACGGACTCCGCCTTCCCCTGCGACCGCACCGGTTTCCCCGGTCGACTGCCCCCGGCACGCCTCGGTTCCGGGGCCGCGCCCGAGTATCGTACAATGCGCACGCGTGGCCGGCGTTTAGCGAGGTATCGAATGAAGAGAGCCCTCACGACGGGCGTCACGGGTCAGGACGGTTCGTATCTGACCGAGCTCCTCCTGAGCAAGGGCTACGAGGTGCACGGCATCATCCGTCGCGCCTCGACCTTCCACACCGAGCGCATCGACCATCTTTATCAGGACCCGCACCTGCGCGGCACGCGGCTCTTCCTGCACTACGGCGACCTCAGCGACTCGGTCACCCTCGTCAAGCTGCTCAACGAGCTGAAGCCGGACGAGATCTATCATTTGGGCGCGCAGAGCCACGTGCGCGTCAGCTTCGACATCCCCGAATACACGGCCGACATCAACGCGGTCGGAACGATTCGCATCCTCGAGGCCATCCGTCAGGCGGGTGTCCGGCCGCGCTTCTACCAGGCGTCATCGAGCGAGATGTTCGGCAAGGTCGTCGAGATCCCGCAGCGCGAGACGACCCCGTTCCACCCGCGCAGCCCGTACGGCGTGTCGAAAGTCTTTGCCTTCTGGGCGACGGTGAATTACCGGGAGAGCTACGGCCTGTTCGCCGCCAACGGCGTCCTGTTCAACCACGAGTCGCCGCGGCGTGGCGAGACCTTCGTGACGCGCAAGATCAGCCGGGCGGTCGCCCACATCAAGGCGGGCCTGCAGAAGAAGGTCTATCTCGGCAATCTCGAGGCCAAGCGTGACTGGGGCTACGCGCCCGAGTATACCGAAGCCATGTGGCTCATCCTCCAGCAGGACAGTCCCGATGACTACGTCATCGCGACGGGCGAGACACATTCCGTCCAGGAGTTCTGCGAGGAGGCCTTCGGTCTGGTGGGGCTCGACTGGCGGAGGTATGTCGAGCTCGACCAGCGCTACCTTCGCCCGGCCGAGGTCGACGTCCTGATGGGCGACCCGAGCAAGGCGAAGAAGCGGCTGGGATGGGAGCCGAAGGTGAAGTTCAAGGAGCTGGTGAAGATCATGGTCGAGGCCGACGTGAAGGCCCTGGAAGACCGCCTGGCCGGCAAGGTCCCCGCAGTCGAGGATGAGAGACCCTGACATCATGAGCTTCTGGCACGACCAGCGGGTCGTCGTCACCGGGGGTGCGGGATTTCTCGGCTCGTTCGTGGTCGAGACGATCAAGGCACGCGGCTGCCGGAACATGGTCGTGCCGCGCAGCGCCGAATACGACCTGCGAGAGCGCGCCGCCATCGCGCGTCTGTTCCGGGAGGCGCGACCCACGGTCGTCCTGCACCTTGCCGCGGTGGTGGGCGGGATCGGGGCCAACCGCATGCATCCAGGCAGGTTCTTCTACGACAACGCGGTGATGGGCCTCGAGATCATCGAGCAGGCGCGTCTCTCCGCGCTCCCGAAGCTCGTGGTGGTCGGAACCATCTGCGCCTACCCGAAGTTCACCCCCGTGCCCTTCAAGGAAGAGGACCTGTGGAACGGCTATCCCGAGGAGACCAATGCGCCGTACGGCGTCGCCAAGAAGGCGCTCCTCGTACAGTGCCAAGCCTACCGCCAGGAGTACGGGCTCAACGCCGTCTTCCTCCTGCCCGTCAACCTCTACGGACCCCGCGACAACTTCGATCCGGCCTCGTCCCACGTCATCCCCGCGCTCATCAAGAAGTGCGTCGATGCCCGCGACCGGGGCGAGGCGTTCATCCAGGGCTGGGGCACCGGCTCGCCGACGCGTGAGTTCATCTACGTCGAGGACGCCGCCGAGGGCATCGTGCGCGCCGCCGAGAGCTACGACAAGCCGGAGCCCGTCAACATCGGCTCGGGAATGGAGATCTCCATCCGCGACCTGGCGCAGTTGATCGCCAGACTGAGCGGCTTCCGCGGCGAGATCCGCTGGGACCCGACCCAGCCCGACGGCCAGCCGCGCCGCTCCCTGGACATCACCAGGGCCGAGCGCGAGTTCGGCTTCCGAGCGCGCACGCCCTTCGACGAAGGCCTGCGCCGGACCATCGCCTGGTACGAACAACATCGTTCAT
This sequence comes from Acidobacteriota bacterium, assembly GCA_003223145.1. Lineage (GTDB taxonomy): Bacteria > Acidobacteriota > Polarisedimenticolia > Gp22-AA2 > Gp22-AA2 > Gp22-AA3. The sequence continues at coordinate 5,048 of QHXY01000340.1, forward strand.
GACCTCGTCCGCCCCGCCGCCCGAGAGGGACGCGCTCGTCCAGTATTTCGATGCCGCCGCGCCGCAGCGCGACCGCTGGATCGAGCGCAATCGCTATTACCACGACGAGCTGGAGCGCATCTTCTCCTTCTTCATCCCTCGAGGACGGTCCGTGCTGGAGATCGGCTCGGGAACCGGCCAGCTCCTCGACGCCCTGCACCCGTCGCGCGGCGTCGGTACCCGCATCTCGAGTTCCGCGTCGACGACCTCGAAAGCCTCGACATCCAGGAAACGTTTGATTACGTCGTGATCTCCGATCTGCTGGGCTTCCTCCACGATGTCCAGGGCAGCTTCGAGCAGCTGCGGAAGGTCTGTGCTCCCCGCACGCGCGTGGTCCTCTCCTACTACAACTTTCTCTGGGAGCCGGTGCTGAGCCTTGGCGAGACCATCGGCGCGAAGGCGAAGCAGCCGGTGCAGAACTGGCTGGGTCCCCTGGATGTCGAAAACCTGCTCGACATCGCCGGCTTCGAGATCATCCGCCGGCAGCCCCGTATCCTTCTCCCCAAGTACGTGCCGTTGCTGTCGGCCCTGTGCAACCGCATCCTGGTTCACCTGCCGCTGATCGAGAAGCTCGCCCTGACGTTCATCACCGTCGCGCGGACCAAGCCGGTGCCGATCCACGAAGCCTGCTCCGTGTCCGTCGTCATTCCGGCACGCAACGAGCGCGGCAACATCGAGGCCGCCGTCCGGCGAACCCCCAAACTCGGATCGCATACGGAAATCATCTTCGTGGAGGGCAATTCCAACGACGGCACGGCCGAGGAGATCGATCGCGTCATCGCCGCCTATCCCGAACAGGACATCACCCACATCCCCCAGGGCGGCGGCCGGGGCAAGGGGGACGCCGTGCGCAAGGGGTTCGCCGCGGCGCGCGGCGACATCCTGATGATCCTCGACGCCGACCTCACCGTGGCGCCTGAGGAGCTGCCGAAGTTCTACAACGCCCTGGTGAGCGGCCACGGCGAGTTCGTTCACGGCTCGCGCCTGGTGTACCCGATGCAGAAACAGGCGATGCGCTCGCT
>QHXY01000064.1 GCA_003223145.1 Acidobacteriota bacterium
GGTCTTGCATCGCTGCCTCTCAGGCCGCCCCGCCGGCCGGAAGAATCTCGCCCTGACGCGATACGGCCCGTTCCCCCTGCAGACGCAGCAAGAAGGTCATGATCGCGCCGTCCAGGATCCCAAGGTAGACCCACGTGTTCGGGTGATCGAAATTCGGCTCCGCAATCCCGCTGACCATGAGCGCCACGAGCCCCAGGAGGAGAACTCGGATCATGAACGTCTCATTCTTGTCCGAAACGTGCGAGTTCAGGTACAAGAGCCTGATGAGAGCGTACAGAAAGATCGACAGGAAACAGATCCCTCCCAGAACGCCGACCTCGGTGGCCGCCTGAAGATAGGTGTTGTGGACCGGCAATCTCCGGAAGTTCTTCGTGAAATTCTCGAAGTTCTTCAAGCCGACACCCACCAGAGGGCTTCTGTGCAATTGCTCGAACGCCAGCGTCATGAGGTACATCCTCTGCCCCTCCCCTTTGAAGAGACCCGAGTGCCGAAGGTAGTTCCGGGAGAGCCAGTCGAACAGGCCGCTGACGTAAACGAGAACTCCACTCCCCGCAAGGATCGAGGTGAAGTGGATCGAGCGAGAGGGCCAGCGAAAATAGGGAAACAGAAGGATCTCGAGAAGCATCGCGATCCAGCCCGTGACGCTCAGCGTCAGCGTGATCCCGGTGCAGACGACGACCACGCCCAGCAGGCCGAGCCATCTCCGGAGCGGCGGCACTCCCGGGAGAAAAGTCACGAAGAGCAGGACCGGCAGGACCACCACCAGGAAGGAGGAAAGGTGCTGAGGCCGGGGAGAGAACCCCGAGGCGCGCAGCATCACCCCCCAGGGGGTGTCCTTGAAATTCTGTGTCTTGTCGATGACGCAGGTGAGGACGATGTTGGTCGTGAGGTACAGGACAACCTGGGCGATGCCCGCCAGCGCGGCGAACACGCCGACCCCGATCATCACCCGGATGGCGGAGCGGACGAGGGCGATCGTCCTGATGAACTGGGACAGAAGGAAGAAAGCGACGAACTTCACGATCAGCGCGAGGATGGCATGGACGAAGGTGGAGAGAGGCTCGTTGATCGCGGAGAGGAACGCGAATCCGAGCAGCGCCAGGATCATCATCAGAGTGGCGTTGACTCGAATTGGGTACTGGGTCCCGGCGAGCGTCGAAGCAAGCCAGACGGGCAGGAGAAGCGCCAAGGTGATCTCCATGGGGTCGATCTTGCCCAGACTGAGCCCGACGAGCTGCGAGGCCAGGATGATCGGCAGGATGAACAACAGGACATCCTGGCGCTCCCAAATAAACCTCGCGCGAATCGCCACGAGCCACGCCAGGAATCCCAGACCCGCCACGCAGACCGTCAGCAAGAAGGGATACTTCTCGAGATAACTGAGGTTGATGAGATGGGAGAGGAGCGGGTCGGTGCAGACGACGGCCGCCAGCGCCAGGCCGAGGATCACGCCAACGGAGACCGAAAGCGCGGTCATGTCCCCCGGATGCCCTGTTCTCATGGGTTTCATTCAATGTAACCCAGCGCCCTGAGTCTCGATTTGATGAGCTCCGCCTCTTCCTCGGTGTAGGTCACCTCCGACTCGGGAGATCCCGGTCCGGTGTGGGCCCCGGAGCGCAGGACGGGATGCGTCGAGCGATATTCACCCTCGATCATTTCCTCCAGAATGCGACCGTCCATGTCGCCCGGGACGGCGGCTCCCGCCAGGTACAGGATCGTCGGGGCGAGATCGATGAGCGTGGGACGGCGAAGCTCCGCGTGCGCGCGCACGCGGCTGCCGTAGGCCATGAGGATCCCCTCGTTCCGGTGATAACCCGACTTGAGTCCGGTCCTCTGCTTCCCGTCCAGAGAGAAGATCGGCTCGCCGGGGCCGGTGCTCCTTCTGTTGACGTAGGAGTAGCCGTCATCGAGATTCCATTCGATGGTCAAGTCGGGAGCCTGAGAGGTGTAGGGACCCTGGTAGATCTCCTCTCGCCTGTACACGCGGTTCACGACCTTCCTGTTGCTTTCCGGGTCCGACCACTCACGCAGGCGGCGGACCACATCGTCGCGAAGGCTCTCATACGCCCCGGGCTCCACCACGCCCATCGGCTCCCGCCCCCGGACATTGAGCCAGAGAGACGGATAGGAGCCCTCCTCCGAATAGACCTGGGTCCGCCTCCAATCGAGATGGGAGAACCGCAGCCATGACTCCATCCGCGAGGCGATTCGCGTTCTGCGGATGAGAAGTTTCTTAATCGGCACCGGGGTGACCTTCAGCCCGAACGACTTGCACAAGTTCAGCACCGACCTGGCGAGTCTCCGGTGCCATCCACCTCCGCCCCAGCCGCCCTCGCCGGTTGCCCTGTATCGCAGCAGACCCTGACGCTGCAGCCAGCGATTGAGCGAGATCCCCTTCGCACCGTTCCCCCCGTGACCATGGTCGGACATCACCAGCAGCGTCGTGTCGTCCCCCAGGCACGCCAGGAACTCTCCGAGGATCGTGTCCGCCCGCCGGTAGATCGATTCGATCGCGCCCTCGTAATGGCTCCAGAAGTGGTAGGCGACCGCGTCAGTTTCTCCCAGGACGAGAACAAAACAGTCCCAGGGCTCGCCCTTGTAGAGGTGGAGGGCGGCCTTCGCCTTTCTCGACATCGTGTCGTCGAGGCCGGACAGCAGCATCCCTCCGGAGAGAGCCTCCAGGTTCGCGGAAATCGGATATTCGCCGACCACCTGCCTGAGCGTGGATCTCAGGCCGGGCGGGTGGATGGCCGATGCGTCGGCGACGCCTCCGATGCCGGGAGCGTCGAAACCGCTGATCACCACACCGTTGATCTGTTCGGGAGGATAGGTGAGCGGAACCGAGAGGAGGGCGACTCTCCGTCCCGCTTCGGACAGGATCTTCGCGAAAGAATCCGCCTTGCGCCAAGTCGCATTGATGAACTGGCTCTCATAGCTGTGGGGCCGGCGCGCCATGAAATCATAGATACCGTGCCGGCCCGGATTCATCCCGGTCAGGAACGACGACCAGGCGGGAAAGGACATGGCGGGCACGGTCGAGCCGAGCTCATGGCAGCAGCCCTCGTTGAGGAGCTTGGAAAAGTGTGGAAGCTTCCCCTCGAGGACCAGGGGCTTGATGACGTCGAACGTCGCCCCGTCCAGACCGAGCACCACGACTCTAGGCATCCTTTCCGAGACCTCCCCGGCGTACCCTCGCCTCGGCCGGCGTTGGCACCACCGTCGCCGGCCCAGGGGCCGGCGTCTGTCCCATCTCTCCCCCCGGGAGCCGCGGCGATTCGTCCGCGGGAACCCGCTTGGTCCTGCGATAGTTCATGGCACGGGCGCGCCCGACCGCAATCAGCGCCGCCGCAGTCCCGGCCATGAGAGCGGTCGCGCGGACCCACAGCAGCGGAACCGAAAGCAGCGCCACGGCGAAATCCCTTCGCAGGGCTCGCAGCGTGAACCGAGCCATGGTGGCGGTCGAAACACCGGCAACCAGCCCGGCCGCGAGGAGCCCCCTGGGGATGACGAGACCCGCAAGACCACAGAGCGAGACCAGGTAGACGCTCAGCACCTGGAACTTGAGGCTTGGCGGAGTGTACGAGTCCGAAACGGCCTTGCCCGGATATTTCTTGTAGACGACGGCTCTCCAGTAACCTCGCCAGAACTTGATCAGGAAGTAGCTCCGGAGCGTCTCGGGGTGCTCATGGTACACGGCCGCGTTCCGGTTGAAGACCATCTTTCCGCCGCTGTGCGATATCCGGTAGGCCAGCTCGACATCCTCGTTCATGATGAGGTCGGCGCGGAAACCGCCGATGTCGAGAAAGTAGCGCCGTCGGAAACCGACGGAGTAGGACGCCAGGAAATCCACCCGGCGGCTGTTTCGGAGTCTGCGATAGCGATGCTCGAACTCAATCTGCACGAACCGGGCAACAAGCCCCCGCTGGCGCGTCCTGTAGGCTCCCTTCACCGCCACGACCTCGCTGTCCTCGAACGGGCGCAGCATCTCCCGCAGCCAATTGGCGTCCGCCACACAGTCGGCATCGATGAACAGGATGATGTCTCCCCGCGCGCTCGCGGCGCCGGTATTCCTGGCGGCGGCGGGGCCCTGGTTGACCTGGCGGACCACGCGCACGCCGCTACGCTCGAGATAATCGACCCCCCCGTCGGTCGATCCATCGTCGACCACCACGATCTCGAGCTCGGGCTGGACCGACTGCCCCCGCAGGGCGGCGAGGCAGCGATCCAGTCTCTGTTTCTCGTTGTGGACCGGGATGACGATCGAGATCATCGCGTCGCCTCACGGGCGTGCAGCGATTCGTAGACGCCGAGCATCTCCCGGGCCGCCCGCGACCAGGAGAACTCGCGCGCCCGGTCCCGCCCCTTGCGGCTCAGGCTCTCCCTCAAGACGCCGTCGCGTAAGACGCGCGCCATGGCATCGCTCAGGGCGCCCTCGTCCCCGGGAGGCACCAGGACGGCGGCTCCCCCGGCCACCTCGGGCAGCGAGCCGGCGTTCGAGGCGATCACCGGAACGCCGTGAACCATGGCCTCCAGCATGACGAGACCGAACCCTTCGACGAGAGAGGGAAACACCAGGGCCCTCGCCGACGTGAAGAGACCGGGCAGGTCCGCCTCGGGGACGTATCCGAGGTGCCGGACGGTCCCATCGAGACCCAGCTCGTTGATCGTTTTCATGACCGTTTCGTAGGCGTTGCCGCGATTCCCCGCGAGGATCAGATCGCATCCGCCCAGCGCTGCCCGGGTCCGACCGAATGCCCGCACGAGCCCTTCGACGTTCTTGGTCTTTTCGATCTGGCCGACGTAGAGCAGAAAGTCACCTCGGAGACTGTATTTACGCCGTATCGCCTCGGCGTTCAAGTCGCCATGGAGGGCCGCCGTGACCCCCTCGAGCACGACGGTGATCCTGTCCGGATGGACGCCGAGGAAACGCACCATCTCTCTCTTCGTGAAATCCGAGACCGCGACGATACGCCCCGCCGCCCGCGCCGCCGCCCGGGCGGCCACCCGACGGACGCGTGCGCGGAAGGCGTTGAACTTCTCGGGGAAGGCGAACTCAGCGACGTCATGGAAGGTGACAACCACCCGGTGCCCGAGACCCATCGTGAAGATGGTGTTGGGCAGGTGGACGACGTCGGGGCGGTAGCGGCGCACCAGCAGCGGGAACACCCCCGCCTGCCACGGCAGCCTGAGGTACGGTGAACGAGGCGCGCTCATCCGGACGCACTGGATGTTCGACGCGCGCAGAGACTCCGGATACCACTCCTGCCAGGGGGCGTGAAACAGGAGGAAGTGGTGCTCCGGTCCCGCATCGGCAAGAGCCTTCACCAGCTCCATCGTGTAGCGATCCGGGCCGCGTAGCCGGTCGTTGTCGTTGATCGCGTTGATCGCGACCCTCACGCTGCACCCCTCGGCTCGAGCGCCCTCAGGGCGCCCCGGATCAGGCGTTCCTCTTTCTCCAGCAGCACGCTCCAGTCGAGGCCCTCGCTGTGTGCCACGGCGTTCCGGGAGTACTCCCGGTACACGTCGGGATCACCGAGGAGGGCCTTCGCCGCGGCAGCGAAGGACACGGCGTCGTAGTCGACCGCAATGCCGCATCGGCCCTCGGTCAGGATCGTTTCGGTCTCGCTCCCCTTCGTTCCGATCACGGGAAGGCCCGCGGCGATGTACTCGAAGACCTTGAGAGGGACCGCGTAGCGTCTCAGGTCCATGGGGACGAAGAACGCCAGGCCGACGTCCGCCTGCTTGAAAGCGGCGGGCAGCGAATCGTTTGACCGAGTCCCCAGGAATGTCACGCGGTCCCCGACACCTTCTTTCGTCACGAGTGCCTTGAGGTGGTTCAAGTAGGAGGCGATCCCGCCGCCGATGATCGTCAGCCTCACCTGCGGGATGCTCCGGGCGATTTCGGGCAGCGCGGAAATGACCACGTCGAGGCCGCTCCAGTAGGTGACGTTACCCGAATAGACGAGCGTCGGAGCGTGCGAAGACCTCTCCCGGGCCGGACTGAACGCGTCCACGTTCACGCCGTTCGAGACGATGGAGACCTCCCTGCCCGACTCGCGCCGCCGGAGCTGGGCGAGGCTCCGCCCCACGGAGACGACCAGATCGGCGCGCTTCATGAGGTAGGTCTCCAGCTTGGCGAGGAGAAGCTGGCGGACCCGCGGGACCACGAGGCCCGGCTCGTAGTCCACGTCCTCGTAGACCAGACATCGGACCCTGCCCAGGAGCTTCATGAGGTACGCGACAAGCCCGGCTCTGGGTCCAATCGCGACGCAGACGTCGAACCTTCCACCCGCTCGAAAAAGACAGTGGGGGAGAAATGAGGGGATGAAGAGAGCGTCTTTCAGCAGAGCGAGCGAGGTCACCATCGAGAGAAGACGGCTGCGCCAGGGTTTCGGACCGGCGCCGCTGATCACGGGTCTCGCCTTCGTCAGGTCGCGGCTGAGGCCCGGATAGTGGTTGAGCAGCGGGTTGATGTCCAGGTAGCGGACTCCATCCCGGACGAAGCACCTGGACGAGGGGACCAGCATGTCCTTGATCATCCTCAGCGGCGGTCCTGGGGCGAGCTTGCGTTTGTAGGCCACAACCGTCTCCCGGCACCTCGCGGAAAAATACGGGATCAGATGATGGTCGCGATTGTTCGGCTGCTTCTCGATGTCGATGACCGTCAGGATGAGAAGACGATTCATGTTCTTCCGACCCGCCCGCGGAGCGCATCCTTGTAAGCCGAGAGGAGAACGGCAATGTGGCGCTCTCTGGTGAACTCCGTTCGGACAATTCCCTCGCCGTTGCGCCCGAGCTCGGCGGCGAGCGAGTCCGACTCGAGGACGCGCCGGACGCGGTTTCCCATGGCCTGAAGGTCGTTGGGCTCGACGAGGAAGCCGTTCACTCCGTCGCGCAGCCACTCGGTGATACCGCTCACTCGGAAGGCGACGACCGGTTTCGCGAATGCCAGGGACTCCAGTCCCACCAGCACGAAGTTCTCGGGAATCACGGAGGGGACGACCACCACCCGGCAGCGTCGGTAGTATGGATCGAGCTCATCGAAGGCAACCGGGCCACGGAAGAAGACCCTTCCCCCCAGCCGGAGCGCTTCGACGAGCCGTCGTGCCCCCTCTTCCTGCGGCCCTTCTCCGACGATTTCGGCGACCCAATGGCTGTCCCGGATCAAATCCAGCATAGCAATGAAAGACAATATCCCCTTCTCCTCGCTCAGCCGACCCACGAAGAGGATCACGGGAGGGTCGGGAGGCCCTGTGTCTCCTCCGTTGTCCCGCCCGCGACCGATCGCCGGACCCTTGCTCGTGAAGAACGGGATGAATCGCAGCTTTCGGGGATCGAACCTGTGGGCCAGCAGCTCCTCCCGGAAGTAGGAGTTCGCCACCAGGATGATGTCGAGCCGCCGGTACTCCCGCGCCAGAAGGCGCCTTAGAGGCCAGGCGGACGCCTGCTTGATCCGGGACACCAGCGTGGCGGCGTGACCGCGGGTGAACCGGCGGACCAGCCGCCGCATCTCACCGGCAGCAAGCCCGTCCGAGGGGACCTTGAGCCCCCAGGAGTAGAGGGGATGAATGTCATGCAGGGTCAACACCGTCGGCAGCAGCAGGGACAATCGGCGCATGGCGGCCGGCCCCATCGTGGTGAAGATCGAGTGGAGGTGGATCAGGTCGGAGCGCTCGGTCTGGATGACATCCTCAAGACCGCGGAAGGCGATCGCCGAGCTGAGGGGTCCGACGGAGCTCCTCACCAGGTACTCCCCATCCTCCCGATGGATCCCTTTCACGCCCCTCTGAAGCCTGACGACGACGTTCTCATGCCCCTCGTGACGGAGCGCAGCGAGCAACTCCCGCAGGTAGGTACGGACCCCGCCGACGGACTGCTGTTTGTCATGAACGTGCAGGATCTTCATTGGGCGAGACGATCGGCATGATCGTTCGTGCCCAGATTCGTCCGGGCGGTGTTGGTCCAGGAGGCGAGATACCGATACAGGTACTGATAGTTCGCCAGACCGGTGAGGTAGAAAGCCTCCGCGTGCCCCCTCCCGCGCAGATGCTCGATCGAGCGGTAGGCGCCCAATCCGAGGATGCAGTTGAGGTAATCGACGTGCCGCAGCTGGCTCTCGAACTGCTGAATAGCGAGGCGCTTCTTCGGAAGCACCGCCTCGATGTCCACCAGAACATTCGCGAGCAGCGGACTCCATACCTCGTACCCGCAGCACTTCATGTCGTCTAACGTGCTGCCGGAGGATTGAATCGCCTCGAGGAAAACGCTGCCGGTCTCCCAGTGGTCCCGGTGACGTTCGGTGAGGAACGGCAGATAGACCAGATCGGGCTGCTTGGTCCTGAGGACGTTCGCCAGGGCGGACGTGACCTCGGGGTTCACGGAGAGCTCCCCATCGGGTTGGTCCAGGAAGACGAGATTTCCGATGCCGATGATGTCGGCCGCGCGGCGCGATTCCTCCTTGCGGGTTTCCACCAGTCGCTGCTCCCGCTCGCGCCTTTCGGATTCGGGAAGACGCGAGGCATTCAGATCCGGATCCCCATGCCGCCCGTCCGTCATGAAAACAACTGTCACGCTCGCTCCGGCGAGGACGTGCTTGCGCAGGGTCCCCCCGCAACCGAGAATTTCATCGTCCATGTGGGGTGCCAGAACCAGGATGCGTCGACCCTCGGGAATCTCGACGAGACGGGGCTGCCGGTAGGTCTCGGTCAGAATATGGGAAAGAGCCAGGGAATTTCCCACGTGATCCTCGGCCAGCCGGTAGTACGCTGCGTTCACAAGCTTCCTGATCAGTCTCTTCATCATCGCGACTCCGGGGCGCCGGGAATCGGCCCGGCCGTCTGCTAGTAATGCGAGACGTTACCCACCGTCTTGATTCTCCGAACGGCGAGGTGCACAAGGTAGAGCCCGATCGGGATGAAGACGACCGCAAAGAGGGCCAGCGCGCCGATTTCCGGAAGCAGCTGGGTCACCCCGTACCCGTCCAGCAGCGCCCGGCGCATGGCCGTGAGAGAGTGAGTGAGCGGGATGTACGAGGAGATCCTGACGAGCCAGGGCGGCAGGACTTCCGAGGGAAACGCGACACCCCCGAGAAAACTGAAGACCCCTCCTATCAGGTAATTCACCGGGACTACCCGTTTGAAGACGAGGGTCACGCTCGAGACCATGATCCCGATCGAGGAGAAGCACAGGATGGACAGGAGCATGATGACGACCGCGGCCAGGGGGTTGGCGTTGCCGATATCCAGCCCGAAGATCAAGGTGCCGAAGAGGAGATAAAGAAGAAAGCGAAGGGACGTGAACAGGGAGGGCCAAAGGGAGGACGAGATGAGCAGTGTCGAGTAACGGCACGGAGAGAGAAGGAGAATCTCGAGGGTGCCCATCAACTGGCTTTCCTGGATGCTATTCGTGAACGAGGCCAGGCTCACCGTGAGGTAGTCGGTGAAGGCGACGCCGATGAGCAGGAAGGCGAAATAATTCCCCTTGTACGGCCCCAAGGCCGCGGCGGACACGCCCTTGAACACGTCGCCGACGTAGTAGAAGATGGCGGCCCAGAAGATGACCGCCGAGATCTGACTCAGGAAGAGGGCCTTGTAGCTGATCGTGAGCAGGAAATCCCTCTTTATGAACGCCCAGGCGATTCTCATCCAGTGTCGAATCATCCTCGGACCGGTCCTTCCCGACTCGCGTGCATGAGGTCCCGCACCATCTCGTCGAAGTCCGCCGTCTCCCTGGCGCACTTCACGATCTCGCAACCGTCCCTGCCGAGGAACTTCAGGGCGTCCGAGAGAGCGGGCTTGCTCGCGTCGAGCTTCAGGGCCAGCTCGTATTCTCCGTGTTTGAGATGTTGGCAGGTGCATGCCTCGACTCCCGGGATCCCTTCCAGGCGGGACAGCTCGGGCCCTTCGATTCCGCGCACCACGATGCGGTAGGTACAGTGCCTGCCCGTTGCGGAATCGGTCTCCTCCGGGGTACCGGAGTAGATGATCCGGCCGTGGTTGATGATCGCGATCCGATCGCACACCTGCTCCGCCTCGCTCGGGATGTTCGTGCAGAAAATGATGGTGCACTTCATCGTACTGATGATGCGATCCCGCATCAGCGCAAGGAAGCTGTGCCGCGCGAGCGGATCCAGCCCCTTCGTCGGCTCGTCCATGACCAGCAGCCTGGGGGCGCTGAGCAGGCCCCTGGCGATCGCCATCTTCTGCTTGATGCCGGTCGAGTACTCGTTGAATCGCCGGTCGATGTACTCCTTGAGATCGAGCATCTCCACGACTTCTTCAATCCTCCGCCTCATCAGGTGCATGTTCAGGTCGTACACCGAGGCGAAGAACTCCATGTTCTGGCGGCCGGTCAGCCTCCAGTAGAAGCTCCGCTCGTCGCTGGTGACGAGGCCGACTGCCTTTCGCACCAGAGCCGACTCGCGGACCACGTCGTGGCCGAAGACCCTGGCCTCGCCGCTGGTCGGCAACAGGAGGGAGCAGATCATCTTGATGAAGGTGGTCTTCCCGGCTCCGTTCGGTCCGAGAACCCCGAAAATCGTGCCCCCCTCGACCTGCAAGGACAGCTGATCGACTGCGACCGTCCGGCGCGCCGGGGAGCGCGCAAACAAGGACGTCCAGCCGGACTGGTGGCTGAAGATCTTGGTGAGGTTGACGGCCTCGATGGCGGTCATCGGCGGCTGGCCGCAGTCCCACCGGGACGGCCGCGGGCGATCGTAAAGACCGGCATCTTATGGATATGCCACGCGCGCGGCGGTTCTCGGAATGGGTTCGCTTGAAGGCCGGGGGTGATCGGGGATCGCGCTCAAGCTTCCCTCATGGAGGCGAGACCACGATGACGGACCTCCCCGAATTCTTTCCATGAAGCGCGTCCTGGACTTGAGGGTAGACCGCTATGCTCTGTTCGAAGTAAACGATCGGCCGGATGATGCGCTCGATCCGTACGAAGAATCTCTCGACGTTAGCGAACGAAGTGGCCGGGACGTACATGAGGTCTCCGCTCATGAGCTGGGCATTCTGCTCCCAGGCCCCGCCCCGGAAAAGGAGTTTGAAGTCCAGCTTTCTCAGCTCCGGGTTGGACAGATCGCCGCGGACCAGCAGGACGCTGCGCTGTTTCGCGTCCCGTGTGAATCCACCCGCCCGCGAGATCGCCTCCACGGCCGAGGTCGGCGTATCGAACTGGTAGACCCCGGGCGTGTTCACCTCGCCGAGCACGAAGATCTTGCGGTTCGGCGACGCCGTGATCTCCACGCTCACCTGCGGGTCGATGAAGAATTTTGACAGCCGCTCGGTCAACTCGAGCCGCAGCTGGCGCAGGCCCATTCCCCGAGTGTCGATATTTCCCACCAGCGGAAAGAAGAAGGTGTGATCCGGCTGGATCTGCGTTTTGCGGTTCAGGTCGTCGTGCCGGTAGATTGTGATTTCGACAGTGTCTCCCGGTCCAAGGATGAACTCGGAGATCCTGGGCTCCGGGATGGGGGTCGACGAGGGGGCATCCGCCGCCCGGGCGGTCTCGCCCTCGGACCGATCGACGGCCTGGGCGGGCGATCCAAGCACGAACAGCAGGATCAGGCATCAGGCAAGGACCAGCGGTCCTGGCCCCGTCGCCAGGGAGTCGCGGCTCTTCGCGATCTCAGTAGCCACCGATCCTCCCGAAGGCCCAGAAGATCGTCTTCGTCAAAATCACCAGATCGCGCCAGACAGAATGATTGCGCACATAGGACACATCTTTGAGTATCCAGTCGTGGAAGGAGGAGTGATTGCGTCCACCGATCTGCCATGGACCCGTGATCCCTGGCTTGATGCTGAGCCTCAGGTCCCTCCAGCTCGGGCTGAAGCGCATCTCCTCCATGACCAGCGGCCTGGGTCCGACCAGACTCATGTCCCCCGCCAGGACGTTCCATAGCTGGGGAAGCTCGTCGAGGCTGAGCTTGCGCAGGAACCTGCCGACCCCCGTGACTCTCGGATCCTTGAAGATCTTGAACACCGGCCCATCCACGTCCTTGTTCGCGGCGAGTTGGCTCTGATGCTTCTCCGCGTCGACGACCATGGTGCGGAACTTCAGCATCCGGAACGGCCTGCCTCTCTCGCCACACCGCTGTTGCGAGAAAAAGACGGGACCAGCGGAATCCAGCTTGATGGCCACCGCGATCACCACGAACAGCGGAGAAAACAGCACGAGACCCTGCGCAGCGCCGATGATGTCGAGCGCCCGTTTGAGCAGCGCCCCGAAGGCGCTCCTCGGGGCGGAAAGCCACGCCCCCGGACGCGATGGCGTACGCGGGGCCCTCGCCGTAGCCGGACGCAAGGCCGGCTCGACCGGGATCCGATCCTTCACCACGACGCCTTCGTGGAGTTGGGAACCCGGCGAGACGGAACAGCCCGAACCGACCACGGAGTATTCCGCGCGGCCGCCGCGCGCGATCGTCGCTCTGCTCCAGAGAACGCTCTCGCGCACAAGGCCTCCCGCCTCGATCACACAACCGTCGCCGATGACGGCCGGGCCGATGATCTGCGCATGCGGCTCGACCGTGCAATTGGCTCCGATGAGCACCGGACCGAGGACGTAGGCCTGCGACGAGACGTTCGTGTTCTCCCCAATCCAACGATTGTCCCCGATATGCACACTCCCTCGGGGTGCGCGGAATCCGAGGCGCATCAAATCCTGGTGCAGTCGAAGGTAGTCACGCGTGCTCGACACGCTCTCCAGACTCGAGGGAGTGACGTAGGCGTGAACGGGACGGCCCGACTTCTGCAATTGCGGGATGAGCTGCTCCTTGATGTCCGTGAAGCTGCCTTCCTCCAGGAGCCCGAACACCTCCGGCTCGAAAAGGTACAAGCCAACGGAGCGACTGAGGGTTCGTCTGTCCCGGGTGGGATGGAGCACCTCGTAGTCCACGATTCCGCTCGTCTCCGAGAACGAGATTTTTTCCAGATGTCCCTGGGTCCGTCTGCGCCGGGTGAAAGCCGCCGTGATCACGGCCCGGTTCCCGCGATGGCACGCCTCGAACTCGCCGAGATCCAGGGAGTCGAGGAGCACGTTTCCGCCAATCACCAGGAACGTCTCAGTTCCGATGAGGTCGACGAAATCCAGAAGACACCCGGCCGGGCCCCTCGGGATCGGGTCCTCGGAATAATGGAGCGACACTCCATAGTGCCGGCCATCGCCAAATCGCGCCTGGACGAGCGGCCGGTCCTGGGGCGATAGCGCGATCCCGATGTCCGTGACGCCGAGCCGTCGCAGGGACTCGAGTTGAAGCTCGAGAAACGGCCTGTTCAGGAGTGGCAGCAGGGGTTTAGGGCAACCGATGGTGATCGGGTCGAGAAGGGAATTCTCTCCCCCAGCGAGAAGGACGGCTTTCATTCCCGCTGCCTCAATGATGACTCGGGCCTGCTGCATCCCGGACGGACCGGGATGCACCCCGAGTCATGACGAGTATGGTGTGGTCCTGCGGGCCGCGTGTCGATGACCGCATCGTGACGATTTTGTCAGGTGATTCAATTGAGACCGTCGGCTCTCGCACAAGACCCTGCATGTCTCACGGCGGAGTCGCTGATAGCTTGGAATACTACCCCGCACCGTCGCCCCTTCCGCCGTTTCCGGAAGGGGCATGCCAGAAAAACATCGTGAGCCCGGGGGCAGATCACAAGCCCCAAAGCCCATCCTCCGGCAAAATGCCTGAGTTCCCCCGACAACTTGGGTGTCGCTACAACTCAGTCATGAGGTTGTGTTCGTATACGCCGAATTCGCCGCGAAGTCAAGGGTTTATCGCGCGATCCAGGGCCTCCGCACTTCCGGAACAGGAGGCACGAGGTGGGGGGAGTGGCACTGCGGGAGACAAACCTCCCGGAGGTCGATCTGGGTTGCATTCCCATGCTCTCCCGAGTGCGCTCGCAGCCAGGGGAGCGCGAGGGGAGCAGGAAACGCAGCGGCCGCGCCACCGCCCTCGCGAACTCTTCGATTGTCTCCAGACAAGAGGCGAGAGGGGAAACCATGCGGAAAGGCTCGTGGTGGGGGAGGGGGATCGTGTGCTTCCTGGTCGCCGCGGCCACCGTGCTGGCGGGAGCCGGAAGCGAGAGTGCGGCAGAGGCGATCCCTCGGCCGAATTTCCTGATACTGGTCAGCGACGATCAGCGGGCGGAGACGATGGGCTTCATGCCGCGCACGGAGCAACGGATCTTCGAGGAGGGGATTGCTTTCGCCAATGCGTTCGCGACGACTCCCCTCTGCTGCCCCAGCCGGGCCAGCCTCCTGACCGGGATGTACGCCCACAGACATGGAGTCCGGACAAATAACATCAGCCTCACCCTCCCGACCGTCTTCGATCGTCTCCATGATGCCGGCTACTTTACCGGTCTCGTCGGAAAGTACCTCAACTCGTGGGACGGGACGCCCAGGCCCGAGTTCGACTTCTGGGTCAGCTTCCCCGGAGCGGGGGCGGCCTACGTCAATCCGAGCCTCAACGTGGGTGGGCAGTTCTCTCCAGTTCCTTCAGGCGGCGTCGGAGCAGGGAAGGCCGTTCGCGCTGCTGTTCACTCCGAACGCCCCCCGCCTTCCCGCCACCCCGGCGACGGAGGATCGGTCCCTCTACTCGAATCTCCCCGCATATCGCCCTCCAAGCTTCAACGAGGCGGACGTCTCGGATAAGCCCTTCTGGCTGAGATTTCATCTCCCCCTGACACCGTTCGAAGTCTGGCAAGTCGATAGGGACCGTCGTAACCAGCTGAGGTGCGTCGCCTCGCTCGATCGGGCCGTGGAGAGCCTCGTGCTCGATCTCGAGCGCCGAGGGCTTCTCGACAGCACGGTCGTGCTCTATCTCTCGGACAACAGCGTGTTCTGGGGAGAGCACCGTCTGGTGAACAAGGCGAAGGTGTATGAGGAGGCGGTGCGGATCCCCTTCGCGGTCCGCTTCCCCCCGCTCGCCACCGTGCCCCGCGTGGAGACGGGCCTCGTGGCAATCATCGACATAGCCCCGACCATGTACGATCTGGCGGGGATCCCGATCCCCTCCGACGTGAGTGGCCGGTCGTTGGTGCCGCTGCTGACTTCGTCGGGCCCCTGGCGGGAGGACCTGATGCTGGAGGGATGGACGGGTCCCAGCTTTTCCGCCGTTCGCACGGGGACGAGGGTCTACGTCGAGAACCGCGTGGACCTGCCGGAGCTCTACGATCTGACCGCCGATCCGTACCAGCTCCGCAACCAGGTCTTCAACCGGTCTTACGCGACCGAAATCGCGGCGCTCCAGACGCGCCTGCGTGCGTTGAGGGGTGAGTGAATCTGCCTGGTCGCAGACTCCGCTTCACTTGCTCCACACAAGACCGAGGGTCTCGTACCAGTTACCGGGATGGCGTTTCTGCGCCTCCGCCGGGTCGACAGGGACGGGATAGCTTGGATCGGAGACGAGACGCAGGGGGCACGCCTCGACCAGGCGCGCGTAGAGGCGCTCGTCCGCCTCGCTCGTCTCCATGTCCATGGTGATCACGAGCCGTCCTCCCGGGCTTAGAACGCGCGCAAACTCGCGCATGCAGGAAGGCCAGACGGCGCGCGGGATGTGCTCGATGACACTCAGACAGAAAACCCGATCGAAGTGGGCGTCGGGGAATTCGAGGTGATCGGCCGAGTGCGGCCAATAGCGGAGACGCGCGCCGGAACCTGCCTTCGGCAGACCCCAGGCCGTGCGGATGCCGGCGAGTCGAAACGCCGACCGTTTCGCCAGCGCGCGGGCGTTCTTCCAGACGCTCCGGCCCGAGTGCCAGGCAAAGAAGCGCCCCTGGTCGAGCGACGGATCGACGACGTGGCACTCGTGCCCTCGCGTCGCCAGCCACGGCGCGAACGGGCTGCCGCCGCCGCCGACGTCAACGACGCGCAACGGAGCGTTTCCAAGTTCGGCCGCCAGCACGGCCCACGGGTACTCCCAAGCACGCGACCAGTGGTGGTAGCCAGTCATCCGCTGCAGGCGACGACTGCGCTTGAGCCAAGGCTGAAACCAGGCCGGCTGCCGTGCGAGTGACAGCGCCAGCATGCCCTCATAGATCGAACGCCAGGAGGGGTCGGAGGCTTCGCGCAGATCGAGAAGGCGAGATAGCATCGGCGCACCTTACGTTACAACATGGCGATATCGGGCACCATTTTATCATCCCTCCCCGGTCACCGGTGTAGTGCGCGGCGATCCGCGGCATCGCTGAATCCCCCTCGAGAGGCTTGATCCGCCGCCTTGACCTGCCGGAGCCCGGCCGTGTATAAAAATCCGCTCCGCTTCGAAGCACCAGCGCCGGCGCCAGTGGGGACGGGCAGCCCCGGTTCTCGACGCGGCGCATCGGAGGCCGGCGCAGCACGGACGCACGGGACACGGGAACGGGTCCGCAAGCGTATGGGCGATGATCTACCGGCAGATCGGCACTACGGGCATATCCGCGTCGGCGCTTGGCCTCGGCTGCAGCCGGCTCGGATCGTTTGCATCCGGCGTGAGCGGGACCGCCGCGCTTCGCCTGCTCGACGAAGCGTTCGACCTGGGCATCAACTTCTACGACACGGCCGATTCCTACGGACAGGGAGAGAGCGAAACCCTGATCGGCAAGGTTTTCCGTCGCAAGCGGGACCGGATCGTGATCACCACGAAGGTTGGCTACCGGCTGCGGGGCATGATTCCGTTGCTCTTTGCCGTCAAGCCGCTGCTGCGCCCCCTGCTGCGTCACCTTCGAGCCGCGCGCGCCGTCACCTTGGGCGCGCGGCCCTCGGCAATGGGGATCGACTTCGAGCCTGGCTACATCCGGCGCGCCATCGAGAAGAGTCTGCGGCGGCTGAGGACGGAGTATATCGACTTCTACCTCCTGCACAATCCGCCTCTGGACGTCGCGAGGGACCGGACGGTCCTGGAGTTGCTGGCGTCCCTTCAGAGGTCGGGCAAGATCCGCCACTACGGCCTCTCGTGCACGAGCGCTGAGGCGGGTCTTGCCGCCCTCGAGGACGGAGGCGTGCGGGCCATCGAGTTCCCCCTGAGTCCCGTATCCGTGTCGAATCATGAGGCGCTCCTCGCGGCGACGGCGCGCCGTTCTGTCGGTGTTTTCGCCAACCAGCCCTTCGCCGCGGGAGCGGCGCTCGGTCTGGGCGGGACCACCGGCGGACGGCACGGAGCCGCGATGCTTGCCGCGGCCGCGCGGGATCTGGGATCGAGCCCGGCCCAGCTCCTGCTGCAGTTCGCGCTCCATTGCAAGGGGGTCTCCATCGTGCTCGCTGGAACGACGAATCCGGCCCACCTGCAAGAGAACGTCCGAGCCGTGACGGAACGCCCGCTCCCGCCCGGTCTGTTCGACTCCATCCTGACGGCCTGAGCAGGCCGACTGAGAGTACAGACCAGAGGACAGCGACATGCTGCTCGATGCCTCGGAGGTGCCGCTCAACGGAACGGTCGAGTGCCGGGTCTGCATCGTGGGGGCGGGGCCGGCCGGCGTCTCGATCGCGCTCGGCTTGCCCGATGTCGATGTGGTTCTTCTCGAGAGCGGAGGTCGCCGTCTCGAGCGTGCCACACAGGACCTCTACCGGGGAGAGGTTGCGGAACCCGACCAACACCACCCCCTGCACCTCTTCCGCAGGAGGGTCCTCGGCGGAACCTCTTCCGTCTGGGGAGGACGCTGCGTTCCCTTGGACGACATCGACTTCCAGAGGCGCGACTACGTCCCGCACAGCGGGTGGCCGATCACGAAGTCCGACCTCGATCCCTTCTACGCCAGAGCGAATGGGCTCTGCGAGGCCGGCGCGTTCGCCTATGAAGCCGACGACCGCCTCCCCTCCGGTCGGATGGAGATGATAGAGGGTTTCGACGGCGAGGACGTCGTCTCGCGCCGCCTCGAGCGGTGGAGCGTGCCCACCGACTTCGGAAAGCGCTACCTGCCGACCCTCAAGCGTTCCGGCAGCACCCGCCTCGTCTTGCACGCCAACTGCACCGCGATCCAGCTTGACGAGCAGGGGCGCTCGGTCGCGCACGTGACGGTGTCGACCATCGCGGGCCACTCCTTCCGCGTGCGCGCCCGCTACTACGTCCTGGCGGCGGGCGGCCTGGAAACGACGCGGATCCTGCTGGCCTCCCGCGACGTGCAAGGCAACGGGATCGGAAACGACTCCGGGCTGCTCGGCCGCTACTACATGTCGCACCTGGTGGGCGCGACGTCCGTGGTGAGAGTCAGCCCGGACAGGGCCGTGATCGACGGTTTCGAGCGGGACGCCTCGGGTGTGTACTGCCGGCGCAGGATGTGGATCACCGAGGCGGCCCAGAAGAAGCACCAGATCCTGAACTTTATCGCTTATTTCCACCGACCCAGGGAGTCGGACGCCGCCCATCGAAGCGGCGCTCTGTCGCTCTTGCACATCATGAAATCCCTGCGGATCTGGGCGCGCGAGGGCACCCTCATCACGCTGCCCTCCTGCCTGCGGCAGGACGACCTTCGGGATCACCTGCGCAATCTCGTCCTCGATGCGCCGGGCCTGGCCCGGATCTCCCTGCTCTGGCTCAGGGGCAGGGTCTTCGCGCGGCGGAAGCTGCCGATTCTCCTGTTCCCCCTCTCCGGCGCCACCACCGCCTACACGCTGAAGTTCTGGGCGGAGCAGTCGCCCAACCCTGCGAGCGTCGTCAGCCTGGGCTCGGAGAAGGATCGGTTCGGGATGCCGAGGTTGCGGGTCGAGTGGAGATTCAACGAAGCGGACGTGCGCAGCATCGCGGCCGCGCACCGACTGATCGGCGAGCAACTCCGCCGGTCGGGAGCCGGACGGCTCGAGTGCTACGAGCTGGACGTTGGGAAGGCAATCCGGGATCAGATCGATGCATCGGCCCACCACATGGGCACTACCCGCATGGCACGGGCAAGGGAGGAACGAGTCGTGGATGAGAACTGTCGCGTCCATGGCGTGGAAAACCTGTACGTGGCGAGCAGCTCGGTGTTCCCCACCGCGGGCCATGCCAACCCGACGCTCACGGTGCTCGCCCTCGCCCTGCGCCTTGCCGAGCACCTCAGGCTGCGGGGGGACTGACGCGCAGAATGTTTCGAGCGCTGTCCTGCGAGGGGTCCCGCCACCGCGCCCTCAACTGTTCGCTCATCCGCCCGACGGTTATAATGCCTGCCCTGCTCTCCGAACGGATCGGCTCCGCTCGCCGGCCGGCTGTGAGCGTGAGTACCATTGCTGCAGGAGCTTCCTTGAATGGCTTTCCATCGCCGTTGGCCGTGCAGGTCAAACCCGACTCACGCTTCCAGGAGGGATAGCATGCGGTCGATGCGTGGATGGTGTCCTTACTTGATCGGCGGAATCCTCATCGTCCTGATCCCTGCCGCCCCTGCGACCCCGCAGCCGACCGGGTCCGCGAAAACCCTGGATTTGAAAATCGACCTGACCCAAGCCTCCGGCCTCGATGCCGCGAAGGTCCTGCGCCCTGGCCTCACCGCCTACGGGTCAGACACGATTCCCGGTTCCGTCTGGGACAAGACCCTTTCCGAGTTGAGGGTGGGGTACGTCGTCATCGAGCCAAAGTGGCAGATCATCCTTCCCTCCACCAGCCTCGATGATATGAAGTCGCGGATGAAGATCCAGGACAAGCTCGTCATGGACATCGTCCGAAGCGGCGGACGCGTCCTCTACGTCTTCCAGTGCATTCCGCGCTGGATCTCCTCCCAGCCCCGGAACGAAGCCAAGATGGGCGTCGGCGAGAAGACCTGGTACAGCGTGCCTCCAAGCGACTACGGGAAGTGGCAGGAGGTGGTTCAGGCATTCGTGCAACACTTCAACAAGCAGCTGAACACCGGCGGGGCCGTTACCTACATGATCGGGAGCGAGCCCGACAACTTCTGGAAGGGAGACGAGTACGATTTTTACAAGTACTACGAGTATGCTGTCAAAGGGGCCTTGCAGGCCGATCCCGAGGCGAGAATCGGCGGCATCACCCCCGCGACCCACCTGAGCAGCGTGTTCAACACGACGGGGAAGACGACCCGGAATAATCGACCGATGCTTCAGAACTGGATCGCCTACTGCGCTCAGGCGCACCTGCCGATCCACTTCGTCACCTGGCACAGCTACCCGGCCGGAAGCCCGGTTCCCCCTGGCACAACCGCATGGAATGCCGCCGCGAAGGACATCAGGGGCTGGCTGGGCGAGTCG
Organism: Acidobacteriota bacterium; assembly: GCA_003223145.1. Lineage (GTDB taxonomy): Bacteria > Acidobacteriota > Polarisedimenticolia > Gp22-AA2 > Gp22-AA2 > Gp22-AA3. The sequence continues at coordinate 20,146 of QHXY01000064.1, forward strand.
GGCTACAAGGACACGGAGCTGATAGTCACCGACTGGCCGGAGTGGAAGCCCCATCAGGAAAGCGACACGGAGTTCAAGGCTGCCTGGGTCGCCAGCGGTATGATGTCCCTGGCGGCCAGCGGCGTCAGCATGACCCACCTGCTTCAGGACACGCTGATCAACGACCAGCTCATGAAGACGAACGGCTCGTTCGGGGGCGGCAACGGCCTGTTCACGAGGGCCGGCATCGCCAAGCCGGTCTACAACGCCGCTCTCGCAATCAGCCGAATGCAGGGACAGGTCCTCAGCGTCAGCACCGGCGACCCCTTCGTGACCGGCATGGCGACGGTCGGGAACGGCAAGGTCTGCCTCCTTCTTTCATATTTCCTTCCTCCGGAATGGCTGCTGCCCATCAACCTGTTCGATCCCGGAACGGACCTGAGTGTGATCGTGAAGGCGGGGTCCGGGGCGACCAAGGGCGTCTTCGAGAACGTTGTCAAGCGATCAGCGGGGGGGCAATCGGTGGCGATCCCGGCGCAGTTTCCCAGCGAGACGAAGACCTACCTGCAAAACGTCGCGGGATTCAGCCGCACCGCGAAAGCCAGGGGCGGAGTCCCGGTGGACGTCCGGCTGGCCTTCGAGGGGATCGCCGACGGGTCGTGGGCGTCAGAGGAATTCGTCGTGGACAGTCAAAGTTCCAACAGCTTCGCCCAGCGGAAGGACATCCAGGCGAAGCTCACGCCTTTCCTTCGCCCCGGCGCAGATGTCCGGAGCGCCCAGTCGGTCATCGGGCAGATCGACCAGGCGGCGCGCCTTCAATCGCGCGGGACGAAGCAAGTGCAGGCCCGGTCCTCCCGTCTGGCGATGAGCACCACGCTCGACCCCTACTCCGTGCACCTCATCGTCCTGAGCAAGGGCGGTCAGCCCTCGCCCGCGGCTTCCACGAATTAGGGAGCCCGCGCCGATCAGTGATTGACCGGACACGGGCGTCAGTGTAGATTTATTCAGCGGTATTCGCGGCGCGGGGTCCAGATGCGCGGACGCCGCGGCGGGGCTGCGAGCAAGGGAAACCCCAACCATAGCAGCGAATTGCACCTGCCAGACGAGCACGGTTCATGGCGTCAGCCGAACCGAGGGGCTCGCCCGGGAGATTTCTCGTGCGGCAGATTCGCGTCGTTCAAGCAAAGGAGAAGGTTGATCCATCCTGAGCCGGCAGGGGCATGGCAGAGCCCCATCACCCTCCCGCGCTCTCTGACCAGCGGCCACGCCGATTCGGAGCACGCTTCCTTGTTCCAGGTTTCCGGCAACCAAGAGACCCACCTCGACCACCCACTGTGCGCGCGGATACACCCGACGTGACGGGTGGAGCCCGCGTCCCCGACTCCTTCGCCGACGTCGTCGGGAGGCCAGTGCCCGATCGGGACCGGCCTGCCGGTACGGATTCCGGCGGGGATGGCGCCATCACGGTCTCGTGCATCAGCTCGATCGAGGAGCTGCAGGACCTGCGGGGGTCCTGGGATGCCCTTCTGCGGCAGAGCTCCGCCAACCATCTCTTTCTGTCCCACGACTGGGTCTGCACGTGGTGGAAGCATTTTGGCGGAAACAGGAGATTGTTCACCCTCGTCTTCCGGCGGGACGATCGGATCCTCGGCATCGCACCCATGCTCCTCGAGAGAAGACGGCGAAGGGGCATTCCCGTCCGGCAAATCGGTCTGCTCCTGAACGGCTGCGCGCAACAATCCGGGCTGATCTTCCCGGCGCAGAGGCGCGATGTGTTTCGCGCGTTTGTGCGCCATCTTCAGGACTGCGCGCATCAATGGGACCTGGTGGACTTCAATGGGATCCCCGAACTCTCCGGCGACCTGCCGGAGCTCGAGGCCGCTACCGAAGGCTCCACGATCACGGCCGTACGGCGCTGGCAGTTCGAGACACTCTCCCTGGAATATAGAGGACGGCCAGAGGTTTTCATGAAGTCACGAACCGCGCACTTCCGCAAGAGGCTGAAAGCGGCCGAGAAGCATCTCCACGAGCTCGGCGCCGTCGTGCGGCGGCGCTACGACTCTCCCGAGGAACTGCAGTCCGGCTTCTCCCGACTGCTCGACGTGGAGCGCAGGAGCTGGAAGCTCGAGGGCGGAACCGCGATCCTCAATCAACCCGGCTGGCTGGAGTTCTACCGGGACGTCATCGGGATCTTCGGCCGGAGCGCCGGCTGTCAGATCAGGGTCATCGAGATCGACGGCAGTCCCGTCGCTTCAATCCTCGTCATCGTCTACGACGGCGTCGTTTACGCGCTGAGAATTTTCATCGATCAATCGCTGGCTCGCGCCTCTCTGGGCAACTTGATGATGCATTTCTTGATGACGGACGCATGGACACCCGAAATCCGCGCCATCGATTTTGACCGGCGCACCCCTTTCATCTCCCGATGGTCGAATCGCAGCGACGTCTATCATGGCGTCTTCCTCTTTCACGATGGTTTCTACCCTCGTTTCTTACGTCGGCTGCAAAGCCTGTCCTCCGCCGCGCGCGCTCTCTGGAGGCCCGGGGGTCGGGATGGCGACACGGAAGCGGAAGTCGCGGACTGACGAGGCGGGATGGTGATCGCAATCCGGCAAGCCGATCTTGTTGGGGACCGGCAGGTCGTCCTGGACCTCGTTCGTGACAATCTGACCGACGAGGCCACAGTGGAGCGCTACGAGTGGCTTTACAGAAAGAATCCGGACGGGGACGGGAAAGCGTGGATCGCCTCGGACGAGGCGAGCGGAGAGACGGTCGGGATCGCCTCGGCGTATCCGCGGCTCATGCAGGTCGCGGGGGAGCAGGTGACCTGCTGGAATCTCGGGGAGTTCGCCGTGAGCGCCTCCCATCGCAGCCTCGGCCCCGCGCTGCGCCTCCAGAGGGCCTGCCTCGGGCCCGTCCTTGAAGGGACGGTCGCGTTTTCCTACGACAATCCCAACGAGGGTTTCCTGGCGGTGTACCGAAGGCTGGGTATCCCGGTCACGGCCCAGGTGGCGCGGTACCTCAAACCGCTGCGAGTGGACAGAAGGTTGGCTCGCTGGATCCGGAGCCGGATGATCGCACGGCCCCTCTCCCTCCTGGGGAACGGGCTGCTGCGACTGAGAGACGTCCCCCTGCGGGTCGGCCGGCGCTTCGAGATCCGGCCGCACGAAGGTCCATTCGACATGCGGTTCACGCACCTGCACGAGCGGGTCTCCCGGAGGTACACGGTCTACGGCGGGAGGCGGGCGGAATATCTCAACTGGAGGTATCGAGAGAACCCGCTTCACCGATCCCGGGTCCTGACGGCCTGGTACAAAGGCGAGATGGCCGGCTACGTGGTGTTCCACCACCGTCTGGTCGACGGTTACATCACCGACCTGTCCACGGAGGAACTTCCGGGTCTCCCGCTGGAGCTCTTGGCCGCGAGCGTCGAGACGCTCCGCCGGGTGGGGGCGTTCACCGTCAGCGCCTGGGCGATACCGGGCAGTCCCCTGGTCACAGTCCTGCGGGGGGCGGGCTTTTTCCAAATGAAAGGTTATCCTCTCGTTGTCTGCACGAAGCCGGGCGGGCCCTTGGAAGGGCTGGTGACCGAGGCGGGCAACTGGTTCGTGACCCGGGGAGACAGTGACACATGAGGGCGGCGGCATGAACGGAGCCGACGGAATCGACGCCAGGATCCTGGCCTTCGTCCAGGAGCGGTTTCCGTTCGCCAGGCAGCGGCGAGTGGCACGAGAGGACAGCCTCCTCGAATCGGGAATCGTGGATTCTCTCGGCGTCCTGGAACTCGTGGAATTCCTCGAAAGGACCTTCGGGATCTCCGTCACAGAGGAGGATCTCCTGCCGGAGAACTTCGACTCGATCCGCCGGATGGCCGACCTGGTCGGCCGCAAAGTGGCGGGCCGGCCGCCTGCCGGCGACGTTTAGTCCATCCGGTCCGGCGACGTCTCGCGCGGGCCGGACGGTATCTGGAGCAACGGGGATGCGGCCGGGGGTGGGACCGTTCGATAGGTGCTCGATCGACTACCTCGTCCAGCACCTGCTCCAGACTCAAGCCCAACGCGCTCCAGACCGCGAGGCGCTCGTCGAGGGGGCGACGAAACTCACCTACACCGAGGTGGAGACGCTGTCCAATCGCCTCGCGAACGCCCTGCAGGAGATGGGCGTCCGCCGCGGGGACCGGGTGGCCACCTTCTTCCGCAAATCGATCGACGAGGTGATCGCCGTTTTTGGAATCCTCAAGGCCGGGGCGGTGTTCGTGCCCGTCAACCCTCTTCTGCTTCCCCCTCAGATCTCCCACATCCTGAACGATTGCCGCGTCACGGCCGTCATCACCGATCCCGCCAGCCTGGGGTTCCTGAAGGAGGCCTTCGAGACCGTGGACTCGCTGCGCTTCGTCCTGTCCCGGGGACCCGGCGGGGCCCCCGAGGAGCGCTGGCGCAGCCTCGACCTCGCGCCGATCCTCGCCGGAGAGAACGACGACCCGCCGCGGGATCTTTGCCTGAGCATCGACCTTGCCTCCATCATTTACACCTCGGGCTCGACAGGCCGCTCCAAAGGGGTGATGCTCTCGCACGGCAACATCCTTGCCTCGGCTCGTCTCGGCTCCAGCTATCTGGCCAATACGCCCGAGGACCGGATCCTGAGCATCCTCCCGTTCAGTTTCGATTACGGGCTGTTCCAGCTCATGAGCGCCTTCCTGCACGGTGCAACCCTCGTGTTGTGCAGGTTCCGCTTTTCCACGGAAACTCCGCGCTCCACCAGCACAAGTTCCCGCACCTGCGCTACGTGACGAATTCGGGGGCCGCCCTTCCCCAGGCGGTCCTCCGGGCGCTGCGCGCCGCCCTGCCGGAGACCCGGGTTTACCTGATGTATGGAATGACCGAGGCGTTCCGAACCTCCTTCCTTCCTCCGGAGGAGATCGACCGCCGCGCAGGATCCATCGGCAAGCCTCTGCCCGACGTCGAGGTCTATCTCGTCGATGACAGAGGCGAGCCGTGCGCCCCGGGGGAAATCGGCGAGCTGGTGCACCGGGGCCCGACGGTTTCGCTGGGGTACTGGGGTCAGCCGGAGGCCACCGACCGGGTTTTCCGACCGGATCCCTTCGCCCCCCCCGAGCTGCGTCATGTCGAGAAGGTCTATTATTCCGGCGACTTGGTAAAAATGGACGCCGATGGATTCCTCTACTTCATCGGGCGCCGCGATGCCCAGCTCAAGTGCTCCGGGTACCGTGTCAGCCCCACCGAGGTTGAAGAAGTCCTTTACGACACGGGGCTGCTTCGCGAGGTGGCGGTCATCGGCATTCCCGACGAGCTGCTCGGGCACACCATCCGGGCGTTCGTGGCGCCACGCGACGGCAAGGAGGTCCGGGTCGATGTGCTCATGGACATCTGCGGCCGGAGCATGCCGCGTTACATGATCCCTCGCCGCATCGACATCCTGGACGAGCTCCCGAAGACGGGCAGCGGCAAGATTGACTATCCGCTCCTCCGCCTGCGCGCCTCGGCCCCCGAGGAACCCCGAGGGAATGACTGACGTCCGCGCGATCGTCGGCGCGCACTTCGGCGCCCGAGACGGTGAGCTGCTCGTCGGCGGCATTCCCGTCGTGGAGATCGCCGATCGTTTCGGCACGCCCGTCTACATCTACTCGGCCGACGTCATCGACGCGAAGCTGGGGCGTTTGCGGCGGGCGCTTCCCGCGGATTTCGACGTGCACTATTCCGTCAAGGCGAACCCGAGCCAGGTCATCCTGCGGCACCTGCTGCGTCGAGGCTGTGGCCTCGAGGTTGCTTCCTCCGGGGAGCTGCACCAGGCTCTTGTTGCCGGGTGCGACCCCGCGCGGATCCTGTTCGCCGGCCCGGGAAAGACCGACTCCGAGCTCCGATTCGCCCTGGATAGCCGGATCGGAGAGATCCACGCGGAGTCGCTCGGCGAGATCGCGCGGCTCGCCTCGGCGGCGCGGCAGATCGGGGCCCGGGGACGCGTTGCGGTGAGGGTGAATCCCGGACCGGAGGTCGAGGGGGGCGCGCTGCGCATGGGCGGAAAACCCTCCCCGTTCGGAATCGACGAGGAACTGCTCGACTCCGCGGTGGAGCTGATCGAACGGGAGGAGGGCCTGGAGTTCGGCGGCCTCCACTTCTACCTTGGCTCGCAAATCCTCGATCACCAGGTGCTCGTCCGGCAGTACCGTGGGTGCCTGGAGACGGCTTTTCTATTGACGCAACGAACGGGCCGTCCAATCCCGACGGTCGACTTCGGGGGCGGGTTCGGGATCCCCTATTTCCAGCACGAACAGGAACTGGACGTCGAGCTTCTCGGGCAGGACCTGGGCATGCTGACCGCCTCGGCCAGAGGCCGGGCCGGGCTGGCGGAGACCCGCTTCGTCGTCGAACCGGGGCGCTATCTGGTGGGCGAGGCGGGTGTTTATGTCGCCCGCGTCAATACGGTGAAGCGTTCCCGCGGCAGGACCTTCGTCGTCGTCGACGGCGGGATGAACCACCACCTGGCCGCATCGGGCAACCTCGGCCAGGTCATTCGCCGCAATCTGCCCGTGGCGCTGATCAACAAGCTCGGCGATCCGGACGGCGAGAAGGCGGATATCGTCGGCCCTCTGTGCACGCCGCTGGACACGCTCGCACGGGACCTGCCGCTTCCGCAACCCGAGCCGGGCGACCTGGTCGGTATTTTCCAGTCAGGGGCGTACGCCCGGAGCGCCAGCCCTCTGGGATTCCTCAGCCACCCTGCGCCCCCGGAGGTCTGGGTCCGGGAGGGCGAGTGCCACCTGGCGCGCCGAAGAGGGCGGCTTGAGGACGCGGTTCTCGACCAGATGGACCCTCTCCTCTAAGCTTGATCGCCTTCCGTTCCAGAATCGTGTAGTCGGGGGCGCCCTCCGTGACCTGGATGAACTTGTCCACAGGGAGATTCTGAAACTTCTGCCGGATCCCGGACGCGGGCCACCAGACCTCGAGATCATCGATGCGTTCGGCGGCTCCCACGCCGATTTCCTGCTGGAAACTGTTGCTCCCGAAGCTCCCGCCGCTGCCGCCCACGGCGTGGATCTCGCGGGGCTTCCCGTGCTCGTTCACGATCAGCTTGATTCTCGCTCCGACACCAGGGCGGTTGGATTTGACTCCCACCAGTTTGACCGTCAGCCAGTGGTTGGAGGTGCCGAGGTTCTCGAACAGCGCGCTTGCGGTCACGTCGCTGCGGTAGATCCCGCCCATCTGGACGTAGATGTCCTGGTCGCCGTCGTTGTCGATATCGCCGAACGCCACACCGTGTCCCTTCTGTAGATGACCCACGTTGGCCGCGGTGGTGACATCGGAAAAATACTCCCCACCGATGTTCCTGTAGAGGATGTTCGGGACCAGGAGATCGAAAGCCGGGCCGCCGGTCGCAAGGTAGATGTCAGGATACCCGTCGTTGTCGATGTCCCCGTAATTCGCGCCCATCGGTGCGCGGACATGATTCAGCTTCATCCGCTCGCTGGCATCGTGGAAATGCCCCGTCCCATCATTGAGGAAGATGTGCAGAGTCTCAGCGTTCGTAGGCATACCCAGGTAGTCGGCTGCAACCAGACTGATGTCGGGGAGGCCGGTTCCTCCCAAGTACGCGTACCCGCCGACATAGATGTCAAGCCAGCCGTCGTTGTTCGCGTCGAAGAACCAGGTCGCGAACGTGCGGTTGAACGGCGGGATCTCCGCAACGCCCAGCTCCGGGCCCACATCGGTGAAGGTCCCGTCGCCATTGTTGCGATAGAGCCGGTTGGGCTGACCGAGGTTCGAGACGTACAGATCCTGATCGCCATCATTGTCGTAGTCGCCCCAGGCGATGCCTTTCACATTGCGCAAGTTCAGGACACCGGCCTGCCGGGCGACCTCGGTGAAGGTGCCGTCACCGTTGTTCCGGAAGAGCTGGCTCGGTGACCACTTCGTGACGGTTAGCATCTCGCCTCCCACATAGAGGTCCAGGTCCCCGTCATTGTCGTAGTCCGCCCATTCGGCGCTGATGTCGGGGTAGGCGTAGGCGCCGAGACCGGACTCATCGGTCACGTCGGTGAAGGTGCCGTCCGGATTCTGACGCAGAAGCGAGTCGCGCATGCGCCCGGAGGTGCGAAGCCATGCGCCGCGCTTGACGTAGATGTCGAGCAGGCCATCGTTGTTGAAGTCAGTCTGGCCGATATTGAACCCCCCGGTCTGCTCCTTGAGGCCCGCCTTGGCCGTCCAGTCCGAAAAGGATCCATTCCCATCGTTGTGAAAGTATGACAGGGGCGTGCAGGGCTCGAACGTCGAGACGACGATGTCCAGAAACCCGTCGTTGTCGAAATCGTCGACGATGGCCCCTCCCGCCAGCTGAACCGGGGCGATGCCCAGGGGCGAAGCGATTTCCCGGAACCGGGGAGTCGGTTCGGAGGACGCGTAGACCGACGGCGGCATGATTTCGGAAGCTGGCACGCCTTCCGGGTAGGTCCCTGCGATCATGTTGGCGACATTGAGCATCCACCGGACGCTCGGATCCCCGGGTTCGTCCTGGAGGAACTGCCTAAAGTACTCCATCGCCTTGAAGGCCCCCGTCTTGTTCTGCCATACGGCTTTCTTCGAGATCGGGAAGAGGCAGCTCTCCGCGCCATGCATCAGGATGCAGTGCTGGACCTCGCCCACGCGCATGTTGGCGACGCCCAGCCAGCGGCGGATTTGGTTGATTCGGTGAACCGGCATGGATCGCGCCTTGGCCGTCTCCAACGCCTGTTGCAGTATCTGGATGGCCTTGTCGTTCTGCCCGTCGCGCAGCAGGAAGTCTCCCAGCATCGTCTCCCATTGGACGGTATCGACGGAATCCGTCGACGTCGCCTTGGCCCTCTTGAGGCTGGCGGTCGCCCAGGTGAGCTTGGCGGCCCCCGGGAACGACTCGGGCTGCTCGGACCAGCACTCGCAGAGCTCCGGCAGCTGACGGATGCGCGGTTGGACCCACTCGCGGTAGCGGGCTTCTGCCCAGGCGCCGAAGCCTGTGACTCCGGCCAGCGCCAGGAGGAGGGGCGCTCCCACGAAGGCAGGGACGGGCCCACGCGGTGGGCGCAGCAGAAGCCACAGCCCCGCAAGCGCCAGGACGGCCTGCATCAAGAAGACGGCCACGAGCGCAAGCGGTCTCGTCACTTCCTCGTCGGTGGCCAGCGCTGCGCCCAGGGCGCGATGGTTCAACAGAAGCCCAGAGAGAATCAGCAGCAGACCGGCTATCCGGAGCAGGGGTGACCGTCGCGTCATCGTTTGCTTCCCTCGTCCCATCGGTTCAAATCAGGGGCGGTAAGAGCAAGAGATGTGCCAAATCGATTCGTGAATGGCGCGGCGCGGCGAGCACCTTGTAATCGAATGAGCTTGAAGGTGCTAGCGAGACGATGACGGTGAGCCGGTCCGCTTCCTGATGATCTGTTAGACATAGGAATTATGTGGAGAGAAGATTCCCGGTTGCCTTCCTATGAACGGAGGCAACTGTTATCGGCAGGTTTCTCGGCATCGTCCCCGTCATAGTTCAGGTCGTAAGAACGACCGGACAGGGGTAGGATACGCCCTGCCGGGAAGGAGGTTGCAGGCAGATGATGGCTCATGTTGAAAAAGCGCAGAGAGCCACTGCTCTCATTACGGGCGCCTCCGGAGGAATCGGGGCTGCCATCGCGCGCAGGCTCGGCTCCGAGGGCTATGACCTGGCCCTCGTGGCTCGGGGCGAGGAGCGCTTGAAGAGCACGGCCACGAGCCTGCGGGACGCGGGCATCTCCGGCGGGCTGATTCTTCCGTGCGACGTCGCCGATCCCGAGGCGGTCCACAGGATGATCGAGGAAGTCATGGGTCATTTCGGCCGGATTGACGTTCTCGTCAACTCGGCGGGAACCAGCCGCGCGGGGTTTTTCCTCAGGACGCGGCTGGACGAATGGAACGAGATTCTCCGCATCAATCTCACCGGCGTGATGCTGACGACGCAGGCCGTTCTCCGCCCGATGCGGCGTCAGCGCAGCGGGACGATCGTCACGATTGCCTCGCTGGGGGGCCGGCAGGGCCGCGAAACGCTTTCGACCTACTGTGCCTCCAAGTTCGGTGTCGTCGGGCTCATGGACACCGTGCGGCGCGAGGTCGAAAGGTTGGGCATTCGGGTCACGACGATTCTCCCCGGAGAGGTCGACACGGCGATGCACCAGGACGGCCCCGAGCGCGGTGAACGGAGAATGCGGCCGGAGGACGTGGCCGAAGCCGTTTCCTTCTCGCTCCGGCTCGGACCACGGGCGGTCCTGAGAGAGCTCGTGCTGCACAACCCGGATTCCGAGTGAGGTCAGGCGGCGTCACCGGCGCGGCGTCTGCGAGAAAGGCCCCCTTCTCCCGCCCGGCGGCGGCTGATCTGCGGCTTGCGACCCTCCACGATCTTCGAAGCCACATGGAACACCGACAGGACTCGGTGCCTTCGTAGCTTCTCGAACTGCTGAAGCCCGAGATTCTCGGCAAAGATGCGGGACGAGTCGTTGTCCTTGTGGATGCAGCCGACGATGCGGCGGATGCCTTCGTTCCTGACTGTCTCGAAGACCTTCTCCACCATCATTCCACCGAGGGCGCCACGCCTGAAGTCGCGCATGACCAAGATCCGGTAGAACAGGAGCTCGTTCGCGTCGACCTCGAATGAGACATTCCAGGGCGGGTGATAGTACTTCCGATTGGTGGCGACGATGCCACCGAGCTTCCCATGGCGAAGCGTGATGAAGTACCTGGACCCCTGACGAAGCTCGTCCTCGACCCACGGCCGCTGGTCCTGGTCCAGGTAATCGCGCCACCGTTGGAAGTCCTCGTACCGCACTTCGGTGATCTCGACTCCAGACGCGCGCCGCAAGTAGCGCGGCGCCCAGGATTCGAGATTCAGATCCACGAAGATCAGGTCCTCACGCTCGTACACCGGCCGGATCGCGCGCAGGAAGACCCAGCGCACGGTGGCCCCCAGGCCCTCGCGTGCAAACCTCCTTTTGAGCCGTGTGAATCGCGTGGAGGTGGTCAGGAATCAGCTCCCGCCCCTGCGTCCCGACTCGCGGAAGGGCTCATTCCGCCGCACTGTCACCACCGGGCTCGACGCTCCGTCGTGTCCCACCCGCGAGCTCCGTCGCCACGGCTCCCGCGTGGGCGAGGGCCGAACGCACCACTTTGCCGGCGTGATTGCGTGGCAGGGTCTCGACGATCCGGATCAGCTTTGGCACGCAGAGCGGCGCCAGCCGATGGCTGCAGAAGTGGCGGAGGTCCGCTTCCTTGAGCTGGGCTCCCCGGGTCGGCACGACGAACGCCATCACGACATGGCCCTTCCTCTCGTTCGCAACCCCCACCACCGCGACCTCCGCGACTTCCGGGTGTCCCATGAGGACATTTTCGACTTCACGCGGGTAGATTTTTACACCCGAGATCATGATGAGATCATCGAGTCGGTCGAGGACGTAAAGAAATCCGTCTGTCGCTCTATATCCGATGTCACCCGTGCGCAGCCAGTCTCCGTGGAATCGCCGACGGGTCTCGTCGGGCGCCCGGAAGTAGCCCTTCATCACATTCTCACCGCGGCAGCAGATCTCTCCGGGCTCGCCGTCGGGCACCCGAGCGCCGCTCGCGTCCAGGATGCGAACCTCGACCGGCGGGTGGGGAATCCCGATCGACCCGGCGTGGCTGCGGATGCGGTCGGGTCCGAGGAAGCTGATGGCCCCGCATGTCTCCGTCTGGCCATAGCAGTTGAAGAGGCGTGCGTCGGGGAAGGAGTCCTGCAACTCGAGCACGGCCGAGGCCGGCATGGACGCGGCTCCATAGAGCACGGTCTCGAGCGAGCTCAGATCCCGCTCGCGGCTCCGCCGGTCTCTCAGGAACTCCGTCCGGTCGGAATGGTTGCAGAACAGAGCGTTGACACATCGTCGTTCCACTTCCAGGAAAACGGATCGGACGGTCAGGCGATCCAGCAGGACGGCGGCGCCGCCGCGGCGGTGCGTGCCGAGGACCATCGGGTGGAAACCGACGTGCGCGGTGGGCGCGACCATCATGGAGATGGTTCGCTCGTTCCACATCCAGCAGCTCGCCCAGCAATCGATGCCTGTCAAAGCCTGGGAGTGGGTCATGAGGACGCCCTTCGGTCGACCGGTCGTGCCTGAGGTGAAGAAGATCGCCGCGTCGTCGTGGGGAGACACGCCTGGCTGACCGGCCCGAGGGGCGAGATCCGTCAGGGGATGCCAGGTGGCTTCCCGGACCGATGTGGCGTCGTCGAGCACGGCCAGGCTGGCGTCCTCGCCCGGCCGCTCGGGTTCGTTGAACAGGAGCACGGCACGGCCGGGTCCCGGAAGCGGAACCCCCGCCGAGCGCATGTCCTCGACCAGTCGGGGGGTCGCGATCAGCGCGACTGCTGCGGTGTGTCGCAGGACGAAGTCGAGAACACCAGGAGGTGCTTCGGGGTTGAACGGCACGGCGACGGCGCCGAGGCTGGTCACGGCGTAGTAGGCAAAAACGAACCCGGGGGTGTTCCCCAGCGCGATGGCGACGCACCTCCCCTGGCCGACCCCGAGCCCCGCCAGAGCAGTGGCGAGCCGGCCTACGCCCTCCCGAACCTCGTGGAACGTCAGGACGCGGTCGTGGAAATACAGCGCGTGGCCTTCCGGATTTCGCCCCTCGGCCTCGAGCAGAATCTCGGGAAGGGTCCGGGCGCGCCGTCCCGCGAGATCCAGGGTGGTCAAGCTCATGCTGGAAGAGTTCCTGAACGGAATTTGCGACTCTATTCGGCGCTCGTCTCCCAGGCGAATTTGGGCAGCGTCGTGGAACTGGCTCCCTTGTGCGCCTGGGCGCGGATGATGCGTGCTCCCGGCATGTCCACTTCGAAGAACTCGACTTCCTGGAATCCGGCCGCCCGCAGGAGCCCCGCCCATTCGGTGGGTTTCGGGAGCCGCCGTTCCATGAACTGCGTATGGAAGTAAGACAGCAACGAGCTGAACTTGCGCTCCCGATCGTTCGTCCGGTACGGCACGAGTTCCGTGAGGATCATGTAGCCGCCGGTCTCGCTCAGAGCCTTGTGGCAGTTTCTGAAGACGGCGATGGCCACGTCGGTCTCTTCCGGAAGCAGATCGTGGAACACAAACCCGGCATGCACGATGCCCGCCCCCGCGAGAGGGCTCGGATCCTCGACCAGCGACTGCAGTGGCCGTTCGACCACGCGAATGCGGTCGGCGAGACCCCGAGATTCGGCGTTCATCCGCGCCAGCCGACAGACACCCGGGTCGACGTCCACTCCGACCCCGGTGGAACCTTCGATTGCCGCGAGGACGCCGAGAATCAGCTTGGCGGTGCCACAACCCAGATCAACGAACTTCTTGGGGGCGATCTCCCTGATCATTCCCAGCACGGGCGGGTAGAAGGCCTTGGATCCGACCCACTCCGAGAACACGGCCACGAGGCCTCCGTCGCGCGGATGACTCTGAGGCGCCGTCGGAGCGCACAGATAGTCCCGGGTGTGCTCGATGAACGGCCGGCACGCGGACAATCCCCAAAGCACATAGCCCGAGAAATACAGGTAGTCGTCGAACTCCTCGGATCGGGAAAAACTCTTCCCGACCGGATTCTTGACGAGGAGGCCCGCGGCGACGTAAGCGTGAAGCAGCGCCCGCATCTTGTCGGCCGGCAGCGAAAGTTCAGTCGCCAGCCGGTCCGCGTCGACGGACGTCTCGCGTCTCAGGAGCTCGATCAACCCGAGCCGCGCTCCCAGCTCGAGAAGGGAGACGCACCCGGCCAAGTCGGTCGCATTGCGGAGTATGGGTCTCTCCGAGGCATAGGACCCCCTGAAGACCGCTTTGGCGTCGATCAACTCGGTGTCGCGCTCCTGTACCAGGACATTGGCATGATTCATGGGTGACGCGCCCTTCCTTTTGTTTTGGGGGGAGAACACTCAATGCCGAGGACTGTCAGCAGGCCCGCTGACGGCTCGTGCAATTCACCGACTCCCCAACTTGTACGCGAAGTATACGGCGAGCGCGCCTCCTGTCAACATGTGTCGTGATTCGGTCGGTGGTTCAACCCGGCCCGATGAAGGCCCGTCAAATCCACTGACTGACCCAGGATCACCGGCCTGCGAGCCCGCCGCCCGGCGCGTCCAGACGGGGTTTCCGCCCGGTTCTCCGCCTGCGCCACCTCGATATCCGAAGGCTCTGCACGCCCTGAGATCGATTCGATCCGGGCGTGGTACGCGTTTCGAGTCGTGAAATCAAGGCGGCAGGTGCGGCCGGCGGGTGGTCTCGGGCGGTCCCGGCGTTCTCCACGATACCGATTTGTAATGACTCTGCCTTCTCAGCGTGCCACGAGCTGATCGAATCCCGGTGTCCCGCGGTAGCCGTCGAAGTCGTTCACCTTCCGGATCCACTCGCGCGTCGTCGGGTCCCTCTCAAGCGAACGCCTGAGGAGCGCCAGGGCCTCGTCCTTCCGGCCGGCCCTCGCCTCGACCCGCGCGAGGCAGAAGTCGAACCAGGGCAGGTCGGGGAACACCCGGCGCGCCTCCTCGGCGGCACGGCGGGCCTCCGCCAGGTCGCCGGAGTGGATGAGCGACACGACAAACGGGGATCGGACGTCGGGATCCTCGGGGCGGATGCGCACCAGGTTCCTCAGCTCGGCCGCCGCATCGGAGTACTTCGATTGCTGGAAGAGCGATTCGGCGAGGGTCTGGCGCGCTGGAACGGAATCGGGGGACAGGCGCAGCGTCTCCCGTGTCAGCGGCTCGGCCTCCGCCGCCCTGCCGAGCTGGATGAGAATCCTCGCCGCATCGATCCGCGGCTCGACGAGTCCGGGGTTGAGGACCACCGCGGTGTGCAGGTGGCTCAGGGCCTCCTCGAGCTGGTTCTTCGTGGGGGTGCCTTGGGTGAGCGCGACCGCGATCTCGTTGTGCCGGCCTGCGCTCGCGTCGTTGATCGCCTGTGCCTGCTCGAAGGACGCGATGGCGGACGCCTTGTCCCCCCGGTCCAGCAGCGCTTCACCCGAACCGATGTAGGCCATCGCAAAATGCGGGAACCTGCGCGTGAAGGCGGTCAGCAATGAAATGTCGTCGCGCCAGATCCTCGATTCGATCGCCGAACCGGCCGCCAGGAGGATCAGCAGGGGTGCCGCCACCCACACCCATCTGCGCGGCGCAGGGGTTGCGTCGTTCTGCGCCGCCGCCGCGCCCGGCGGCATTCTGCCCAGCGTCTCCGCGAAGGCGAGGCACAGGCCAATGAACGGGAGATAGAGAAAGTTCAGGGCGTACAGCGACCCGATCGGCACCAGAAGGTTCGAGGCTGCGAAGAAACTGCCGAGGGAGAGCCCGAGGGGCTGGCACAGCCGGTCCCTCCGCACCCAGAGGATCAGGATGAGAGCGCCCCACAGCAGGAGGACCAGGCAGGTGACGACCGCGCCGGCGCCGAGCGCCGGCGGGGGCGCACTCAGCGCGTAATCGGCGTGGTCGGCAAAGCGGACCGGGAAGATGATGTACATCAGGTAACGGCCGCCGAGAGCGAGCGCGGCGTAGAACCGACCGGGAAGAGGCAGGTGGGCGAGCGGATTCGTCATCGGATTCACCCGGGTGCGATCCATCTCCACGCCGATGCCGAGACCGGTCCACGTCCTGAGACCCAGGTAGACCAGAAGCGCTACCGCCGCGGCGGTGAGCGATGCCCAGCGAGCCGAGGGACCGGCGACGGGCTCAGCCCGGCTTCCGGTGGCCTCGGCGTCCCGACCCGGGGCCATGCGTCGCGTTCCCAGGACCGGAACCGCAAGAAATGCGGCCGCCGATTCCTTGCTCAGAAGGGCACACAGGAACAGAACGCCGACCAGCGCCGCGCGCTGGAAGTCTTGCAAGGCGCTGTGGTGTGCCCCAGACCGGGTTGCGGCGAGCCAAGCCAGCCATGCGAGCAGGACGAAGAATGAAGCGAGCAGGTCCACTCGCGCCGCAACGGACGACACCGGCCAGGAGCATGACGGCGTTGGCGGTGTGCAGCAGAACGTTGACCAGATGGAACCAGCCCGGCCCCCAACCCAGGATCCGTCCGTTGAGGGCGAAGGACGCGATGACCAGAGGCCGGTAATAGCCCACGAACGCGGTGCCGTACCAGAACTCGTGATGGAAAGCGCGGAGCGGACTCCAGGGTTCCTTGAGGAACGCGTTTTGGACGATCAGCGGCTTGTCGTCGAAAACGTAATCAAAGCGGAGCGTCTGCAGATAGAGTGCGGCGGCCACCAGGGCGACGAAGGCGTAAGGCAGCCAGCGGTTTTCGCGCATCGGCTTCTACACTAACACGGCCGATCGCGCGCTCTCAAGACGGCGACGAGCAGACCCGGGTCGCTGACGAATGATAGAATTTCCCCAGCCTTGGATTTTTCGTATTGACGGTCGGAGAAATGGCTGTAAAATTGAAGCGAAACCGTTTCTCGCCCATGCCTGTCGACGCTCAGGCAGCGGCTCGAGCGGAGCCGCCTTACATGATTGCAGCAGAGAAATTTTCGTTCCAGGTGTTCGGGACGTGTCTGGTCGGAATGGCGCTCATGGCGCCAGCGACGGCCTATGCCTTGTCTCCCGATCAGGACCGGGGTGGGGCACCACAGGAGAGCCCGCAGGACGTTTCGGGTAAGCCGATTGCCGGCGTGGCCAAACAGATTTTCCCCGCGGATACGCAGTACCGCATCGGCATCGAGGACGTGCTTCTCATCTCGGTTTGGCGGGATGCCGATCTGACCCGTGAAGTTCCCGTGCGGCCGGATGGGAAAATCTCGCTCCCGTTGATTCAGGACATTGCCGCCGCCGGCAAGACACC
>QHXY01000342.1 GCA_003223145.1 Acidobacteriota bacterium
GCCACGTCGCACGTGCCCCCGGCTCGATGCCGCCCGCCCTCGGCCCTTACCGACGGTCTCCTCCCGCGTGGCACCAGTCTCGGCCTCCGCGTTTCCCCTCCCGGCGGAGAACCCGATGGCCTGCCGCAGGACACGATCGAGGTCCTCGACTCGCACCGGCTTCGGAATGTAATCGTCCATTCCCGCTGCGAGACAATGCTCACGATCCTCCTTGAACGCGTTGGCGGTCATTGCGATGATCGGCATACGCCGGCGCGACCCGATTTCGGTCTTCCGGATTGCCTCGGTCGCTTTGAAGCCGTCCATGATCGGCATCTGACAGTCCATCAGAACCGCGTCGTATGGCCGGCGCGCCAGGGCTTCGATCACCTCCCGACCGCTGGCGGCGACGTCGGCGCTGTAGCCGAGTCGGCGAAGCATGCTGACGGCCACCATCTGATTCGTCTCGTTGTCGTCGGCAACGAGGAGGCGCCGGCGCCGTCGATTATTGGCCTCCTTGATGGTATGACGTGTCACGAGACGGTCGCTCGCGGCAGCGGCCGGCGCTTTTCCCTCAAGCCGCGGGGCCTCGATCACCGTCGCCATGCAGTCGAACAGCTGCGAAGATCGGACCGGCTTCGTCAGGTAACCGGAGATGCCGGCCGCGAGCGACTCGCGCGCCTGTCCACGCAGACCTACGGACGTCAGCATGATCATTCGCGTGCCTGCCAGACTGGCGTCTGAATGGATGGCCCGGGCCAGTTCGAGGCCGTCCATCCCCGGCATCTGCATGTCGAGGATGGCCAGTTCGTACGGTTTGCGATCGGCCGCCGCCTCGCGCAGGCGCTCGAGCGCCTGCGCCCCGCTCTCCGCCTCGTCCGGCGCCATCCCCCATGCCGTCATCAGCTCCAGGACGATCCTGCGGTTGGTCCGGTTGTCGTCCACCACAAGCACTCGGAGACCGCGCAGGCTGCCCCGGCGCGGGTGAGATTCAGTCACCCGGGCCTGCTTTTGCAGGCGGCCCGTGAACCAGAAAGTGCTGCCTTTCCCTGGCTCGCTGTCGACGCCGACGGTGCCGCCCATCAGCTCGGCCAGCTGTCTGGAGATCGCCAGGCCGAGACCCGTGCCTCCGAACTTGCGTGTCGTCGAGGCATCCGCCTGGGTGAATGGTCGGAAGAGGGTGTTGCGCACGTCCGGGGCGATGCCGATGCCTGTGTCCTGAACCTCGAAGCGAACGGTTGCGACCGTGTGGCTCTCCTCGACCAGCCGCGCGCGCACCACCACTTCGCCGCGCTCGGTGAACTTGATGGCATTCCCCGCAAGATTCAGCAGGATCTGCCGCAGCCGCCCGGGGTCGCCCCGGAGGGCGTGCGGCACGTCATGATGCGCCAGGCCTGCCAGCTCCAGCCCCTTGGCCTCCGCCCGGCCCGCCATGATCCCGAGCACCTCGTCCATGGTGCTCGACAGGTCGAAATCGATGACCTCCAGCTCCAATCTCCCCGCCTCGATCTTGGAAAAGTCGAGGATATCGTTGATGATCGTCAACAGCGCCTCGCCCGACTTGGACACGGTCTGGGCAAACTCGCGTTGTTCGTCGTTCAGCTCGGTGTCGAGCAGGAGGCCGGTCATGCCGATGACGCCGTTCATCGGGGTGCGGATCTCGTGGCTCATATTGGCGAGAAACTGACTCTTCGCCAAATTCGCCGCCTGGGCCGCCTCGGTCAGACTGTTGGCGCTCCGCACGGCCTCCTCAAGATCCCGGTTCGCCACTGCCAGCTGTTCCTGGGCGCGGCGCAGGTCGGTCTCCGTGCGGCGGCGCTCCGCCACCTCCTCTTCCAACTCCCGTGTCCGAACCGCCACCCGCGTCTCGAGCGAGTCGCGTGCCGTCTCCAGGGCCCGATCCCGATCTTGGATCTGTTCCAGCATCTCGTTGAACTGTTCGGCCAGCGCTCCCAGCTCGTCGCCCGAGGAGGACACCACACGCAGCGAGTAGTTTTTCTCCAGCGCCACCTGCCGGGCAGTCTTGGCGAGATGGTCAATCGGCCCAGAGATCAGGCGCTGCAGCCGGGACGACAGGAGCAGGGCGACAAGGCTCGACAACGCCAGCGCGAGCCCGCCGAGGGCCCCCTCACGCCACAGGCGCGCGCGCATTTCGGACAGATCGGATTCGACAAAGACCGTGCCGACCCGTTCGGCATCGTGCACGACGGGCCCGAACAGTCGCAGACGACCGCCCGAGAACGAGGCACCGTCCACGCCCGCGCTTGCGGGTGGCTGCGGGCCATACGGCCCGTCGCGCAGGTAACGCGCGAGAAGGGTCCCGTCGCGACGGTACAGGGCCGCGCCGGCCACCGTGGGCTCGGCCCGCAGAGACGCCAGGATCTCCTCGACCGCCTCTCGGTCGCCGAACGAGAGCGCGGCGGTACTGTTCGAGGCGATGACATGGGAAAGCGTTATGAGTTCGCTCCGCGCCGCTGCGCGCTGGGCCGCCACTTCGTGCACCAGGATCGACAGATCAGTCAAGAAGAGAGCGACGCCGACCGTGATCATGATGATCAGGATCAGCTTCGTCCGAATCGAGCGCGAACCCTTGAGCATGGCCCTAAGGTCTCCTCCCAGCACGCGAATTTCCGAGAACCTCCCCCAAGGCCAGGATCTTCGAGCTGATCCGCAGGCCGTCGCGATCCGCAACCTCCAAATTCACCTTGAACCGGACCATCGCTTCCACGAGGGCGAGTTCGAGCACCCCTCCTGTTTCGACGAAGTGCTCCGACTCACCCACCGTGAGAACGCTCCGCCCCCTGGTTTCCGCGAGCGCCTCGCGCAGCCTGGCGGATTCCGACACGCCGATGAAAAGGATGTGGCACATGCCCAGCGAGGAGGGGCGAGCGATGCTGGTCACCAGGATTGGCCGACCGTCGATCCTCTTCCCGGAAGCGAGACGTTCCAGGGCCTGGCGGAGGGAGTCGTCGCCGAGAACGCCGATGACCACCGGTGCACCCGCCGACGGAAACATCCCGCTTGCACCGCTGGCCCATTTGCTGCGGATGGACGCTCCGGGATCGACGGGTTCTCCTGTACGGAGGGGGTTGTCTGGGGGGCCGGCGTTGATTCGGGGGGCTCCGCCGCTGCCGCGAGGGCCGGTCCCGCCACGCAGCCAGCGAGCATGCCAGCCAGGATCGTCCATCTCAGCCGCACCGCTGCGTCCAAGGAGTTCTCCTCCCGAAGGGCAGACTCCGGGTGTGACTCAATTTAGTGTCTTCGGAGCCTCGATGCACGCGCCGCACCTGGGACTGATGGATCTCTCGAGGGCCGCGACGCCGCCGGGCGTTGGCCGGCGAAAGCAGGTAAGATCAAGGACTCCAGGGGTCTCCCTTGCCCGAGCTGCCTGAGATCGAGACGATCCGCCGCGGACTGGGGCCGCTCGTCGTCGGCCGCCGTGTTCTGGGCGTCGAGGTGCGTGATCGCAGGCTGCGCGAGCCGATCGCGGCGCGCAGTCTGGCCCGGCTGCGCGGGGCGGCGGTCACCGGCATCCGGCGGCGCAGCAAGTACCTGCTGCTCGACACCGACTCCGGGCTGACGCTCCTGATCCATCTCGGCATGACCGGACAGCTCTGGGTCGCCGACCGGGACAAGCCGCGCCGGCCCCACGAGCACGTGGTCATCGCACTCGACGACGGGCGCCAGCTGAGATTCGCCGACACGCGCCGATTCGGCCTGATGCACGTGGTCCGGAGCGACCGCCTCGATCTCCATCCCCGGCTGAAGGGGCTCGGCCCCGAGCCGCTCGACGGGGAGGTCCTGGGTGAGAGGCTCTGGCGATCCACCCGCCGCCTGAAGAAACCGGTGAAGAATTTCCTCATGGACACGCGCGCCATCGCGGGTGTGGGGAACATCTACGCGTGCGAGGCGCTCCACCGAGCGGGGCTCGGCCCGAGACGGCCGGTGGGACGGATCGCCCGGCCCGGCTGGGATCGGCTCGTCGTCTGCCTGCGGGAGGTCCTGAACGAGGCGATCTCGGCGGGCGGTACGACAGTGCGCGATTTCCTGAACGCCGAAGGCAACGTCGGGTACTTCGCCGTATCGCTGCGCGTGTATGACAGGAAGGGGAAGCCGTGCCAGCGATGCGGCGGGTCGATCCGCCGGATCGTTCAGGCCGGCCGGAGCACGTTTTACTGCCCGCGCTGCCAGCATTGAGACTCAGCCTGCCTTGCGTCTCCGCGCTTTCCCTTCGCTCTCGGCATCGAGGGCCCTGCGGACGCGGCTGAACTCTTCCTCAATCCGAGTCAGGAGCGGCTCCACGCCGATGACCGATCCGCTCCGGCCCAGCTCCTCGACCTCCTGGCATGCGGCCGCCATCGCCAGCGCCCCGAGGGCCCCGGTGCTCCCCTTGAGCGCGTGGGCGCTCTTCAGGAGTGTGTCGCTGTCGGCGGCCGCCGCCGCGTCGCGCAGCGATGCGAGCCGCACCGGCACTTCCCGCATGAACTTGTCGATCAGTCCGGCTAGAAAACCGTTGCCGCCCGCGCGATCGGCCTCGCGGAGCTGGCCGAAGATCTCCGGATCGAGCGGATGGTCCTGCGCGCGGCGAGGGGCACGAGGAGCGGTGATCTCCTTGACGCGGGGCGGCCTTCCAACTTGCGCTCTCATCCCCTTCGCAATTTTCCGGCGCGCGGCGATGGGGGTGCCGTCCTTCTTGATCCAGCGCTTCAGCGCCTGGTCCAGCTCCTGGACCTTCACCGGCTTGGTCAGGTAGTCGTCCATGCCCGCCTCCAGGCATTTCTCGCGGTCGCCGCGCATGGCGTTGGCGGTCATGGCGATGATCGGGACGCGCCGCCCGGCGGTCGCTTCGCTCTCCCGTATAGCGCGCGTCGCCTCGTATCCGTCCATCACCGGCATCTGGCAGTCCATCAGGACGGCGTCGAACGGGATCTTCTTCAGGGCCTCGACCACTTCTTGGCCGTTGGCGGCGACCTCCGCGTGACAGTCGAGACGGCGCAGCATCTGCACCGCCACCATCTGGTTGGTCTCGTTGTCGTCCGCAACAAGGATGCGCACCCGCGAGCGCGACTTGGCCTCCTTGATCGTGTGACGCGTGACCAGCGGGGGAGGCGCGCTCGCGGCCGTGCAGACCTCTCCGCCCATGACGGTCGCGAGGCAATCAAAAAGCTGCGACTGGCCCACCGGCTTGGTCAGGTACCCCGAGAAGCCCGCCTTGACCGATTCCGCCGAGTGGCCGCGCAGGCCGATGGACGTGAGCATGATCAGGCGCGTCGCCGCCAGGGGCGGATCGCGCCGGATCGTCCTGCCCAGCTCCAGCCCGTCCATCCCCGGCATCTGCATGTCGACGATCGCCAGGTCGAAGCGACGGCCACGGGCGGCTGAGGAGCGCAGCAGCTCGAGCGCCCGCTTGCCGTCCGCGGCGTCCTGCACCTCCATCTTCCAGGAACGGGTCTGCTCGGTCAGGATGGCGCGATTGGTCAGATTGTCGTCGACCACCAGGATGCGCAACCCCTGCAGGCTCTCGCGTGGCTTCGGCAGGGGGCGCAGTCCCTCCGGCTGGATCTCGAGGCGCGCCGTGAACCAGAAGGTGCTCCCCCGGCCGGGCTGGCTGTCCAGGCCGATCCGGCCGCTCATCAGCTCCACGAGCTGGCGCGATATCGCCAGGCCGAGCCCGGTGCCCCCGAATTTTCTGCCGGTCGAGCCATCGGCCTGTGTGAACGGCCGGAACAGGCGGTCCCGGACTTCCGGCCCGATGCCGATGCCCGTATCGGTCACCTCGAAGCGCACCACGACAGCCCCGTCCGGAGCCTCATCCAGACGGGCGCGCACCACGACTTCGCCGGTCTCGGTGAACTTGATCGCGTTGCCGACGAGGTTCAGCAGGATCTGGCGCAGGCGACCAGGGTCGCCGCGCAGGGCCGCGGGCACGTCATGGTGGACCAGGCAGGCGAGCTCGAGCTTCTTGCCGTGCGCCTTCTCGGCGAGCAGCGACACGACCTCCTCGACGACAGTGTGCACGTCGAAATCGATCGTCTCGAGCTCGAGCTTCCCGGCCTCGATCTTCGAGAAATCGAGGATGTCGTTGATGAGGGTCAGGAGCGCCTCCCCCGAGGCCCGCAGCATGTCCACGAACTGCCGCTGCTCGCGGCTGAGATCGGTCTCGAGAAGAAGCCCCGTCATGCCGATCACGCCGTTCATCGGCGTGCGGATCTCGTGACTCATGTTGGCCAGGAACTCGGACTTGGTGCGCGCCGCCGCCTCGGCCGCCTCCTTCGCCCCGCGCAGCGCCTCCTCGGTCTCCCGGCGGTGGGTGATGTCCTCGACCGTTCCGACGCGCTCCGTGACCCCGCCGCCGGCGTCGCGCACCATCGCCGTGCGCGTATGCACCCAGTGCACGTTTCCGCGCGGCGTCCTATAGCGGTACTCGTCCTCGAATTCGAGACCCTGCCTGACGCAGTCGCTCAATTTCTCGAAGATACGGTCGCGATCGTCGGGATGAATCGCCCGGCGCCACCCCATACCCAGACTCTCCTCGAGAGTGAGACCGGTGAGCGCCTGCCAGCGCGCGTTCGTGTAAAGGCATTGGCCGCCGGCGTCGGTCTGAAAGATCCCGACCGGCGACGACTCGCTGAGCTTGCGGAAACGCTCCTCGCTTCTGGCAAGATCGGCGGTGCGGGTCAGGACCTGCTCCTCGACCGCGGCGTTGGTCGCTTCGAGCTCGGCCCGGCGGCCGGCAATGCGTCGCATCTCCTCGATCCCCTGCAGACACGCAGCCACCAGGAACACGTCCGTGAACACCACCCACCAGGCGTGCTCGACCGTGCGCCAGACGCTGGCGGCGAGCACGCCGTAGACCGACTGAGGCCAGAACATGCCGCGCAGGAGGTGGTCGACAGCCACGACGACGGTGGCCGAAATCAGGACGGGCCAGTCGCGATAGAACGCCAGGAACGCCAGGGAGCCGAACACGATGAAGTGCGTCTCGATCCGGCCACCGGTGAGATGGATCAGGAACGCGGAGAACAGCATCTGGGCGACGGCAATCGTGTGGCGGGTGATGATCTCTCCGGGACGAATCACGGCGAGAACGATCGGGAAGCTCCCGATCAACCCTCCCAGCGCCAGGGCGGCCCACACATGAATGTGGACCTGGCTGTAGGTTCCCGCCCAGGTTCTGGGAGAGACCAGCAGGGCGACGGCGATCGCGCCCAGCCACTCGGCGCCGAGAAGACCGGCGAACAGGCGATCGGTGCGCCGGAAAATCTTGTCGCGGTGCTCCCGGAACAAATCGTCGGTGCGCTCGCGAACGCGTCGGTCGGAGACCCCGGGCTGGGCTAACGCTTCCATGCTCCCTCCGTGTCGGCGGCTATCGTGGCCGGGTTGTGCAGGGCGCATCCGAAGACGGGCGTCCGACGCGGGACAGCCGTCTCGCCGTCGATCAGCTCCTCGATCGCGCCGCGGCCCGTGTTGTCGCCGGCGTGGCCGCGTGCCACGGTGATCCCGCCGCTGAACAGGAGCCGGCCGTGCGTGTCGTACAGCAGCACGTGTCCCGACGTCTCGGTGCGGAAGCGCTGCGATTCGGCGCCGTCCCTGTCGAGGATCACTTCGACTCCGGGGATGGCGGCCGCGCCCTCCCACAGATCGCTCTTCCACCACTCCTCGCCGGCATCGGCGGGGGCGAAGAAGACCACGCGCGCATCGAGACGGCCCTGCAGGCCCGTCATGAGGCGGCTCAGTTCCTCCAGGCTGGCGCGAGTGCAGGGGCAGCGCGGGTGGGCCATCATGATCAGGACCGGCTGCCGGTTCGGCGGAGGGATGGTGGTGTCCGCGGGCCACACAGGCGGGGGCTCGCCAGGATCACCCGCCGTCGAGGCGTACTGCAGGAGGACACCCATCCCGCCGCAGACCGACGCAAGCCAGAGGCAGGCGGTGGCGGCCAGGATCCGGGAGCGCCAGGATCCGGCGAGGATCATGCGCCCGCAGTATCGCGCGCCCGGGCGCGGCCGAGGATGGCCTTCACCCGCGCGGCGAGCCGTTTCGGCTCGACCGGCTTCACCAGATAGTCGTCGACGCCGACCTCGAGTCCGCGCGCCTCGCTGTCGACGCCCCCCTCGGAGGTGAGCATCAGGATCGCCATGCCGCACGTCCGCGTGTCGCCCCGCAGCGCCTTGGTGAGGGCCAGACCGTCCATGCCCGGCATGTTCAGATCGCTGACCACGACGTCCGGAACGGCGCTCCGGGCGAGCTCCAGGCCGGCAAGACCGTCCTCCGCCACCAGGACTTCGAACCCCTCCAGCTCGAGGAAGTACTTCACGACCGTGACCACGGTCGGGCTGTCCTCCACGATCAGGACCCGGGCCCGGCCACCGTTTCGCCCGGAGACCAGGGAGCCGCCCGGCGCGGAAGACTGAGCGTCTTCTCGGCGCGCCGCCGTCTCCGGGGCATCGACGGGCCGCGCCTGCGGGGCGCCGGGGCGGACCTCATCGGGCGGCGCCACCCTCAACACCTCCTCCAGCGTCGTCAGGCCCTGGGCCGCCTTGTCGACGCCGTCTTCCATGAGAGAACGCATGCCCCCGCGGTTCGAGGCCTCGCGCACCTGGTGGTCGGCGGCCCGGCGGGAGATGAGATCGCGGATCTCGTCCGTGACCAGGAGGAGCTCGTGCACCGCCAGACGCCCCCGGTAGCCGGTCTGGCCGCACTCGTCGCATCCGGCCCCGGCCATCCAGCGGGCGCCGTCCGGCAGCCTGACGGCCCCGTGCAATCTCTCCAGCGTCGCCGGCGCCGGTGGGCGATCCTGCGTGCAGGCGGGACAGACCAGTCTCACCAGGCGCTGCGCCAGGATGCCGATCACGGACGACGCCACCATGAACGGCTCGACCCCCAGGTCGATGAGGCGCGTGATGGACGACGGTGCGTCATTGGTGTGCAGCGTGGTCAGGATCAGATGGCCGGTCTGCGCCGCCTCCAGGGCGATTCCGGCCGTCTCCTGATCGCGGATCTCGCCGACCAGCACGATGTTCGGATCCTGGCGCAGGATCGAGCGCAACCCCGCGGCGAACGTCACCCCGGCCCGCGTGTTGATCTGGACCTGGTTGATCCCCTCCAGCTGGTACTCGATCGGGTCTTCGACCGTGATGATGTTCTTGACCGGCGATTTGATCCAGTTCAGCGACGCGTACAGGGTCGAGGTCTTGCCGCTGCCGGTCGGGCCGGTCACCAGGATCATCCCCTGCGGTCGCGACAGGAGGTCCTGGAACCGCTTCAGGAGATCGGGGGCGAAGCCCAGCTGACCCATATCGGTGCGCGCGCCGGCGCTGTCGAGGAGGCGGATGACCACCTTCTCGCCAAAGTCGGTCGGCAGGGTGGAGACGCGCAGATCGATTTTCCGTTGCTGCACGCGCAGGCGGCTGCGGCCGTCCTGCGGCTTGCGCCGCTCGGCGATATCCATCCCCGAGATGATC
>QHXY01000341.1 GCA_003223145.1 Acidobacteriota bacterium
CGCCGACCTGGTGCTCGGTGTGAGGACCCCCGATCCCTTCTTCGCGCTGTCCAGCGCTTTCCTAGAAAATCCAGCGGGCGCCGATCCCGGGCGCGCCCCGATCGTCCGTGACGGGCCCGATCGCCGAAGGCCTCCAGCGCGAGGGAGTCCCCTCGACGTAGAGACCATGGGCGTCGGCCACGGCGTTGCCGCTCCAGAAGCCGATCGACAGGCCCAGGACCGTGTTGTAGAGGAAGTGCTGCTGCAGGTTGACCCGCTCGAACGCGACCACGACCGGCGCACCGTAGGCAAACCCCTTGCCGATCCTCTTCCACGCGCGCCGTGCGGGCGTGTCATCCGGCGAGATTTGAAGATACATGCGCGACAGGACGCCGGAAATGGAGGCCGCCGTGGCGGCGTGCCCCGAGATACCGCCGCCGACACCGTGGAAGGGACGCAGGCTGCCGCCATACTTGGGTCGGTCCTCCGCGAGGACCCAGCGCCCCCCGAGCGTCACCAGATCGGTCAGCAACAAGGACTCTGCCAGCATGAAACCGGTCTCCTTGACGCGGTAACTGCGGAAGGTCGAACCGCCCACGTACATCAGGAGCGCCGTGGCCGGGACCACGATACCGCCGCCCAGCTTCTGGATCGTCTTCAAGGTATGCGCGTGCTCCATCGGCGTATCGCGCTCGGCCATGTCGTTCTGGATCTCGTCCTTGTGCGTCCACAGGGAGAACGCCCCCGCCAGGACGCCCACACCCAGCGTCTTGTCGCGCGGCGTCGGATGAAACAGCCGGTGCCAATAGTATTTCTGTGTGAAGGTGAACTCGCGGGTGTCGATGCGGAACGGACGGGAGTACCATTCCAGGTAGCTTGGCGGTGCGCCGTCCGCCGAGGTGGTCACCTGATCGGACGGCTCGTCATCGGCGCCCCACGTCGGTGTCAGACCCAGAAACAATCCGCAGACCACGACGAGGGCGACCGGCGCCCGCATCCTACGCATGTGACTCATCTCGTCGTCATTCAATATAGGTTCCGCGTGGATCCGGGCCAACCCGACCTCGCTGCCAGTTTTGTAATGTCCAGGTGTCTGGGGGGTCCGCGCGCGTGATATCGCCCGGGACGCCGGAGCGGGAGATTATCGGCCCGAATCGGTCCGAAGGAAAGCCGCCGGCAGTCAGACGGCGTCCGACTTGCTGGTGAAGGTGAACTCCCTCGACTTGATCGCCGGCACGACCATGCGGCCGGCGGGAACGGCGGGCGTCATGCCCTCCGTGTTCTGCAGCATCACCACGGGACTCTCGTTGAAGCGCAGGTTCGTCACCGGGCCGGCAAGCCTCCCCTTTTCGATCAGGAAGAGGCCGTCGCGGGTCAACCCGGTGAGCTGGCAGGTCTGCGGGTTGACGGTGCGGATGTACCAGAAGCGCGTGACCAGGAGCCCGTGCCGGGTCGATGCGACGAGATCGTCGAGCGACGCGGTCCCGCCGGACAGAACAAGACTCCCCGGGAACGGGGTCGGCTCGACTCCGGTCACCCGCGCCCAGTAACGATCCGAGACCAGGGTCTTCAGGACCCCTTGGTCGATCCAGGTGACCTTGCGGTTTGGCAGACCGTCGGTGCTCCCGCCGCCCGGGCCGCCACTCGGATTCCACGGCGTCGCCGGCACCCGCGGGTCGAACGGATCACTGCGCAGCGACACCGACTCGTTCGCCACCTTCTCGCCGACGCGGCTGCCGCCCCCGGGCTTCGAGAAGACGCTCCGACCCTCGTCGGCGGCGCGCCGCGAGAGCGCGCCGAACTGCAGCGTCATGAGGAGGGCGGCGACGGCGGCGGGCTCGAGGACGACCGTGTAATCGCCGGGTGGCACGTCCCGCGGCGTGGCCGAGGCGATCCCCTTTTCGGCGGCGTGCCGGGCCAGCGACTTCGCGTCCACCTCGGAGAATCGGGGCGAGTAGCCGGAGGCCCAGCCCGACCCGGTGCCGCTCGTGGTCCGCATGGTGACGGACAGCTCGGCGTCGGTCGCCGGGTGGTAGCCGAAGTTCCCCTTGCTGTTGCCGACGGCCCGGTGCGTCGCGACGGTCTCGTAGAAACCGGCGGCCACGAGCTCCTTGCGGCGCGCCAGCGCGAGGATCGATCGGATGCCGGGGGCGCGCTCGGCGGCGCGCGCGCGGGCGCACTCGTCGTCGTACTTTTGGAGAGCGGGGTAGGTTTGCGGGGGAAGTGGCTCGACCCACTCGGGGTCGACCGGCATGAGGTCTCGCATCCCGGAGGCCCGCACGATCGCCGCCTTCAAGCCATCGTCGGAGAGGTCATTGGTGCTGACCGTGCCGCTGCGGCCCTCGCGGGCCGTCGTCACGACGAGACCGGCGTCTTCCGAGAAACCCGATGTGGTGATCTCGTTGCGCGCGAAACGCGTGTGCGAGGAGGTACGCGCCGTGAGCTCAACCTGCCAGTCGCCGCCTCCGGCGAGAGACAGGACGCGCTCGATCGTCTGCCGTGCCCGGTCGCGGTCCCAGCCCATCGATCGCGGCCTCTACTCGGTCCGGATGACCGTGATGCCGCGGAAGCGGGCGGCGGGGCAGCCGTGGCTCATGGCGTTGATCTGGCCCGGTTCCCCCTTGCCGTCGCGGTTCAGCCCGACATTGCGCCAGGTCGACTGATCGCCGAGCGCGTCGCACGCCTGCCAGAAATCGGGCGTCCGACTCTGGTACGCGACGTCCGCCACCATGGCGCCGACCTTGCCACCCTTGATGTCCCAGAACGCGTCGCCGCCAAACTGAAAGTTGTAGCGCTGCTGGTCGATCGAGTACGAGCCGCGCCCCTCGATCAGAAGACCGTCGTCCACTCCGGACACCAGATCGTCGAGGGAGCGCGGTGTTGCCCCGGCAGCCAGCCAGACGTTCGGCATGCGCTGGAAAGGCACCGAGGCGTAAGAGTCGGCGTAACTGCAGGCCATCGACTCCTCCTGCCCGATCCAGTGCGCCTGCTCGCGGGTCGTCTGGTAGCCGACGAAGACGCCGTTCTTGAGAATCGGGAAGCGCTTCGTCTTCACACCGTCGTCGTCATAGCCGCATGTCGACAGAGCCTGCGGCATGACCCGGTCGCCGAAGACATTGACGATCTCCGAGCCGACGCGATACGTGCCGAGCCGGTCCGGGGTCAGGAATGACGTGCCGGCGAAGTTCGCCTCGTACCCCATCGCCCGGTCGAGCTCGGTGGAGTGCCCGATCGACTCGTGGATGGTCAGACCGAGGTGCGTCGGCAGCAGGACGAGGTCCTTCGCGCCTGGCGCGACCGAGGGCGCCTTCAGGTGGTTGACCGACTCCTCGCCGACGCGGCGGGCGTTCTCCACTAGGCCCGCCTTGAGAACGAACTCGTAGCCGCCGCACACGGCGTCCGGGCGGTAGGTGCGCGTCTTCGTCCTGCGGGCCTTGAGATCGCGGGCGGTCGCCGTGAACTCGGGCGCGACCTGGACGATCCTCTGGCGGATGACGCTGCCATCGGTGGAGGCGAAGAAGCGCTCCTCGAGGCGCTGCTCCAGGAAACCCGTGACCGAGAACACGCCGGATACTTTGCGCGCTTCCTCGCTGGCCTGCTGCAACAGGGCGAGCTTCTCAGCGACACCGACCTCGAAGGGATCCGTCTCAAGAGGCGTGCGGTAGGTGTCCTTGGCTGGCGCGACCGCGGCGAGCCGCACCGGCTCGCCGCGCAGCTTCGCGTGCGCCCGGGCGATGCCCACCGCTTCCGCCGTCATGCGGGCGATCGCCTCTTTGTCGACGCTCGATCCGGCGGCGAAGCCCCACGCGCCGCCGTGGACGACGCGGACCCCGAATCCGAAACTCTCCTCGTCGCCGACCGAAGGAACGTGGTGGACGGCGCCCGTCGTCCAGTCGGGAGTCGATCGCAGCAGGACGCTCTGTGTGCGGTAGCGGTTGATGCGGATATCGGCGTACGTGGCGCCCAGGGAGCGCGCCTTGTCGAGCGCCACCGCCCCGAACCCCTCGAATCGATCGGGTGGCACCGCACCGTCGGCGCGCCGCGTCACGAAGGCACCCGGAACCATCTCGATCGCGGCAAGCGCCAAGGCGGAGGCCCCGCAGGATCTGAGAAAATCCCTGCGGCTCCCGCCCCGGAGCCGACTCCCGGAGCCCGGCGGCAGCGAACGGACGCCTGCCCGCTGCCCGGCCATCCGCGACCCCAGGAGCCGGATGACATGGGCACTAGCGTCGGGATCTGCGCCCCCGTTTGCGGCCGCGCATCGGCGGGCGCCCTCTGCGTCCACGCCTCCGTCCCGCGGCGGCCCGGCGGCCCGCCCCGGCGCGACGACCGCGCAGCGACGAGATCTTCCGGAGCCTCCGCTCCAGCTTCCTCAACTGGCTGTCCACCTTCCGGAGGCGAGGGCCGACCGTCGATTTCAACGTCCTGGCGATGACCGCTTCCAGCGCACCCGCGACATCAGGAGTTCGAGCCATGTTCCTCCCTCATGAGTCCGCACCTCCAGCGGTGCAGATTAAAGCGCGCGAAGCCTATCACCGGTCTCCGCGGGAGTCCACACGATCCCGCGAGAAATGATCACGAATTGCGCCGGGGACGATCGCCTCGGCGGAGCGTCTGGACGGTGGACTTCTGCTCGCGCCCGATCACCGCGGCGCTCGAAAAAAAGCGCTGGATCAGGTCCGTATATCTGACGCGCGCCGCCTGCGCCCCCGGCTCGATGAGGTTTCTCGCGGCCGCATAATCGTCGAGTGCGTACGGCCGCTCGAGCGGCACGTTGACGCGTGTGTACTGCTCTGGCCCGAGCAGCCGCCGCGCGATTTCGTGCGCAATCCGCGCCTGCGCGATCATCATGTGCTCGATCGCCGCCGTCCGCCAGAACCACACACCCATGCGTCGCGCCTTCTCGTACGAAATGCGCTCCGCGCGCTCGCCGGCGCCTACGGACAGGATTCGGATGCGCTCGAGGGGCTGGCGGAAATAGCGCACCGCCTCGGTCAGCCCGATGAGAGCCGGGTTGTTGGCGAACAGGCCGCCGTCAACGTGACTGTCGCCCCCGAGAACCTGCGTGCCCGGAAAGAAGATCGGCGCGGCGCACGTCGCCAGCGCGACCTTCCAGGCGGGCTCGTCTCCAGCGGGAGCGAGGTCGGACGCGTGGTCGTCCTTCCAGATGCGCGGGTAGGAATTCTCCAGCTCGTAGCTGGTGATGCACACCGG
>QHXY01000343.1 GCA_003223145.1 Acidobacteriota bacterium
GCCCTGGAGCTTTCCCGCAGGGGCTCGGACCTGGTGCTCGCGTCCCGGCATCCGGAGGAGCTGCACGCGGTGGCGAAGGAATGCGAAGCCGGTGGAGCGCGCGCGCGCGGGGTGGCGATCGACCTTGCCGACACCGCCTCGATCAGCGCCGGGTGCGAGCAGGCCCTGAAGGAGTTCGGCCGGATCGACCACCTGGTGAACAACGCGGGGGTCACGGGGGACGGGCTTCTCCTGCGCATGAAGCGAGCGGACTGGGACCGCGTATTGCTGGTCAACCTGACGGCGGCCTTCGAGGTGACCCGTGCCGTGCTGCCTGGCATGGTGCGCGGGCGATCCGGGCGAATCGTCAACATCAGCTCGGTCGTGGCGCTCATGGGGAACCCGGGACAGGCCAATTACTGCGCCGCCAAGGCGGGATTGATCGGCTTCACGAAGTCTCTGGCGCGCGAGGTCGCGACGCGATCGATCACCGTCAACGCCGTCGCACCGGGCTTCATCGACACGGACATGACACGCGCCCTCCCGGAGGAGGCGCGCGACCGGATGTCCAGCCTCATCCCCCTGGGCCGCCTCGGGACGCCGGAGGACGTCGCCGCCGGAGTCGCATTTCTTCTGGGGCCGGGCGGCGCCTACATCACGGGCGAGGTCCTGAACATCAGCGGCGGTCTTTACATGTAGGGGTGCGCGAACAATAATCAGATTGCCGCGAGGACGGGTGCCGCGTTCGGGACGAGCCTCGACAGGCCGTCCGAGAGGCGGGTTGGATCACGCATGGAGGACAGCAGAATGGCGCAGAGCATCGAAGAGAAGGTCAAGGGGATCATCGTTGAGCAGCTGGGCGTCGATCCGGAGGAGGTCACGATGGAGGCCTCCTTCGTCAACGACCTGGGGGCCGATTCGCTCGACACCGTCGAGCTGGTGATGGCCCTTGAGGAGGCGTTCAAGATCGAAATCAGCGACGAGGACGCCGAAAAGATCCACACGGTCGGCGACGCCATCAAGTACATCCAGACGCACGCCTGAACGCCGGACGGTCGGGCGGAATGGTCATGGAGCGACGCGTCGTCATCACCGGGGTCGGGATGGTCTCGCCCCTCGGGATTGGCAACCCGGAGAACTGGGAGGCCCTGATCCAGGGGAGGAGCGGCATCGGTCCCATCACCCGTTTCGACGCCCGGGACTACCCCTGCCGCATCGCCGGCGAAGTGAAGGGATTCAACCCGGAGGATTGGGTCCCGAAGAAGGACGTCAAGAAGATGGATCTGTTCATCCATTACGCGATGGCGGCGGCGGAGATCGCCATGCGCGACGCCGCCTTCCAGGTGGGACCGTCCGAGGCGGATCGAGTCGGCGTGTACATCGGCTCGGGCATCGGCGGGCTGCCGTCCATCGAGAGGCAGCACGAGATCCTGCTGCGCGAGGGACCGCGACGCGTGTCACCCTTTTTCATTGTCGGACTCATCGTGAACATGGCCTCGGGTCAGGTCTCCATCCGCTATGGCGCCAAGGGACCCAACCAGGCCGCCTGCACCGCCTGCGCTACCGGGACGCATGCCATCGGCGAAGCCTACGAGATCATCAAGCGGAGCGACGCCGACGTCATGATCGCCGGGGGCTGCGAGGGGGTGATCGCGCCGCTGTGCGTGGGCGGCTTCTGCGCCATGCGGGCCCTGTCCACGCGCAACGACGACCCCGCGCGGGCGTCGCGACCGTTCGACGCCGACCGCGACGGGTTCGTGATCAGCGAGGGCGCGGGGATCGTCATCCTCGAAGAGCTGGGTCACGCCATCCGCCGGCACGCGAAGATTTACGCCGAGGTGGCCGGGTACGGCGCGTCGGGCGACGCGTTCCACGTCTCCGCGCCGTCGGAGGACGGCGACGGGCCGGTGCGGGTCATGCGGCGGGCCATCGCGGACGCGGGGATCGAGCCGTCCGACATCGACTACGTGAACGCGCACGGCACCTCGACCCCACAGGGTGACGTCGTCGAGACACGGGCGATCAAGGCGGTCTTCGGAGACCGGGCGCGCACCGTGGCGGTGAGCAGCACCAAGTCGATGACCGGGCACCTCCTGGGCGGGTCCGGTGGCCTGGAAACGGCGATCGTGGCGCTCGCCGTGCACCACGACATCGTGCCGCCGACCATCAACTACACGACCCCCGACCCGGAGTGCGATCTGGATTACGTGCCCAACGAGGCCCGCCGGACGACGGTGAACTACGCGCTCAACAACTCGTTCGGGTTCGGCGGGACGAACGCCGCTCTCCTCCTCAGGAAATGCAGGAAGTAGATCGGACCCCGCCCCCTGCTCCTAGACCTCGTCGAAGATGGAGTCCTTCAGGCAGTTCAGCTTCTGCTCGTACGATTCGGGGTACACCATCCAGCAGGCCGCCGCGACGCTGCTGATCAGGGCGTTGCCGTCCTGAGGAGTGAAGCAGAACCCCACGACCTCCGTGCCCTTGTGCACCGTCAGGGTCGGCACGACCAGGACGCCCTGGTTCAGGATGCGACCGTAATGCCCGTAATCGCGGCCGAAGGAGAAGACGGAGTTCGCGGACTGCTTGTAGGTCAACGCCATCCGGTCGTCGCTCTTCAACTGGTCGAGGATCGCCTCGACCGTGGTCGGCTTGCGCAGGCGGATGTTGAAGTGGATGGCGTGCATGTACTGGCTGTTGACCTTGAGGGCGGACGAGAAGAGATTCAAATCGTAGCCCAGGGTGTTGAACAGGTGCCACGCGTCCCGGGCATGGTGCGTTCCGAAGCGCTCGTCCTTGTGTCGGTTGACCTGGGGTGACGGGACGAACGAGCCGTCCTGGCTGATGTCGTTGGCGCGCCGGATGCAGGTGAATCGCCCCTCCGCGAAGTTTCCGGGTCCTCCGTCCCGCAGACCGATCAGGTCAATGAGCACGGCCAGGTTGTGGGTGTTGCACGAGACGACCTGGATGTACTGATCGACGCCGTGCTTGAGGGTGCGGTCGTTGATCCCGCGCGCGTACATCTTGCCAAAGCCGAATTCCGACCCCTGCGCGATGAAGCCCAGTGTGTTGTGCGCGTGTTTTTCGTAGATCTCCTTCTTGTTCTGCAGGCCGACGTCCGAGGGAGTGCAGTCGATGATCACGGTTGCCTGCCGGAGGGCCTCGTGGTGCTCACAGGACGGCTCGATCCCGATTTCGCGAAAGCCGCGCCGCGCCGACTCATCGCACGCCAGGCGCGCGCCGCGCCGCATCAGGTTGACGACCTTGGAGCGGTCGGTCAGCAGGGGGGTTCGTTTGTGGAAGGTGACCTCGTCGAATCCGAGCAGATCCTTTTTATCGGCAAACAGTCCGATCAGGGGCTCGCCGATCGTTCCGGTGCCGATAATGTGTACGACCTTCTTCGGGGCCATGAAGACCTCCGGTCCGACGCGGCAGGATGCATCGCCACCGCAGTCGAAACATACCATCCCCGGCCAGTCGGGTCAATGAAGGAAAATCCTCCGACCGTCCCCCGGAACCCGCCATCGGCCGCCGGCGGTTTTCTTGACAGGTTGGGGGCCATCCCCTAGAATGGCCGCGGTTTGCGGGTTTGTCGGAAGCGCTCCGGTCGCGCCGGCACGGGGCGCGGAGGACGAGGTTGAACCAGCGCGAAGCGCCCCGTCCCACCCTGCCAGTGGGCGATCTCCTGTCTGAACCCATTCCTGAACTGGCCCCGCGTCTTCTCGGCGGGCGGGCCGGTCTCCGCCGCGACATCCGGGTGGCCGCCCCCGAAAGACCGGGCCTGGCCCTGGCAGGGCATCCGGAGGCGCTCCAGGCAGGAACCGTGCAGCTTCTCGGAAAGAGCGAGGTCGTCTACCTGGCGCAGATCCCCGACGATCAGCGGCGCCTGCTTCTCGACCGTCTGGGAGCGGCTCCGATCGCCTGCCTGCTCCTGGCGCACGGCGCGGCCCCGCATACCGACCTCCTGGAGGCCTGCGAGCGGCACGGACTTCCGCTGCTCGGCACGCCGCGCACCACCGAGCGCGCCACCGAGATCCTGGGGCGGCACCTGGAGGAACGGCTGGCCCCGGCGATCACCCTGCATGGAA
>QHXY01000344.1 GCA_003223145.1 Acidobacteriota bacterium
TGATCTTCATCGCCGGCAACATGCCGCTGCGCACCGAGATCACGCCGCTCCTGATCATGATCCGGCTGGAGCAGTTCGACTACGCCGGCGCGACCGCCATCGCCCTGGTGTTCCTGGTGGCGTCGTTCGCGCTCCTCCTGTCGGTGAACATCCTGGCGCTGCGCCAGCGCCGAGTCGTCCCGGGGACCTGAGACATGATCCCGCGCCCGCGCCACCTCGACGAGCCCCGCCTGCTGCGCTGGTGCCTGATCGGGACCGCCCTGACGTTCCTGATCCTCTTCCTGTTCCTGCCGCTGGTGGTGGTGTTCACGGAGGCGCTGCGCAAGGGACTCGGGGGCTATCTCACCGCGGTGACCGATCCGATGGCGCTGGCGGAGATCCGGCTGACGCTGATCGTGACGGGGGTCGCCGTGCCGCTCAATGTCCTGTTCGGCCTGGCCGCCTCCTGGGCGATCGCCCGCTTCGAGTTCCGCGGCAGAAATCTTCTGGTGACGCTCATCGACCTGCCGTTCAGCGTGTCGCCCGTCATCTCGGGGATGGTCTTCGTCCTGCTGTTCGGCGCCCACGGTCTGGTGGGTCCGTGGCTGCAGAGGCACGACATCCGGATCATCTTCGCCCTGCCGGGGCTGGTCCTGGCGACGATTTTCGTGACCTTCCCCCTGGTGGCCCGCGAGCTGATCCCGCTGATGCGGGCGCAGGGGAGCGACGAGGAAGAGGCCGCGCTGACGCTGGGGGCCTCGGGGTGGCAGACGTTCTTTCACGTCAGTCTGCCGAAGATCAAATGGGGGCTGATCTACGGGATCGTCCTGTGCGCGGCGCGTGCGACGGGAGAGTTCGGAGCCGTGTCGGTGGTCTCCGGACACATCCGCGGGCTGACCACGACGGTGCCGCTGCACGTCGAGATCCTGTACAACGAGTATCAGTTCGCGGCCTCCTTCGCGGTCGCATCGCTCCTGACGCTTCTGGCGCTGGCGACGCTGGTCGCTAAAGGGGTGGTGGAGTGGCGCTCCGGACGGCGCATCGGGTGACCTCCTATAATAAGGAGCGATGCGCCGCCTGAGTCTCGGCACTCTCCTGACCGGCATGAACGTCGGCCTGGTTGCCGCGCCGGTGGTGTGCGTGGCCGTGGCCGCCGGCGGGCTCCTGCAGCGCTTCACCGACGAGCAGGAGCTGGCCCGCGTCAGCCTGGCGGGCTCGATCGGCGCGCGCGCCGTCGCGTCCGCCGGTGACGACCTGACGAACTCGGCCCATCTGCTCGGCGAACGCCCGGACCTGGCGCGCTTCCTGCTGGCGCGCGACGCTCCGGCCGTGCAGGCCTTCCTCGAGCAGTTCGCCGCGACCGGCAAGCTATCGGGATGCGCGGTGGTCTTCGAGGGCGGCCTGTTCGCGCGCGCCGGCCGGCTTCCGTGGGCCGATGTCCAGCGGCAGGGGCGCGGCGCGGGCGAGCGCTTCGTGCTGCGACCCTCTTCGGGCGGTCCGCTCATCCTGGGGGCGCGGTCGGCGGTGCCGGGGGTTCCCCGCGCCGCGGTGATCGCGGCGATCGCGCTGGACGAGGAGTTCGCGCGCGACATCGGCAGAGGGATCGGCCTTCCCGTCGCGCTCCTTGATCGGCAGGAGGCCTACCGCGACGTGCCCCAGGCGAACCTGCGCGGCCGGGTCCTGGACGCGGGCGCGCCCCTGGCCGAGCGTCTCGATGAGGCGGGCCTCTATGTCGCCATCGTGCCGCTGCGCACGCCGGCTGGCGAGGTGGTCGGTCTGATCGAGACCGGTCTGCCGACCTCCGGGCTGGACGCCTCCCAGAGACAGCTCGTTCGATCGCTTCTCCTGGTCGCCCTCGGCGTGGGTGGGCTGGCGGCCGTCTTCAGCGTGGTGTTCGGTCGGCGGCTGGTGCGGCCGCTCGAGGCCCTTACCGAGGCCTCGGCGCGCATCGGTCAGGGCGACCTGGCAACGCCGATCCCACGCACGCCCGGCGCCGAGATCGGCACACTGGCGGCGGCCATGGAAGAGATGCGGGCCCGCCTTCTGCACCTCACCGCCGAGCTGCGCCAGCGGCAGGCGGAGGCGGAGGCCGTCCTCACCGGCATCGTCGAGGGCGTCTTCTCCGTCGATCGCCAGAGGCGCATACGCTATCTCAACCCCCAGGCGGCGGCGCTCCTGGGTCTCCGGCCCGAGGACGCCGTCGGCCGCTTCTGCGGGGACGTCCTGAACCCGCAGGGGCCGGGGGGCGTGCGCCCGTGCGAGGATCGCTGCCCGATCCTGCACGCCCGCTTTCGCGGCAGCGCCCGCGCCACCGAGGACCTGCTGCTGGGGGACGGCCGACGCAGGTCGATCGTGATCACCAGCGCGCCGCCCGAGACCGTGCGGGCCCGCGACGCCGCGCCCGCCGGGAGGGCGGTCGACCGCGAGCACCAGTTCCAGGTGATGCGTGACGAGACCGAGGTCGAGGCGACGCGCCGCCTGCGCGACACGGTGCTCGCCAACATCACGCATGAGTTCCGCACGCCCCTGACCGCCCAGCTCGCCTCCATCGAGCTCCTGCACGACCGTCTCGGAGAGCTGAAGACCGAAGAGGTGCGCGATCTGGTGGCGTCGCTCCAGCGCGGCGCGCTGCGCCTGACCCAGCTCATCGACAACCTGCTCGAGAGCGTGCGCATCGAGGCGGGCCATGTCTCGATT
Organism: Acidobacteriota bacterium; assembly: GCA_003223145.1. GTDB lineage: Bacteria > Acidobacteriota > Polarisedimenticolia > Gp22-AA2 > Gp22-AA2 > Gp22-AA3. Next base: position 2,677 of record QHXY01000344.1, read on the forward strand.
CGGCGCCAGCCGGTGGCGCTGGAGGAAGTCGTGGACGAGGCCGTCGAGCTCGCGTCCCCCCTTCTGGCGCTGCGCGAGCAGACGCTCCACCTCGATCTGCCTTACCCGCTGCCGCCGGTCACCGGGGACGCGCCGCGCCTGGTGCAGGTCTTCGTGAACCTGCTGGCCAACGCCAACAAGTTCGCCCCGAGCGGCTCGACCATCTCGATCGGCGGGCGGTCGGGGGGCCGCGAGATCGCGCTGTGGGTGGATGACGAGGGGCCGGGCCTGCCGCCCGAGGGCGACGATGTCCTGTTCCGGCGCTTCATGCGGTCGCCGGGCGAGGAGCCGGAGGAGAGCGGCATGGGTCTCGGGCTGTGGATCGTCAAATCGATCGTCGAGCGGCACGGCGGGCGCGTCGAGGCCCGGCGCCGGGACGGGTCGGCGCGCGGCACGCGCCTGTGCGTGATCCTCCCGGCAGAGGGGGCGGCGTGAAGATCCTGGTCGTCGACGACGATCTCGAGCTGCTGCGGCTCATCGCCTTCGCCCTGCGTCAGTCGGGCTACCTGGTCGTCGAGGCGCAGGATGGCCCGTCGGGTGTCGCGGCGTTCGGCAGCGAGCGCCCGGACCTGGCGATCCTCGATGTGAACCTGCCGCGCTTCTCGGGTCTCGAGATCCTGAAGAAAATCCGCGCCACCGGCTCGGCCACGCCGGTGATGCTGCTCACCGTGCGCTCGGCGGAGGAGGACCAGGTGCAGGGGCTCGACCTGGGGGCGGACGACTATCTCACCAAGCCGTTCAGCCCGCGCACCCTGCTGGCGCGCGTGCGCGCCCTGCTGCGTCGCGCGGGGCTGGAGCGGCCGGGAACGCTCGACTCGGGGGACCTGTCCCTGGACGTGGAGAGACAGGCGGTGCGCGTGCGCGGCGGCGCAGCTCCTGCTGGCCAACGGCGGGCACGCGCTCCCCCTGGAGCGGCTGACCTCGCACGTGTGGGGCTACCGCGGCCTGGGCGACCGCCAGCTCCTGAAACAGCTCGTGCACCGCCTGCGCCGGAAGATCGAGACCGATCCCGCCAGCCCCCGCTACCTCGTCACCGTCAGCGGCGTGGGGTACGCGCTCTATCCGTCGATGGAACGGGACTGACGGCCGGCGCCACTCAGGCCGTCGGCGGCCGGTGTTCCTGCAGCGGGTACTGGTGCGCGCGCCAGGCGTCCAGGCCGCCGAGAAGAGGCCGGACACGCGTGATGCCGCGCCGGTGCAGGAGGAGCGCCACCCGGGCGCTGGTCGCCTCGTTCGGTCACGTGCAGTAGAGGACGATGTCGCGGTCGCGCGGGATCTCGCCGTGGCGGTGCTCGACGTCCTCGGGTGAAAGACGCATCGCCCCCGGGATCAGGTATGGCGCGGTCTCCAGGTCGAGGGGATGTCGCAGGTCGACGATCACGACCTCCTCGCCCGCGTCGAGACGCCGCTTCAGGTCTTCGGGGGTGATGCGCGCCACGCGCAGGTCTCGCAGGAAACGCCGGCGCTGCCAGATCTTCCCCAGGACATAGATCGCCAGGGCGCCGGCCAGGACGAGCACGAGCCACTCACCCAGCCGCAGCGCCCCCTCGGCCATGCGCTCGAGCTCCGCGCTGAACAGATAGCCCAGCCCGGTGAACATCCCCGCGTACAGGAGCGCCCCGAGACTGTCGAACAGCAGGAAGCGCGGCAGCGGCATCCCGAAGATGCCGGCGAGAGGCGGCGCCGCGGTGCCCAGCCCGGGGACGAACTTCGACACGACGACGGAGCGCACGCCGTAGCGCCCGAACATCTGCTCGGTCCGGCGCACGCACGAATCCGGCTCGAGCGACACGCGGCAGAGGAAGTTCAGGACCCGGACGCCCCTGCGCCGGCCGATCTCGAACCACAGGGTGTCGCTGAGAAGCGCGGCCGCGGTCGACGCGGCAAGCGCCAGCGGCAGGCTCAGCCGTCCGACTCCCGCGAGCGCCCCGGCGGCGAGCAGGACCGGGATGGCCGGGACCGGCAGACCGAGCTGCTCCAGGAGCATCCAGGCGAACACCACCGTGTAACCGTGGCGCACGAGAAAGTCGACCGTCCAGCTCACGCCAGATCGAACAGCAGCAGGTCGGCGTCCGCGCCGGCGGGCTCGGCGCCGCCCTTCGGTTCTTTCGGCGGTACGGCCCCGGTGACGGCGACCTTCGACTCGTCGCTGACGGCGGCGCCGTCGCCCGCCACGAGCGCCCGGCCGTTCAGGGTGACGGCGCCGCGCGCGACGTGCAGCCAGGCGTGGCGGCCGGCGGGGATCGCGTGGGCGACGGTCTGACCGGGGGACAGGCGCGCGCCGTAGAGGGCCGCGTCCTGGCGGATGGTCACCGAGCCGTCACGCCCGTCGTGCGACGCCAGCAGGACGAGCCGGCCGCGCCGCGCCTCTTCCGGAACGGCCTTCTGCTCGTAGCCCGGCGTCAGACCGCGCGTCTCCGGGAGAACCCAGATCTGCAGGAAGTGGACCATCCGGTCCCCGGAATGATTCCACTCGCTGTGGGTGATGCCGGTACCGGCGCTCATCCTCTGCACGTCGCCGGGATGGATCACCGAGGACGTCCCGGTGCTGTCCTGGTGCTCGAGCGCGCCCTCGAGGACCAGCGTGACGATCTCCATGTCGCGGTGCGAGTGGGTGCCGAACCCCCTGCCCGGCTGCACGTAGTCGTCGTTGATCACCCGCAGCGTCCGGAAGCCCATGCGCGTCGGGTCGTGATAGTCGCCGAACGAGAAGGTGTGGCTGCTGTCGAGCCAGTCGAACCGCGTCCTGCCGCGCTCGTCGTGGGGTCGAATCGTGATCATGCCGGTTGACCTCCGCTGCCCTCGAACGGCAGCCCCGCCTCCGCCCATTCCTGCTTGCCCCCTGGGTAGTGGCTCACCCGGGTATAACCCATTGCCGCCAGCTCACGGGCGACGTTCGTCGAGGCGTGTCACGTGGGGCCGCTGCAGTAGACGACGATCGCCGCATCCCGGTCGGGCAGAATCCGCGGCGCCAGCTCCGCCACCCGATTCGGCGGCAGGTTCAAGGCGCCGGGCAGGTGGGTGTCTTCGTACATCATCGGTCCCTGCGCCTCAACCAGGTAAAAGCGTCCCTTCTCCTTGATCAGACGTTTCAGCTCGTCCAAGGTGATGGCGTGGTCCATCGAATCTCTCCTTGATGAAACTGACCGACAACCGTGCGGGTGGAGAATTCACTTTCCGAGGCGAAATCCAGCCCGTTCTTCCTGCCGAAGGGCTGGGAACCCTGAAAAGCTGGAGCCGTGGTCGTAAGCCACATGAACCTCGTAACTTAGAGGCTCGCCAAGCCGAGTCACCCGCACTGTCGTAGGGCATTTTCCAAAGCGTCGCACAACGCGCGGACGGAGCCTTAGATGCAGTCGCCCGAGGAGGGGATTCCTCGTTTGCCGCCGGTCGAGATGGTGTAGTCGCCCGGCACGCCGCCGATCACGGGGCGGACGAGGTAGAAGAACGCGTCACCCAGGGCCGGGTTGGTCTCGTCGGGGTAGTTGGCGGTGTCGGTGTCGGCGATCTTGTCCGCGATGCAGACGACGGGACCGAGGTCGACGTGATCGGTCTGCGACCGGATCGCCCTCGGGCGCCCGCGGATGACATCGTAGAGGGCGCCGGGCAGGAGCCCCCAGCGCATCACGTTCCGGCCGCCGCCGATCATCGAGGCCATCTGCATCGGGTCACCCGGGACGGACTGGTTCAGCAGGATGGTCAGGGTATCCGAGAAGCTGTCCGCGACCGCGAGGTCCGGCTTGCCGTCGCGGTTGAAGTCCCCCACGCCGACGGCGACCGGCAGATCGCGCGTGCCGTAGTTGCCGGCGAAGGTGAAGTGCCCGGTGCCGTCGCCCAGGAGGAGCGTGACGTTGTTGTCGTCGGTATTGCTGACCGCCACGTCGAGCCGGCCGTCGAGATTGAAGTCCGCGACCGCCAGGCTGGTCGGCGACAGCCCGACGGCGGTGTTGATGGCCGGGGCCGTGGGATTGGCGCCGAGGATGACGGAGATGCTGTCGGCGCCGGTATTGGCCGCGATCAGATCGATGAGACCGTCGCCGTCCAGATCGCCGCGCGCCACTCCCGTCGGTCCGGGGCCGACCGGGTAGGACGCCGGCACGCCGGACACTCCTCCCAGACCGTCCGCCAGGGCGACGGAGACGGTATTGAGTTGCCGGAGCACCATGACGGCGTCCTGGAAGGCGTCCCCGTTGATATTCGCCAGCACGACGTCGCCGGGGATCCCGGCCAGGGACGAGCAGACCGGGTTGCCGAATGAATTGGGGCCCGACAAGCCCGTCGAACGCCGCGTACACATCTGGTTCGAGTTCTCACACACCATCGCCAGGTCCGGGTTCAGATCGCCCGACACGTCACCGGACGCGACCGCCACGGTCCCGACGCAGCCGGTGGCAAGGTTGGTGGTGTTGAAGCTGGTTCCGGTGTTCTGCATGTAGGTGACCGTGTCATTGCCGTTGTTGGCGGTCACCAGATCGATCAGGCCGTCGTGGTTGTAGTCGTCGGAGACGATCGAGTACGGCGTGGTGCCGGTCTTGGGGCTCGGCCCAGCCGTCGGAAAGTTTCCCAGGCCGTCGCCGTACATGACCGTCACGGTGTTGGGGCTCTGGTTGGCCGAGGCGACGTCCACCTTGCCGTCGCCGTTCAGGTCGGCCACCGCGACGCCCTGCGGAAACGCCCCCATGGGGAGCGGCACCTTCGACCCGAGCAGGAACGCGCCGCCGGTGTTCTGCAGGACCGAAACGGTATTGCCGGTCAGGTTGACGGTGACCACGTCCTGGTTGCCGTCCTGGTTGAAGTCTCCCACCGTGGCGGTGTTCGGAACCGGGCCGGTGTTGACCGGGGGCTGCAAGGTGAAGCCTCCCGAGCCGTTGCCGAGGTACACCGCGGCCTGGCCGACGCCGCTCACGCGCGACAACGTCACCACCAGATCGATCCTGCCGTCGTTGTTGATATCGGTGGCGACCGCCGCGCGCGGCCCGAAGCCTGGGGACAGGATACTGGGCGAACCGAACCCGCCGGCCGGCGTGCCCAGGTAGACACCCACATCGTCGACGCCAAAATTGCACACGACGATGTCGGAAATCCCATCGCCGTTGAAGTCGGCGATGGTCGCCCCCTGGGGTGCCGCGTCGGTGGCCAGCGTCGTGTCGAGGGCGAATCCGCCCGCCCCGTCGCCGCGCCAGATCTGGATCGAGTTGGAGGTGTTGTTGACGACCGCCAGGTCGGTCTTGCCGTCCAGGTTGAAATCGGCGGCGATCACCTGCTTCGGATACGCACCGGTGGCGTACTGCACCTGGTTCGTGAATCCGCCGGCGCCGTTTCCGATCAGGGTCAGCAGGATGTTGAGAGAGCCGGAGACCACCGCGACGTCGGCCCGGCCGTCGCCGTTCCAGTCGCCGACCGCGAGGGCGTTCGGCGTGACCGGGACGATCGATGTGCTGATCCGCGTGGCGTAGCCGCCATGGCCGTCCCCGACGTTCACGCTCACCTCCTGGCTGATCAGGTTGCTGGTGATCAGGTCGGGAATCCCGTCGCTGGTCGCGTCGGCGAACACGACGCCCGTCGGGAGCGACCCGACCGGCAGCGCCGCGATGCGGCGGAAGGTACCGTCGCCGAACCCTTTGATCATCCCGAGTGAGTTGCTCTGCTGGTCGACGCTGACGATGTCGAGGTTGCCGTCGCCGTCAAAGTCGGCGGCGATGGCCGCAACGGGGTGGTTCCCGACGTTGATGTCGCGCCGGGACTTCAGGGATGACTGGGCGCCGGCGGGCGAAGCGACCAGGAAAGCCAGCAGCCAGCAGAGCGCAAGGGGACCGCGATGGGCCCTTCCATGCCCCCAAGGTTCCATCGAGCGGCGCCTCGACCGGAACACGGTCTTGAGTCGGTGGAATGGGCAAAGTTCGAGATGCATCCTGCTTAATACCGCAATCCCGGGGAATGTCAAGCAGAACCCGGCTTCATGCCTTCGGAAATATCAAGGGATCGACGAAGGGGCACGCGGGCGTAATTTTCCCGACCGGCGGAACTGTCCAAAGGGCGCGGATCTGCACTGGGGGAGCGCCCCTCATGGCTGCGCCTGGAAACAGGAAGACATGTCGCCCCTTTCGGCGAACCGTCGAACCGTCGGCCTGACTGTCATTCTTGGCGGATTGCGTGCGCCGGAAGTCTATATCACACTCGCTAGAAGTTGTTGAAGCCGAAAATCCCCTGTCCTCCGATTGATCGACCGACCGCAAAGTAGACGGCGTTGTGGCCTCCGTCGGCTCTCCCGTAAGCCAGATAGAGCGGGCCCATGAACGTGTCGAGTCCGACGCCGAGCGTCCCGGTGTGGCGCAGGTTGCCGAAGCTGGCTTCATGCGCGCTGGCCCAGGCGTTGCCGGCCTCGGTCCACGCGCCGAGATAGATGGACCGGCCCTTCTTCCCGGAGAGACTGCCGGCCGTGCGGTAGTAACCGAGGCGGGACACGCCGAACAGCTGGCCGCGGATCTCTCCCTCCGGAACCCCGACAGGGAGAACAGACCGCCCAGACCGAACTCGTCGTAGAAGGGGATGGCGCTCCCGAGGTTGGTGCCGCCGTTGAGACCCATGAAGACGGTGTTCCGGCCCCGGGTGAAGAACTACGACGCGCCGCCGATCAGCTTGTCGTACGCCACGTCCGAGCCCAGACCGCGCCGGGCCAGGAAGGCCCCCAGCCCGCCGGCAAACCCGCGGTGCGGGAAGTGCGCCTCGTCCAGCCGGTCGAAGTTCAGGGTGCCGACCCAGGCGCCGATCGACACGTCGAGGCGCGGCAGAGTGCTCGGGCCGACGCCGACATGCGCCCGCGCGCGCCCGTGCAGCACACCGGCGCGCGCCTCTCCGGACCGGCCGAGCTGCGCCCCGAGCGCCACCGCGCCCGAGGCGGAGTGCACGTCGTAATCCGCGATCCGGCGGTCGTCCTCGAAGATATCCACCACCGCGCTGCTGACGTCGAGGCTCGGCGCGACGAACCAGGTCCCGGAGAACTCGAGCGGCTGGTACAGCTCGGTCAGCACCCGCCGCGTCCGGCCGATCTGGGCGTCGGTGCGCCATTCGGCGCCCAGCCGGTCCGCCAGCAGGCGGGTGTAACGCGCCCTCACATTGAAATCGGTGTTGCCCGCGAAGCCGTTCAGGAAGTTCACGCCGAAGCGCAGCGAGCGCGGGCCCCACGGCTTCTCCCGCGCCCGGATGACCAGATCGGTCCCCTTGCCCGACGGCTCGAGAGTGAAATCGACCCGCTCGAACTCTCCCAGCTCGTAGAGCCGCCCCAGGTCGCTCTGCAGCGTGGCCAGATCCAGGTTCGAGTCCGGCCGCGTCCTGATGCGCCGGCTGAGAACGCGCGGGTCGACGTCGGGCGGGGCGTCGATGCGGACCGCGGCGATCCGCGCCGGCGCCTTGAGTGCGGCCCGCAAGGCGGCGTTCCGGGCCGTATACGCCTCCTCGGTCAGCGCGTACGGGGCCAGCGCGGCGCGGCGGGCCAGGATCGCCTCATGGCCGGCCGGCAGGATCGCCCGCGCCTGGAAGAAGCTGCCCGACGTGGCGCCCGCCAGGTCGGGTCGGATCAACAGGTCGGCGGCAGCGGCCTGGGCTTCGACGTTGCCGTGCGTCAGCATGCCGGTCACCTGGCGGGTCACGTCGGTCACCGACCGGATGGCCGACGGAGGGTCGAGCGGCGTGCTGATATCGATCGCGATGACGACGTCGGCGCCCATCTCACGCGCCACGTCCACCGGGAGGTTGCGCACCAGACCGCCGTCCACCAGCAGCCGCCCGTCAATCTCGATCGGCGCCACCAGCCCCGGCAGGCTCATGCTGGCGCGCAGGGCGTCGGCCAGCTTTCCGCGCCGCAGGACCACCATCGACCCGGTACCGATGTCCGTCGCCACCGCACGGAACGGAATCGGCAGGGTGTCGAAGTCCTCGACACCGGCCGCCCGCAGCGTCAGCGACTCCAGTACGAAGCCGATCTTCTGACCCGCGATGAGACCGCGCGGCAGGGCGATCCGGCCGTCCTTGATGCCGACCTCGACCTCCGCCAGATCGGCGACGTCGTCCTGCTTGCGGCGGAAGGACAGGTCGCGGCGGGGCGGGCGGTCGTTGAACAGACTGCCCCAGTCGACCGTCCCGATGGCGTCCTCGATCTCCCGCGGCGACATCCCGGTGGCGTAGAGGCCGCCGACGATCGAGCCCATGCTGGTGCCGGCGATGCAGTCGACCGGAACGCGCAGCTCTTCAAGCGCCTGCAGAGCGCCGATGTGCGCGAACCCGCGCGCCCCGCCGCCGCTCAGGGCGAGGCAGATCCTCGGGCGCGCCCCGGCGCCGCCGGCCACGGGAGGGGGCGGCTCGCCGGTGGCCGGGGCGTCGCCCGCCGCCGCGCTGCCCGCGAGGAGCAGGAGCCCCAGGCTGGCCGCCGCCCTGCCTGCGCGGTGCCGATCGAGCCGGCCGGTCAAGGCTGGAAGGTAGTGGTGAGGATGACCGTCCTGCCGCCACGCAGCACAGTTACCGTGGCCGGGTCGCCGGGACGCAGCTCGGTGATCTTCTGCCGCGCCGTGGCGAGACCGCTCGGCTCGGCCAGGGAGACCCCCTGGATGGCCAGGACGATGTCGCCGCCGACGATCAGATCCTCGTCGCCGATGGTGGCCCGCATCGTTCCCCCCTTCAGGCCGGCGCGCTCGGCCGGCGAGTCGGCCGCGATCCGCTGCACCAGCACGCCGACCCCGGGGGGCGGGACGTTGAATACCTGCGCCAGGTCGCCCGACAGCATGTAGCCGTTGACGCCGCTCCAGAACGACTTCTGTTCCAGCATGAGCTGGCGCGCGACCTTGGAGGTGATGGCGAACCCCAGCCCCTCCGAGCCGCCCGAGTGGGACAGGATGTAGCTGACGATGCCGATGATCTCGCCCTGCATGTTGAACATCGGCCCGCCCGAGTTCCCCTGGTTGACCGCCGCGTCGGTCTGGAAGTATTCCGCGCGCGACATGCCGCTGAACGTGGCGTTCGGCCTCCGGCGGCCGCTGATGTACCCGACAGTGAGCGTGTGGCTGACCCCCAGGGGAGCGCCGACGACGAACACCTGCTCGCCGACCTCGACCGCGTCGGAGTCGCCGAGCTTCGCCACGAAGGGCCCGCGCGGCGACCGCTCGAGCTGCAGAAGCGCCACGTCCGCCGCCGGCTCGGACGACACCACCCGGGCCTTGAGCTTCTCGCCGGTTAAGAACTCGACTTCGATCGCGTCCGCCGTCTGCACCACGTGGGCCGCGGTCAGCACCTTCCCGTCCAGTGAAATGAGCACGCCCGATCCCAACCCGGCCACGCTGACCTGCTGGGCGATGCCGCCCCGCGCCACGTCGGTCTCCTTGGTGTGGATCTCCACGACCGCCGGGTTCACCCGCTTGAACACGTCGGACAGGGCCTGGTCCGCGGCCGCGGTCCGCCCGGTTCCGGCCGGGACGAGACACAAGAGCATCAGCAGACGTAGCCTCATGGCGCTATCTCCTCGGGAAACCGATCACGGGTCGTGAGCGGGCGGTGGGATTGGCGGAGAGGGTGGGATTCGAACCCACGGTGAGATTTCTCCCACACACGCTTTCCAAGCGTGCTCCTTCAGCCACTCGGACACCTCTCCGCGGGAAGCGTGTGCACTGGCTGACGGAATCGGCGGCGATGATAGACCGCTCCCTGGACCGAGTCAACGCGGGGCGTCCCGGACGGTTTGCCCGAAAGGCCCGCCTTGCGCTATCTTCTCTTCTCACCGCGATGAATCCATGCGATCGGGGGTTGCATCAAATAACTGTCAGAAACCCCGGAGAGATAAATCCATGACACGTTCGAAGTCCCGCCGATTCGCGGCGGTCCTGCTGGTGACCGCCGCGATGTTCGCCCTGGCCGCCTGCGCCCGGAGCGGCGAGGCGGCCGGCACGCCCCCGGCATCGACGGCCATCGCCCCGGCGCCCCGCTGGGATGGAGGAGACATGAAGACCTACACCAAGCCTTCCGACGAGGAGATCAAGAAACGGCTCACGCCGCAGCAGTACCAGGTCACGCAGCGCGAAGGCACCGAGCCGGCCTTCCGGAACGAGTACTGGGACAACCACCAGCCCGGCATCTATGTGGACGTGGTCTCCGGCGAGCCGCTGTTCTCGTCGGTCGACAAGTTCGAGTCCGGCACCGGCTGGCCCAGCTTTACCCGGCCGCTCGAGTCCGGCAATGTGACCACCCGCGAAGACCGCACCCTGTGGATGAAGCGCACCGAGGCGCGCTCAAAGCACGCCGACTCACACCTGGGCCACGTGTTCGACGACGGCCCGGCGCCGACCGGGCAGCGCTACTGCATGAACTCGGCGGCGCTGCGCTTCGTGCCGGCGGACAAGCTCGAGGAGGAGGGGTACGGCCAGTATCTGGCGCTGTTCGGCAAGGCGGGCGCCACCAGCGCGGCCGCGGGGAAGCCCGGCGCCGCCGACAAGGTGACGGCCTCCGACAGGGCCGGCGCCGCGGCGAAGGACCCGGGCAGCCGCGCCGAGACGATCCTCGCGGGCGGCTGCTTCTGGGGCATGCAGGAGATCCTGCGCGGCATACCCGGGGTGATCGAAACAGAGGTCGGTTACTCCGGCGGCACGACGACCGACCCCACCTACGAAGAGGTGCACTCCGGCAGCACCGGCCACGCCGAGGCGGTGCGGATCGTTTTCGATCCCAAGCGCCTGACGTACGAGGAACTGCTCGGGTATTTCTTTCGCATGCACGACCCGACGACCCCGAACCGGCAGGGGAACGACGTGGGGACGTCGTACCGCTCCGCGATCTTCTACGAGGACGAGGCGCAAAAGCGCACCGCCGAGACGGTCAAGGCGCGCGTCGACGCCTCGGGCAAGTGGAAGCGTCCG
>QHXY01000345.1 GCA_003223145.1 Acidobacteriota bacterium
CAGGCGCCGCGGCGGCGTGAAGTCGAGCCGCTGCTTCACCACGAAGGACGCCGGGTCGGAGGGCCGGCCCTGCGCGCGGACGGCGAGCGAGGCCGAGCCCAGGTCGTCGCTATGCCCGGCGGCGGCCGCGGCGCCGAGCTTCTCCGGGGCCTCGAGACCCGAGGTGCGCAACAGGCGCGCGAAGTCCAAGCGCTCCACGTCGAGCGATAGCTCCACGCCCGGGTCGGTGTCGAGATCGCGAACGACGAGCGTGCCCGAGAGCGCCGCCCCGGCGATGGTGGCGCGCCAGCGGGGGACCTCCAGGGCGCCGTCCGCCGGTCTCCAGGAGCCGGCCACCTGCACGGCCAGATCCGTGGGCTCGCCTAGTTCCTGATGCTCCGATCCGTCGCCCGCGAGGGCCGGCAGGCGGGCGGAGCGCGCGGCCATGTCCAGATCGAAGGCATCGACGCTGGCCGACGTCTTCAGCGTCAGCGAGCCGCGCATCGTCCCGCCATCGAGCAGGGGCCGGTCGAACCGTCGCACGTCGAGGAGGCGGCCCAGCGGCAGGTCCTGCGCCTCGAGCGCCCACGTGCTCCCGTCGGGACCGGCGGCCCGGCTCAGGATCAGCCCGTGCTGGGGCTGTTCCAGCGCGACACGCAAGGCGTCATGGGCGACGCCGACGAGGTCCCAGGTGGTGGACTCCGCCGCGACCGTCAGCCCAGCAGGCCCGTGGAGAACGGCGTGACTTACGACGAGCCGTGTCCGGCCGGACCACCAGACATCGACCGTGTCGGTGCTCAGCCGCCAGCGTCCTGTCTTCTCGAGAGCGACACCGGTCAGCCGAAGCGGAGGCCAGGGGCCGACACGCACGCTGTCGATCCGGGCCACGAGGCCGCGCCGCGCTGCCTCGGCTTCGATGCGCGTGCGGACGGCGCGCGCCAGCAGCGGCCGGGCCGCGAGCGCTCCGAGGCCCAGCGCCAGCGCGGCCGCCGCGGCAGCGATCAGCCGGCGTCGTCGAGGGCGAACCGTGGACACGGTTCAAGGATAGTCGAAACGGGTTCGAAGCTAATCCCCCCGCGGATCCGTCCTGGGCATGAGGCGGCCGGAGCGCGGCGCCTGCACCCCGGGCACGCCCTCGGCGATCCAGAGAGAGCTGAAGCGTCGCAGGGCCGTGATGGTCAGGTGGCGACCGTCGGGAGAGAGGCCGAGCGACTCGGTCACGAAATCGCGGGAGAAGCCGGCGAGCCGGCGCTGCGGGGACGGGATGTCCCGGCCCGGCGTGAAGTCCTGGGAGAGGACCCCCGAGAGACCGGAGGAGTCCGTCCCGATGAAGACGAGACTCCGGCCGTTCGATGTCCAGCGCACCCGACCCATGATCACGTCTGGGGGGGTGCTGAGCGGGTAGCTCACCGGGACTTCGAAAGGCACTCGTTGCCCCGTGGCGATCTCGACGAAGCGGATGGTGTTTCGGACATTGGCCTTGTGAAAGTCGACGTAGGCCGCGTAGCGCCCGTCCGGAGAGACTTCCGGAGTGTAATAGATCCCGGGCACCAGGACCGTTGCATCGCTTCCGTCGGGATGGATCTTGTAGATACCCGGCTGCTCCGGGTTGAAGCTCACGTACACGATCCAGGAGCCATCCGGGGTGGCCGTGGGATTCTGGGCGTCGACGCCGTCGTGCGTGACCAGGCGCGCGCCGCTGCCGTCGGCGTCGGCGATCCAGATCTCATAGTGGCCGGAGCGGTCCGAGCTCCAGAGCACATGTCGGCCATCCGGCGTGAAGCCGGGATCCCAGTCCTGGGCCGGGTCATCGGTGAGCTGGCGCAGGCCGGCCGTCCGGCGGTCGAGCAGCCAGAGATCCATGTTCCCACCTCGGTTCGAGGAGAAGACGATCCGTTCGCCGTCGCGCGAGTACGCAGGCTGGCGATCGCGGCTGCTGCCTTCCGTGAGGGCGCGGACGGCGCCGGATCCACCGGGACGGACGTCGACCTCGAGCAGGTTGACGCTCGCCTGGGTCGCATCGAATACCAGACGGCCGCCGTGCAGCAGGTCGCAGAATGAAAAGCTCTTGTCCGATCCGGAGAGCGGGAAGAGACCCGTGGTCCAGAAGAGCGATCGCTCCCTCCCGGAGGCCGGGTCAACGAGGAAAACACGCCCGGGAGCGCCGGAGTAGTCGCCCACCCTGCTCCCGGCCCTTGCCAGCACGATGCTCTTGCCTTCCCCCGACCAGGCGAGGCAGCCGAGGGCGTCGCCCCGCGGCGTGACCATCCGCGCCTTCCGGGTCGCGACGTCCACGAGGAGGAGCGCGTGCTGACCGCTCGTGCCGACCGTGTCCCCCTCGATGACCGCGATGCTTTGTCCGTTCGGCGACCAGCGTGGCTGGGTGAGGTCGAGCTGCCTGACTTCGAACAATATCGACTCGGTCCCGTCCCCGAGGTCGACGACTCCGAGCGTCGCCATCCCTTCGGCCGCTCCGCGCAGCCGCGTGAAGGCGAGACGCCGGCCGTCCGGCGACCAGTCCGCGTCGTCCAGGTCGCCGGCGACCTTCCGGGGCTCGCCCCCCACGAGGGCCACGCGATAGGCGGACTGCGTCCGCCCCTCAACCCGCAGGAACATGACGCTCGATCCGTCCGGCGAGAAGCGAGGCCGGCGATCGGGTCCCCGGGTGAGCGGCGCCTCTCCGCCCCCATGAAGCTGCTTGATCCAGATGCGGGAGACGCCATCACGGCCCGAGCTGAAGGCGATCAGGCGCCCGTCGGGCGAAGCCGAAGGCTCCGCGTCCTGCCCGGAGAAGGCGAGGGGCCTCATCCTCACCGGCTCGATGAATTCCGGGGACGTGAGCCGCCGCACCAGACCGAAGCCTGCCAGTCCCCCGATGATCCCGCCGACGGCCAACCAGGCAAGCGCCGCCAGGCGCCGTCCGGCTCTACTCCGGGGCGCTGGTACGGCCGTGCCTGCGCGCGCGCTGGACGCATCGAAGGCGTTCTGGAGGCCGAAGGCGAGGTCCCGCGCCGACTGGAAGCGCTCCTCGGCTGATTTCTCGAGACAGTGCCCGACGAGCCGCGCGAGAGCCGGCGGCACGTCCGAGTCTTTGCCCGCAGGCCATGCGGGGTCGTCCTTCAGGATCGCCGTCATCGTCTCGGCCGCGGTGTCCCGCTTGAAGGCCCGCACGCCCGTCAGCATCTCGAACAAGGTGCAGCCGAAGGCGAAGACGTCCGCGCGGTGGTCGGCCGCCTGTCCGCGCACCTGTTCCGGAGCCATGTAGCCGGCCGTCCCGAGGATTGTCCCGGGATCGGTGTAGCGCGACCGCGTGGGGGAGGTTGTGTCGTCGGCGTCCTCGGGGGCACGCCCGCCGCTCTGAGCCGCGAGCCCGAAGTCCAGAAGCTTCACGCCGCCGTCTCTGGTCACGAAGACGTTGTCGGGCTTCAGATCGCGGTGGATGATTCCCTTCGCGTGGGCGGCCGCGAGGGCCTGCGCGATCTGGATCGCGTACTCGACCGCCTTGCGGACGGGAAGAGCGCCGGACTTGAGCTGGTCGCGCAGCGTCGCGCCCTCCAGCAACTCCGTCACCGCGTAGGTGATCCCGTCGTGCCGGCCGACGTCGAAGAGCGACAGGATGTGCGGATGATTCAGCGCCGCAACGGCCCGCGCCTCGCGCACGAACCGGGCAAGCGCCTCGGGATCCGTGGCCATTTGCCCTGGCAGCACCTTGATCGCGACGTCGCGTCCGAGGCGCGTGTCCCGGGCGCGGTACACCTCGCCCATGCCCCCCGCCCCGATGGGGGCGAGGATCTCGTACGGCCCGAGACGTGTTCCGGCTGCGAGACTCACGTAATGGGGGGATTATAGGACATCGGGCGGGTGGCGCCGCGACGGGGCGCCCGCGCTCTACCTCGGGACCACTACGGGGCAGATCTGGATCGGACGGGACGGCGGCAAGCAATGGAATTGCCGGCACTCGACCAACGGCGAGCGCGCCTGCAGCGAAGGCGACGCGTTTCACGCTAGAAGTTCGTGAATAGAAGATGGTTGTTGGCGCTCTGCGCGTTGGTGACGATGCTCTTGGTCGTCAGGTTGAAGAGCGCGTCGCGGACCTGCTGCGCCGTCGCGGTCGGGTTGCCCTGGAGGTACAGGGCGGCCACGCCGGTGACGTGCGGTGTCGCCATCGACGTTCCGCTGATCGTATTCGTCGATGTGTCCGTCAGCCACCACGCCGACGTGATGTTCACGCCGGGGGCGAACCAGTCGACGCACGAGCCGAAATCCGAAAAGCTCGCTCTGCGGTCGGCCGAGTCGGTCGCGCCGACGGTGATCGCCTCCGTCACGTCGGCCGGGGATCCCGCGCAGGCGTCCGCGTTGTCGTTCCCGGCGGCGACGGAGTAGACGACGCCGTCGGCGATCGAGTTGCGGACGGCCTGGTCGAGCGCCGCCGACTGGCCGCCGCCGAGGCTCATGTTCGCGACTGCCGGCGCGCCCGCGACGTGGTCGCCCGTGACCCAGTCCACGCCGGCGATCACGCCCGAAGTGAGGCCGATGCCGGCGCAGTTGAGCACGCGCACGGCGACGAGCCGCACGCCCTTCGCGATCCCGTACGTCGCCCCGCCGATCGTCCCGGAGACGTGCGTGCCGTGCCCGTTGCAGTCGTCGGAGCTCAGTCCGAAGGTGACCGCGTCGAAGCCGTGCACGGCGCGCCCGCCGAACTCGGTGTGGGTCTTCCGGATGCCCGTGTCGATCACGTAGGCGGACACGCCGGCTCCGGTCGCGGTGTAGGTGTACGTGCCGGAGAGCGGCAGCGCGCGCTGATCGGTGCGGTCGATACCCCAGGTCGCACCGCTCTGGGTGGTGACGGCCCGGACCGGCTGGTCGCGCTCGACGTAGGCCACGCGCGAGTCGTTGCGCAGGGCGTCGAGGGCGGCCGCGGGCACCAGGGCGGAGTAGCCCTGCAGCGCCTGCGAGTAGACGAAGCCGACCTGGAGCCCGAGCCGCACGGCGTGCTCGGCGGCGACCGCGCCGGCATCCGTGCCGGGCTTCAGGACGACGATGTATCCCTGCGGCGAGGGGCTGCCGGCTCCGGCGACAGGAACGGGGACGGCCGCGATCGCGCACAGCGCGAGGACGAGGACGATGGCGAGACGCTCTATACGATTCATTCGACGCACCTCCTTCTGCATGGACGGCTCCCGAATGCTCGGCGGCAAAAATGCCCGGGGATGTCCAGGACTGCAATCAGGCAAACCTCCGGATCGAGATGAGGAAACCCCTGAATCCCAAGCCGGGATTTTTCTGATGAGCCTCGGTAATCACCCCACCGGGAGGCCGGTCATGAGAGAGGGCAGCATTCAAGTCGAGTGCCCGAACGCTCGAGCAGTGCGTCATCCGGCGGATGCGGTACGAGGAGTTGCTCGTCGCGGCGCACAACCTGCCGGACGGGCATCGGCGCGGCGAGCCGGTCGTGCCGAACGGGCTGGTGCCGTGCTGGCTGCGCCCGAAGGTTTTCCGCCGCGTTGTCCCTACTGGTCGCCCTTCGGGGGCTTCCGCAGCACCGCGAGGCGATCGCGG
>QHXY01000057.1:0-4818 GCA_003223145.1 Acidobacteriota bacterium
ACCCGAGCGCCGACGGCTCAACGCTCCGCGGGATCGGTGCATTCCTCTCCAGGGAGAGATGCGGCCGGGACTCGTTGTAGTAGCGGGCGTATTCCCGGAGGATCTGTCGGAGATGGTTCTCGCCGAGGATGATCAGATGGTCCAAGCATTCTCTGCGAATGGATCCGATCACCCGCTCCACGTAGGGGTTCTGCCAGGGGGACTGGGGCGCGGTGAGGATCTCCCGGATCCCGATCGCCCGGACGACCCGCCGGAACTCGTCGCCGTAAGCACCATCCCGATCCCGCAACAGGAAGCGATGCTCGGTTCCGTCTCCGGGGAAGGCCTCCCGGATCTGCTGCGCGGTCCAGGCCGCGGTCGGATGCGCGGTGATGTTGACGTGCAAGATGCGCCTGCGGTCGTGGGAGAGAATCACGAAGCAGAAGAGCAGACGGAAGGTGGCGGTAGGGACCACGAAGAAGTCGCAGGCCGCCGTGGTGCGGAGGTGATTCCGAAGAAAGGTGCGCCAGGTTTGTGAGGGAGGCCTTCTACCCCGCCGGATCAGGTACTTGGCCACCGTCGCTTCAGCGATGTCGTAGCTGAGGAGCAGGAGTTCCGAACGGATGCGCGGGGCGCCCCAGAGTGGGTTCTCGTGGGACATCCTACGGATCAGCCGGATCACTTCCGGACTGACGCACGGCCGACCTCTCGACTTCCATCTCCAGAAGTACCGGAATCCCTGGCGGTGCCAGCGCAGAACAGTCTCCGGCCTGACCAGAATGAGCGCCGAGCGCCACGGGCCCCAGCCCCGCGCCAGGCTCACCCAGAAGGCTCGGTCGGCACGGCGTAGCCTGGGTCTGGGCGCCTTGTGGTGGAGGATGGCGAGCTGCTGACGGAGAGCGAGATTTTCCAGAGCCAGCTGCGAGCGGTCCCCGAAGAGGACACGGAAGAGCAGGAGGATGATTCGGAGGATGGACACCGGGACCTCCCTGGGCGTACGCTTTTAGCGGCCTGAGGCGAGGCAGGGAGTATCCCCGGGGCAGACCCTAAAACCAAGCAAGGAAAGGGCGAACGGAATTTTCAGTAGACACAGCCGCGCTGGCCGGCTCGAAGTTTGAAGTGGTCCCTGGGATGTGGTAGATCGACTTCCGACGTGGCGACCTTCGTCTTCATTCCCTTCCACTGGGCGGCGAACCTGAACGCGACCTTCGCCGTCGCCCGAAGACTGCGACGACGCGGGCACCGCGTCTGTTACCTGGGCATCCCCGACAGCGCGAAGCGCATTCGCTCTCAGGGGTTCGACGTCACCCCTATCTTCGCCCAGGTTTTCCCGGAGGGGAGTGTCGTGGAACGGTGCGCCCGTGAAGCCCGGGGCGAGCTTCTCGGCGCCCAGGAGTTCAGGGCCAGAGTCCGCGGGATGTGCACGTTTCTGCGCGCCGGCGAGATCGAGCGCTGCGTGCGTCACCTCAGTCCGGATCTCTTCCTGGTGTCCAGCCTCACTCCCTGGGTCGCGATGGCTGCCCGCAGGATCGGGCTTCCTGTCGTCACCTTCTCGAGCAGTCTGCCTTCCATCCGTGATCCACAGATGCCGCCGATCGGAACCGGACTGATCCCCCGCCAAACCCTGGCTTCCCGCCTCAGGGTCAGGACGGCGTGGAGCACGCTGTCGATCCGGAGACGGCTCCTGGAGCGCGCCTGGGACATTTCGGGCGAGCTCGTGGATTTCGCTCGTTGGTGCGATTATCCCTCGACCGGGCTCGACTTCCGCGGCGAGACCTGGCCGCGTCTGTCGCTTCCGGGCCTGGTCTTCTGTCCCAGGGAATTTGACTTCCCTCGGAGGACCGTCCCGAAAGAAATTCTCTTCGTCGAGCCATCCGTGGATACCGAACGATGCGAGCCCGACTTCCCGTGGCACAGGCTGGCCGACGACCACCCCATCGTCTATTGCACGCTCGGCAGCGTGGCCACCTTCAAGTTCATTCCCGAGGCGACACGATTCTTCCAGGCTTTCATGGACGCCATGGCACGAAGACCCTCCTGGCAGGGGGTCGTCGCCATCGGAGATCATCTGAGGGTCGAGGACTTCGTCCGGCCGGCCAACGTCATCATCGTCCGCGAAGCCCCCCAGGTGGGACTGCTGAGAAGAGCCGCGCTCATGGTGAGCCACGGCGGATTCGGAGGCGTGAAGGAAAGCATCTACATGGGTGTCCCGATGCTCCTCGTTCCACTCTTTTATGATCAACCCGGAACGGCCGCACGAGTCGTTCACCACGGGATGGGAGTCCGGGGGCGGCCCGAGAAAGTCTCCGCGCCGACGCTGGGCGACTGGATGGACCGGGTCCTTGGGGACCCATCGTACAGGGAGCGGACACAGTCGATGTCCGCGACCTTCGTGGCCCTCCAGAATCGCGCGCCCTCGGCCCTTATCCTCGAACGACTGGCCCGGAGCCCGCGGCCTCTCGATCGCGGCGCCACCGGGGATCGGATATCATCCTCGCCGGGGCCGAGCGTTGCATTCTGACCAGGAGGGCGTCGACGAAGAACAGTACTCGATCTGGCCGCTGGAGAAAGAGAACTCTCCGGGCTGGAGGGACGCGGGCAAGACCGGCACGAAGTCGGAATACCTGGCCCACATCAAGGAAGTCTGGACCGACATGCGACCGAAGAGCCTGCGTGACCGGATAGACCGGGAGAAGGGCAAGGCATAGGGCTCCGTCAGTCGGCGCTCCCGATCGCCCGCCTCTCCCCGCACCGGGCGCGTTGTCGCCGAAGCCGGCGCTGAGCCGCACGACCGAGTCATCGAGGCCCGCTCTGATCCGTTCCGCCAGCGTGCGGACTTGCGGCTCCCGGACCATCCAGTAGTGATCGCCAGGGACCTCGTGCACCTCCACGCCACCCGCCGCTAGTGTGCCCCAGCCGAATGTCGGGTCGGGTGTAGTGGACCATCGAGACTTGGTGAGGCGTTTCGGCGCGATCCCGACGGTGCGGGAGTCGGGGCTACGGTGCCACCAGCAGAAGGGCCAGACCTGAGGCAGGGCGAAGGGAGCCCAGGAAGTCCAGAACCCAAGCGCGGTGGGCACGGTCGTCAGATCAACATGCCAGAGGTCATTCGGCTGTCGGGCGGAGACGGCGCGACACGCGGCCCGGAGAATCGGGCACGGTTTCCGCGGTCGTGTCTCCCGCAACATTCTTCGCACGGTCGTGGGCCCGAGGTGGAGACCCGCGCGGGCGAGGATCTGGACGCGCGTCATCCAGGAAGCGATGGTGACAGGGGTCACGAGGAAGGTCCGGGCGGTCTGAGCAAGAGACCAGTTGCGTGCAGCCCGCAGTTCCAGGATCGCCAATCGCTCAGTCGGTGGATAGTGAGGCCGCTTCTGGGCCTCGATCTGCTGCATCCGGGAATCCTTGATGCGGGTCTCCTCGCGCAGCAGTTGGATCTCCTGCCGGAGGCGCTCGAGCTCCGCCCGGAGGCGGAGGCGGGGGTTGAGGCTCTGGGCGGCCCAGCCGAGGGCGGCGGTCAGGGCGAATTCTGCGAGGGAGACGGCGTGCACAGCCGCCGAGCGGATGTGACGGGGACAGCCTCTAAGAGGCGTAAGGGGACGGACGACACCGGCCATGGGCACCCTCCCGGAGAATGGCAGGAATGAAGGGGCGCGAGAGGGGGTAAACTTATAATGAGGGGAACGTTCCGGGAAGAGACCCGACCATCAAAAATCGGTGGACCACTACACCCGATGCTACCATCCCGGGGCCGCCGGCGCACCGGGTGGCTCATGCGCCGGGCCGGTCCACGCTGCAACGCACAGATAGAAGGAGGAACCATGCTGAACGTCCGCACTGCCCGCCGGGCCGTGCTGCTCTTGGCCGGCATCGTGGTCGCGACCGCCGTCTGCGTCATGCTCCGCGGGACCCCGGCCGCCGCCGCCCCCGCCGCTCCGCCGGCCTCCGGCAAAGCGGGCGCCCGGGCCAAGGTGATCGCCGAGATACGGGACTTCGAGGATCGTTTCAACAAGGCCTACGAATCGAACGACCTGAACGCCTACTTCGACTTCTACACGTCCGACATGACGTACTTCGACCAGCAGGGGCGCCTCGATCTGCCCGACTACAGGAAGCTTTGGGAGAAAGAGGTCGCGGGCGGCGGCGGGATGGAGGAGGTGAAGATCGCGGACATGACGATCCAGGTCGGGCCGTCGCTCGACTCGGCGGTGGCCGCCTACCGCATCTTCACCAGGCAGCGCCACCCCGGCGGCGCCCCGGCCGAGTCATGGAACCAGGAGAGCGACGTCCTGTTCAAGCGCGGGGGGGCCTGGAGGGTGGCGCACGTCCACTACTCGGACGCGCCGAAGGCGAACTAGCGAGGCTAGGAGCGACCCCGTGACGGGGGCTCCACGTCCCGTGCGATCGGAGCGTTCCGATCCAAGGCGAGGTGCGGCCGTGACTGGTTGTAGTAGTTGACGTACTCACTCAGGATGCTCCTCAGGTGCCGTTCGCCGAGGATGATCAAGTGGTTCAGGCACTCGCGCCGGATCGACCCGATGACTCTTTCGGCGTAGGGGTTCTGCCAGGGAGACTGTGGGGCGGTGAGGATCTCCCGGATACCGATCGCCCGGACGACCCGCCGGCATTCGTCGCCGTAGGCACCATCCCGATCGCGCAGCAGGTAGCGAGGCTCGGTGCCGTCTCCGGGAAAGGCCTCCCGGATCTGCTGGGCGGTCCACGCGGCGGTGGGATGGGCGGTGACGTTGAAGTGAACGATATGCCTGCGGTCGTGGGAGAGGATCACGAAGCAGAAGAGCAGGCGGAAGGTGGCGGTGGGGACGACGAAGAAATCGCAGG
>QHXY01000057.1:4865-7304 GCA_003223145.1 Acidobacteriota bacterium
GCCGAGGAGCAGGAGTTCCGAACGGATGTGCGGGGCGCCCCAGAGCGGGTTCTCCTCGGATATTCGACGAATCAACCGGATCATCTCCGGTCTGACGCACGGCCGACCCCTCGACTTCCATCTCCAGAAGTAGCGGAATCCCAGGCGATGCCAGCGGAGGATGGTCTCCGGCTTGACCAGGATGAGAGCCGAGCGCCAATCCCCCCAGATCCGCGCCAGGGTCACCCAGAAGGCCCGGTCGACACGGCGCAACCTGGGTCGGGGTGCTTGGTGGCGGAGGATGGCGAGCTGCTGACGGAGGGCGAGATTTTCCAGAGCCAGCTGCGAGCGGTCCCGGAAGAGGGCGGGGAAGAGCAGGAGGATGACTCGGAGGATGGACACCGGGACCTCCCTGGGCGTACGCTTTTAACGGCCTGAGGTGAGGCAGGCAGTATCCCCGGGACAGACCCTAAAACCAAGTATGGAAAGGGTGGATGGACTTTTTCAGTAGGCACAGGTTCAAACATCATGTCCCGCCGCGCCGCCGCAGGCTCAGCTTTCGGAGCTTCTTGATTTCCGCCAAGCTCATAAACCGGAGCTTGGACCTCAACGAGTCAAAAGGCCCCGTCTTATCCCCTTGAGTCGCCGTTCCCCAGAACAGAATCGCCGGGGTTCCGGGCGCCGACTTCTCTTCTTGGCCCGCCGCGATCTTATGATCGAAGGTCGCCTGAATTAAAATCTCGCCGTTCGAGGCGCTTGTCGAAAGCCCGCGGATGTCCCAGGGATACGCCCAATAAATGCCGCTGCGCTCCGCCGACTTGGAATCCATCAACGCGATCACCGGCATGAGCTTCTCGAGCTTCCAGGTCTTGGGGTCGAACTCCCGGAGCGAGAAGTCGCTGTAATCCTCGTCTCCCGAGAAATCAAAGAGCGTCAGCATCCGGCCGCGCTCAAGCCGGACGAAAAACATGTAGTTAAACCCGTCGCTCAACGAGACATTCAGTTTGTTGAAGCTATCGCGGGAAAGATCCGACTTGACGAAGCGGGTTTCCCATTCTTTTTTATTCTCTACGATGAAATCGGGCTTCCCGTCCCCGTCGAGGTCGATTGCGTAGACGTCGTATCGGGAGGGAGGATAGCGCTTCGCCAATTCCTCGGGAACCTCGCTCAGTCGACGAGCGACTTGAAGGCCCTCCAAGGGCTCTTGGGTCTTATAAGAACCCCAGAATTTTGGGTTGTCGGCACCGCCAGCCGCCCGCGAGGCGCCCATGAGAAACGCGAGCAGCGCGACGGCGACGCCTCCGCTCTTTCTACAAAAAGCCGTCATAATGCGCGTTGCGGGTCAAACGCTCCTCCTTTCCCGTACCGAGGTCGTAGACGTAGATCTCATAACCCTCGAGCGACTTCGGATAGATCTGAGTCCAATTCTCCCCGCGCTCGGGCGCCTTCGCGTAACGGGCGTAGAAGCCGGGATCCTTATCAAAGAATATGCGGGTCGAGTCGGCCGACCATGTCGGGTTGAAGCCCTCGGCGATCTTCCTGGAATCCCGCGCCTTCAAGTCGATCAAATACAAGCTGGGCGGCGTGTTCCAGGGATGTTCCTCCATGACGGCGAATTTGCCGTCGAGCGAGAGCGCGAGGTTCCCCTGCTCGAGCGGTGGGCCCCCGCTGCCCGCGTAGACGTTGTGGTGCTCCAGAGGCCGCCGGTCGCGAGCGCGGACAAAGGAGTCGCCCAGGCGCCGGAAGTAGTAGAAGTACTCGTGCTCGTCGTAGGCCCGGAACACGAAGTCCGCGGGCGCGGGGCCGACAATCTGCGGCTCGGAGACGTCGTAAAGGGATTCGCCGACTTTTTCCGAATACAGGAGCCGCACCGCCGCTTGAGGTCGGTCCAGGTCGTGGACGTAGAGTGAAATGTTCCCCGCCGGTCCGCCCGGATTGTCGTAATAGCGGTAGATGACTATATGGCGCGCGCGCATCCACGAGGCGTATTCGCCCGGCCAGCGGGAGACGCGTCGGCGCGTGGCCAGCGCATAGACTTCGATAAAGCCCCTTTTGTTGACCTTGTCCCAAGCGGTCAACGACAGATATTTGCCGTCCGAAGAGCAGCGCGGCGAGTGGTACTGCACGCCTTTGGCGGACAGGAAGACTTCTTCCTCTCGGCGCTCGTTCAAGAGGCCGAGGGCATCCTCATTTTGAAAGAAGACCCAGGGTCTTGAGGCGCAACGGGACGCATGAGCCTTGGTGCCGGGGCTCGACTTAAGCTGGCGCGCGTCGGAGCCGTCCGGATTCATCGAGAACACCTGGGTTTGGGCCTTGCGCTCGCCGGGCTTGAGGGGCAGATCGGCGGTGTAGAACAGCCGCTCCGCTCCTGTCGCCGCGTAGGAGGCCATGGCGCATCCGCCCAGGGCCGCCGCAAGGCAAAGCGCCGACGCCGCACGAACACCCTTCGCCGCTACCGTC
>QHXY01000058.1:0-7297 GCA_003223145.1 Acidobacteriota bacterium
GGCCGTGAGGCGCGAGGTCGGGCAGCACGAATCGAGTCGTTGGAGGAGCGGCTCGGCCTCCTCACGCTCACCCCCAGAAAGGTGGGCGAAGAACAGGCCGTACAACGTCACATCGAGCGAGCCGTGCGTCGGGACCTCCTTCAGGCAACGCTCGAAGCTTTTCTTCGCCGATGCCAGGTCCCCCATCTTGAGACTGTTCCACCCGATCAGCGTCAGGGCCTCGGCCAGGACCTCCGGCCGGGAGCGCACTTCCTTCGTCGCCAGAGCCCTTTCGAGAAACACCGTGCTCGCTTGAAAGAGCTTCATCTTCTGATAGGCGATGCCGATCTGCCGAAGCGCCTCCAGGTCATGGCGATCTGCGGCGACTCGCGCCTGCCACGGCCCCACTTCCGAGAAGTCGCCGGGCATGGCCTTGAGGAGAGTCAGATACTCATCAGGCTTGCCGAACCCTTGCCGCCGCGCGAACTCCGTCCCCCAGGGGTCGCTGAGAACGAGGGTCGGCAAGGCCTCGGCGCGGTATCGCTGCGCGACCTCGGGATAATGGTCGACGTTGATCTTGAGGCAGACGAACTTGCTCGACAGCTCCACGACGTCCGGTCTGGACCAGAACTTGGCCTCCATTTCCTTGCAGGGCTGGCACCAGGACGCCCAGAAGTCGAGGAGAACGGGCTTCCCGCCCTGACGCGCGAGCTCCATCGCCTGGTCCAGGCTCTTGCGCCATTCGATCGCCGGCGCGGCAGGAGATGGCTCCGCGGACCACGCCAGGGTCGCGCAGAGCAGGAGCGCGGGCGCCACGATGATCGATCGAGAAGCGTCGAACGTCACGATTGCCCTTCTATGTACCGCCACCGGGTGGATCTGTCAACACGGTTTGGCTTTACGTCCCCTCAACGGCATACTCCCCATCTCACCCCTGAACGGTCGGCCAGCTTGCCGAAGGGTAGTCACCCGGAAGGAGCGACGTTCAGTTTCCGGCACAGGCCCCGGCTCTGACTGCCCGACTCCCGTTAAGTCACCTTGACAGCTTTATCCTCTGGCCGTACATACTAATTAAAGTTGTCACGCATTGCTTGGCATCTGTCAAGTCGGGAGGATTCTATGCGCGACCGTTCGAGTGTGGTTGGAGCGAGTTTGGTCACTCTGGCTGTGTTAGTCATGCTCACGGTGCCATTGATTTCTCGTGCCGGGTCGGTCTCTGCACCGATCCCCGTGAGCTTCGGGCCGAACATCAATCTGACCAGCCGGGGGGATGCGGTGGGGCAGGATGAGCATGAAACGACGGTTGCGGTCAATCCTCACGATTCCCGGAACATCGTGGAAGGGCACATCGACCACAAGCCCGGGCAAAGTGCAGTGACCTTCTCGTCCAGCGCCGATGGCGGCCAGACATGGACCTTTGGCGGTCCGGCGCCTCTGGAAGGTGCCGGCGAGGCATCATCGGACCCGGCCATCGCAGCCGATGCCGACGGCAATTTCTATTACGCCTACCTTGACACCCAGTCCGGGAGCAATTTCACCAGGCCCGACGTGGTCGTGGCCCGATCGACCGACGGCGGAAGGTCGTTCCCGTTCCTCTCGCTCGTGCGCCGGGGGGCGAATAACACCTCCGTCTTCGACATCCCCGACAAGGACTATGTCGCCGTCGACACCTGGGCGAAGAGCCCGTTCAGGGGAACGATCTATGTGGCCTGGTCCAACATCATCTGCACGGCCACTGGGTGCGACGTCCGCATCATGGTGTCGAGGTCCATCGATCGGGGAGAGACCTGGAGCGCGGGGCTGGCCATCAGTTCTCCAAGAGATGCGGAGACC
This sequence comes from Acidobacteriota bacterium, assembly GCA_003223145.1. Lineage (GTDB taxonomy): Bacteria > Acidobacteriota > Polarisedimenticolia > Gp22-AA2 > Gp22-AA2 > Gp22-AA3. Next base: position 1,813 of record QHXY01000058.1, read on the forward strand.
GCGGACGCCACTGGGCCGCTCCCGGTCATCGCGCCGGACGGCACGATCTACGTGTTCTACGCAGATTATCTCTTCCATACCGGGCCGCTGAATATCCTGTTCACGAAATCGAAGGACGGGGGGCTCACCTGGACTGCGCCCGCGGCGGTCGCGGCGGGTCTGCCGAGTCCCGGGCTTATCCTCATCAAGAACAACGCTACCAACTACGGCGTGAAGCCCTTTCTGGGCATCCTGGGCAACAGCTTCCCGACCGCCGCGATCGCTCCGGACGGGACGATCTTCGTCGCCTGGACCGACGTTCCCAACGGCTCGTGCCAAGACATCGGGGACTTCTATGTGCCGTGCTCGAACACGGACGTTCGCCTCTCCGTGTCCAGCGACGGCGGGAAGACCTGGAGCGCGCCGAGAAAGGTGAGTGACGAGACGAACGCCACGGACCAGTTTTTCCCGTGGATGGCGGCGCATCCCGGCGGCTTGGTGAGCCTGGCATGGGACGACAAGCGTCTGGATCCGACCAACACCAACTACAACGTCTTCTACACCAACACGTTCGACGGCGTGTCCTTCCTGCCGAACGTGCGGGTGACATCCGAAACGTCGTTGACGGGCAATCAGCAGACGCCGATCCAGGACTACAGCGGCCTGGCCGCGAGCGCCGACGCGGTCTTTCCGGTCTGGGCCGATACCCGGTCCTCCAGCCATCCTGACGTCTACGTCGCCGTGGGGCGCCTCAACCCATAGGAAGGCGTCTTTGCCGACCTGTCGGCCAGAACCTTACCGGCCTGAAGACGAATCCGACCACGTTGCGTGGTATGCGCCGGAAAGCCGAAATCCCGATCGAAGGTGATTGCAAACTGAACTTTCAAATCCCAGCCCCACAATAAGAGGGGCATCTTCGCCCACCGCCTAGCCATTCCATTTGCGAGGTGGACTGAATTTTCGGGAGGGGCAAGACTCCGGAACAAGGTGGGGTAGAATCGCGCCACCAAGAGGGAAGGGGCCGATGGCGTTGCTCAGGTTCCGGTTCGAACGGTTCGTCGCAATCGTTCTACTCGTGGGGGCAATCCTTTTCGGCCTCTATACGTGGACAACCCTCAGTTGGACCTACTCGACCGGTGAGCGGGCGGGCTACGTGCAGAAGTTTTCGAGGCGAGGCTGGATCTGCAAGACGTGGGAGGGAGACCTGGCGATGGTCACGATCCCGGGGACCATGCCCGAGAAATTCCTCTTCAGCGTGAGAGCGGATCCCGTGGCGGAAACGATCACAAGGACGCTCGGCAAGCGGGTCGCTCTGATCTACGACCAACACAAAGGCGTGCCTACAAGCTGCTTCGGAGACACCGAGTACTTCGTAACTGGTGTCCGGGTCATCGACGAGACCAAGGCGCCTTGATCACGGATCACGCGGTCAACGTTCGAGCTCGGTTACGCTTCCGTAAGCCGCGAGGGCATGTCGTCGCTGGGAAGTATCCCATGCCCGCAGACCTTGACGGGAGGGTCTGCTTGCCGATATTTACCCTCCAGGCCGATCCTCCTGACTCTGCCTCCTAGCCATCGAACCCAGCGAGGATGGAAGAAGGGGTTCGAGTGAAGAACCGCGGGATGAAGAAAGGCGAGGCGCGACGCTCACCGGGTCGAGACCCGGGTCGTCCCGGAGACTGGCTGGTCGGCGGCGGAGATATGGGAATGCTGGTCCGGTCGATGGACTGGGCCAAGACGCCACTGGGCGACATCTCACGCTGGCCGCAGAGCCTGCGGACGACGGTCAGCCTCTGCCTGGCCTCCAACTTTCCGATCTCCCTTGCCTGGGGGCCCAAACACATCCAAATCTACAATGACGGCTACTGGCCGATCTGTGGCGCGAAGCACCCGCATTCGGTCGGTCAGGACTTCAGCGAATGCTGGGCCTCAGCCTGGCCGGTCATCGGCGAGGCATTCGAGCGGGCGCTCGGGGGCCAGACCTCGTACCTCGAAAATCAACGGATGTTCCTGGATCGCAACGGTTATCTCGAAGAGACCTTCTTCACCTTCTCGTTCAGTCCCATTCAGGACGAGACGGGCAAGGTCGGGGGCCTCTTCCACCCGGTGACCGAGACCACGAGCAAGATGCTCGCCGAGCGGCGCACGCGCGCCCTGCGCGACCTCGCCGCCCGCGCCGGCAAGGCGCGATCGCTCGATGAGGCATTCACGCTCGCCGCGCAGAGCCTCTCAGAGTCCGAGCTCGATCTGCCCTTCTTCCTCTGTTATGCCGTTGATGATCAGGGCCGGGAAGCCAGGCTCATCGCCGGCACCGGATTGGCGGCCGGAACCGGCGCGAGCCCGCGCCTCGTCGATCTGGCGGCTCCTCAAGAGGTGCCCTGGCCGTTGACGGAGGTCGTGCGCTCGCATCAGGCCCGGCAGATCGACGATCTCAACGTGCGGCTCGGTCCGCTGCCGTGCGGCCCTTATCCCGAGCCTCCCAAGACGGCCCTGGTGCTCCCGATCGCCGCCCCGGGACACGAGCGGCCCCTGGGAATCATCGTGGCGGGGGTCAGCTCGCGGCTTCCTCTCAACGACACCTACCGCGCGTTCTACGACCTGCTCGCCGCCGGCGTGACCTCCGCCGTCGCCATCGGGCGGGCCTACGAAGACGAGCGCAAGCGGGCCGAGGCGCTGGCGGAGATCGATCGGGCCAAGACGGCCTTCTTCTCGAATGTCAGCCACGAGTTCCGCACCCCCCTCACGTTGATCCTGGGGCCCTTGGAAGACGAGCTCGCGGAGCACGAGAACCCTCTGACTCCGAGTCGCCGCGAGCGTCTGGATGCCGCCCACCGCAACGCTCTCCGCCTGCTCAAATTGGTCAACTCCCTCCTGGACTTTTCCCGAATCGAGGCGGGGCGCGTGCAGGCGAGTTTCGAACCGACCGATCTGGCCGCTTATACTGTGGAGCTGGCGGGCGTCTTCCGCTCGGCCATCGACAAGGCGGGCCTGGCGCTGGTGGTGGATTGCCCGGCGATGCCCGAACCGCTCTACATCGACCGGGAGATGTGGGAGAAGATCGTCCTCAATCTCATCTCCAACGCCTTCAAGCACACCTTCGAAGGGAGCATCACCGTCCGGCTGCGATGGTGCGGTGACCGGGCCGAACTGGAGGTCGCGGACACGGGCGTCGGCATTCCAGAAAGCGAGCGGGCGCGCCTGTTCGAGCGGTTCCACCGCGTGAAGGGAGCGAGGTCGCGCACTCACGAAGGAACCGGAATCGGCCTCGCACTGATCAAGGAGCTGGTCGGGCTCCACCGTGGCACGGTGCGGGTCGAAAGCCGGGAGGGTACGGGCAGCACCTTCATCGTCGTGCTCAAGAGTGGGAGCGCGCACCTCCCACAGGGGCAGATCGGCAAGGAAAGGACACTTTCCTCGTCGGCGACCCGGGCGGTCGCCTACGTCGAAGAGGCGCTTCACTGGCTCCCCGAGACCCTCACGACGGCGGCGGACGCCGGCGGCCCCCGATCCCGAATTCTCCTGGCCGACGACAACGCGGACATGCGGAAGTACGTCCAGCGGCTGCTGGGGGACAGGTACGCGGTGTGCGCGGTGCCGGACGGGGCGGCCGCCCTGATCGCGGCCCGTGAGGAAACGCCTGACCTCGTTCTTTCGGACGTCATGATGCCGGGCCTGGACGGCTTCGGCCTGCTGCAGGAGCTCCGGAAGGACGAGCGGACCCGGACCGTCCCCGTCATCCTGCTGTCTGCGCGCGCAGGCGAAGAGGCGACCGTCGAGGGTCTCGGCGCCGGCGCGGATGACTACGTGGTGAAGCCATTCTCGGCCCGAGAGCTTCTGGCGCGGGTGAGGACTCACTTGCAAATCGCGCAGATGCGCCGCGCCTGGGCCAAAGAGCTGGAGCGGGCGAACAAGGAGCTCGAGGCGTTCAGCTACTCGGTGTCGCACGATCTGCGCGCGCCGCTGCGGTGGATCGACGGGTTCAGCCAGGGGCTCGTGGAGGAATGTGGCGATACCCTGGGCGCAGGCGCGCAGGACAAGCTGGGCCGGATCCGGGCAGGCGTCCAGCACATGAACGCCTTGATCGAAGGACTGTTGAAACTGTCGCGCATCACGCGCACCGAGCTGACACGACAGAGAGTCGATCTGAGCGGCATGGTGCGGGAGGTCGCCTCGGAGCTGCGGCGGCGAGACACCGAGCGCAACCTGAGCCTGCTCATCCAAGATGGACTTGTGGCGCAGGGCGATCCCCTGCTTCTCCGCATCGCCCTGGAAAATCTCCTTCAAAACGCCTGGAAGTTCACGCGCAAGAAGACGGAAGCGAAGATCGAGTTCAACACGACCCGGGCCGATGAAGGAGCGGTTTATTGCCTGCGCGATAATGGCGCCGGATTCGACATGGCCTACGTCGACAAGCTCTTCTCCCCGTTCCGGCGGCTCCATGCGGCGACCGATTTCGAGGGAACCGGGATCGGCCTCGCAACCGTGGCACGCGTTATCCAGCGCCATGGCGGCCGGATCTGGGCCGAGGGGAAAGAGAATCAGGGCGCGGCGTTCTACTTCACTCTGGGAAGCAACAACTGAGATTTCTACCTGTCGGTCTGTCAGCCAGCACTGTTTCGTGCCCTCTTCCGGGACCGCTCGCAGTCTCAGGCCGTCAGGTCAGGCAGCGATCGATCGCCGTGAGTGCTTGCTGGATGTCATCCGCGTCGTTGTAAAGATGCGGGGAGAATCTCAGGACGTTCCTGCGCGCCGACAGGACGATCCCGGCTTCGTTGAGACGTTCGGCCAGGATCCGCACGTCCGTGTCGGCGAACCGGGTTGCGACGATCGAGGAGCGCGCACCGTCGTCCGTGGGCGACAGGATTTCGGCATCCCTTTCGCGCAACCCCTCGATCAGGAGCTCGGCGAGCTTCTTGTTCCTGGAGAAGATCCGCCCGCGGTCCAGCCGCAGCATGTAATCGATCGAGCTGGCGAGGCCCGGCGCGCACCCGTAGGCCATGGTGCTGAACTCGAAACGGTGGGCGTTCGGGGGGAGCTTCAGTCGATCGGCTCGCAGATCCCACATCCGCTCATGGGATCGGAATCCAACGAGCCCTGGCTCGAGGCGTTCGTGAAGATGGGGCGCGAGATACATCACGGCGACGCCGAACGGCCCGCACAGCCACTTGTAGGAGGCGGTGATCACGGCGTCGACCCCGAGCGCCCCGACGTCGATCGGGATCCCGCCGGCCGACTGCGTTGCATCGATGACGAGCAGGGCTCCGTTCCGGTGCGCCGCTTCAGCGAGCCCCGCCACATCGAGTCGCTGGCCGGTGTTGTAAATCACGTCGGAGACGCAGACGACGGCGGTCCTGGGATCGATCAGGTCGATCAGATCGTCGGCCAGCAGATAATCGCCCTTCATGTCGCCGAACCTGACTTCGGCTCCCGTGTGGCGCGCGACGCGCGCCCACGGGTAGACCGTGCTGGGAAACTCCAGACCGGTGCTGACGATGTTGCTGCCGGC
>QHXY01000058.1:7442-13494 GCA_003223145.1 Acidobacteriota bacterium
GCCTCGTCGAAATGGATCGTTCCGTTCTCGGCGAGATCATGCGTCCATTCGACCACCGCCCGCTCCGCACCGCTGTACATGAGGCAGACGGAGGCGGTGTTGAGGTAGACACTCTTCCTGCTTGCGGGAAAGTCGCCCGGTGCGACGATTGGGGTCAGGTCGGACAATGCGGTGTCGCCTCCCGACTGCAACGGCGGGTTGGGCGGCGCTCCGGCGCATCGTCCTTCCATCATGGTGGTCCGTTCTCGGCGAATGCCTGGAGGTGTACGGTTTGTCCAACGGCCAAGCGGCCCGTGCGAATGACGGTGCCATAGATGCCAGCATTGTTTTGATTCATTTGAACAATCGCCTTCAGCATCTCAGGAGCGGATAGCGCTGAGTCTGGATCAAGGTTCACCATCGAGCAGCGCGCGTCGCGCATGGTGACGCTTAGGCTCGGCCCGTGGCCCACCTCGCCGAAAAAGAGGACGCTGCCGACCCACCGGTCCTCCTGGAAAGGGTCCGGTCGCAGCAAGCGAACCACAACGTTCGGACGAAATCGACGCACGTCTGGAGTCGTCCCCGTGACTCTTCCAATCTCGCGGACAGTTTCAACGCTGATCACAGACACGCTTGCTTCGTCGAAGATGCCGTGGCTCAACTCCATCATTTGGACGGGAGCTCCATGCCGGAGCTCGACCTCCGCGGCCAACTCTTCTCCGAAGACTGCCATCTCTTTGCCGTCCGGCGTCCGGACGTGCGTGGGCAGGTCCGCTCGGACGCCCTGTTCACGCCAGATGGGAGTAAACCGAAGCAGGTCGGGAAGCCTGCTTGCCATCAGCCACGGAAACCCGCTGTGATCGCGTGCCCTCCGGAATGCAAGGCGCCGATCGCCGTCGAGGCCGTGCCAGCCCAAATTGGCCGCTTCAAGTCGCCCGCCGGCCATGGATTTCACTGGATACCGGAAGATCGCTTCTATCTGTCCGATCTCGATGGTCATGGCAGTAAAGTCCAAGCCGCCGAGGATTTCCCGCCTGCCGGCTGCCGCATCTGTCGTTAGCTGCCGGACTCGGACACAGTGTACTCGGTCAACTGCGTGGCACACCAAAGTCTACCCACGCCGCGCTCGAAACCCTGGTCTTGAATCCCCGGGTCGTCAACTTCCAACTCGACACTGAAGGTGGGTCCCTGCGGGTCCAAACACCGATCGTCCAACGGCTGCCAGGCCCGACTGACGTCGAAACCGGCGCTTAAGAGGGCCACCACAACAGTCTCAGGATCGCGTAGAGAAGGCAGCTGGTAGTGATAGGTTCGTGTTGTATCGAACTCCGGTGGAAGCTCGCCCGTCGTGATGACTCTCGAGGTGATTCGGGGTCCTGCGGGGATCACTCCCTCGTGATGAGCGGAGTGACATCCCGGCAACATCAAGACCGCGACGAGCATCAGTCGTCTCATGAGTGTCTCATAACGCCGCGTCGCAGCTCGATCCACCATGGAGACGGTGTCCGGGTTCAGCATGTCCGCGCGGTGTATCCCTTTCCCGAATATACGCTTCCTGCCGCTTCAGGCACAAGTTAGGCCGCCGAGAGGGCGCAGAGTGGACGCCGCACCCTCTTGGGCGGCCAACCTCTTGGACGACGGTCAAGTCTGGCCCCTGTTAACCAGGGACCCGCGCTTTTGTGTTGCGCGGTCTCCCCCATGAGAGTAGATTGTTGCCGCAATCCCGAGACAGCCGAGCCCCTCCGAGACCGAACAGAGGCGTGAGCCTTAAAAACATGGGAGCGTCCACGATGAGCCGGGCCAGCGCCGAACGTCGCCGAACCTTTCTCGCCCAGTGTGTTTTGACTGGATCCATCGCAGCTTTCCTTGCTATGGGCGGCCTCGCTGGCGCGGAGAATGCGATCCTGTACACGAGGCAGACCAATCCGCCCGCACCTGGCGTACCGCCTGGCGTCGCCAGCTTCGCGAGAGATCAGTCCTGGGCCCAGGACGTGTGCGGCGGCAGCGACCAGGCCTTCCCGTTCGGGACTGAAATAGAATGGGCACCGGTCCTCGATTCCGGTCAGGATGCCGAGACGCACCTCGTTGCCGTCTCTGGCACGGCCGTCTACAATCCGCAGCCGAATGAGAGTGGGTACTGCCTGGGGGCGGCCTGCCCCGGCCAGCCGGTCTCGTGTAACGACGACTCCGATTGTGGCGGCTGCGGCGGATTCTGTGATCTCGCTCAAGGGCCGTCTTGCGCCCTCGGCTCGTGCAATTCACCCTGGACGGATCCGCAGGTCGGATCACCCATCGCGTGTGTGAGCGATGCGCAGTGCGCAGCATGCGGCGGCGTGTGCGCGGCGCTCGGGCGTTCCCGCGGCGACTTGCAGATGACCCATCCGTTCGGGTTCGACTACGACGTCGCCATCGCTCCGGATCACGATTATCTGCAATTGCTGTCGCGCGGTAACGTCGAGAGCACGCATCTCGACCTGAGCGACCCGACGGGCCAGACGGCCGTGGGTGGGTTCGAAGACATCGTCTACCCCTACCTCCACGCGACCACGCCAGTGGATGCGACGTCGAAGGGCTGGTGCACTCCTGACTTCAAGATCCGATGCTCGGGCTCGGCGGACTGCCCGAGCGGCAGCGTCTGCGAAGGCGCCGTCAACGGGCTCGGTCTCGACCCCTTCTCGTTGCCGGGGACCCTGGGGATGGAGAACGATCATGACTTGGTTCCAGACAGCTACCAGCCACATGACGGCGATCGGACCGTCGCGTTCGGCCGGTGGGTCGCCGATTGCGGGCATGGTGATCAACCGGGGACTCGCGGGTGGCACACCGAAATACATCCGCCCCTGCTCGTCGCAACCGGTCGCCACACCGGCGGCGGCTATTTCGGGGCCAAATGTTCGGCGGAGCAGAGCTGCAGCAGTCTGATCGGCCGCCCGTATCTCATCAGCCAGAACTTCGGCGATGGCGCCTTCATCCGGCACCTGGAGCATGAGGTCGAAAAGCTGGGATGCCTGGAGGCCACCGGACCAATCATCAGCGGGATCGTCGACCACGAAGGCTACGCCAATCTGCCGGACTGCAGCCTCGGCTTGGATCCGACCTGTGTGTGCAACGACGATTTCGGCTGCATTGCCTGCGAAGCGGCGAGCTGCACGACGCTCGATGCGTGTTTTGCCGGGGTTCCGTTCACGTGCGGTACGTTGCCCTTAGGAGCACCGTGCACTACGCAAATCGAGGGGCGCGCCAGGGTCAACGGAGTGCCGTTCTCCGGGACACAAGAAATGCAGTACGACATTCAGCCCGCCAATGGTCGACGGAACCCCGGCGACAGGATGCTCGTGAAGTGGGCGTTCACCGCGCGCAGTGGAGTCACGGTGGGGCTCTCGAATGCGGGGGACGCAGGCGTGCTCGTCGACGTTACGATGTCCGAGAGCGGTTACAAGAAGGCGGCTCTCCCATCGAAGAAGGACTGGGTCATCGACCCGCTCGAGATATATCCGAGCTTCTCCCTCGGGGGGCTGCTCAATCTCGGGCTCATCATCGTCGCACCCATCCAGGTCGCAATCGTCGATCGCGGCCTGTTTGCGGACCACTATCAGGCTCCAGTGGCGCCAGCCAACGACTCGTCTCCGACCACGAGCTTCGCGGATCGGCTCGACGGGACGGTGCAGGCCGCCCAGACGATCGACGACTCGCAGGCATTCCCGGTTTCCGGCCGAATCAACGTAGGGTGGTTCCGCTGTAACGCCGGTGCCCCGTATGGAGCCACCTGCGCCGGGCCACGGACGAGCGTGACGCTCAACGGTGCGGGCTCCTCCGATCCGGACGGCAATCCCCTCACGTACACCTGGACCGGGCCATTCATCGGAGGAACCGCGACGGGGGTCATGCCAACGGTTCGGTTCAACGGTGCCGGGACATTCCCTGTCTCGCTGACCGTCAGCAACGGCAGCGATTCGACGAGCTGCACTTCTACTGTCACGATCCAGACCGCCGCAGTGCTCCAGTTCGGCGGAGGGAACCTGGACGTGACGGGAGACGCCGGCGGCGTCAACGGCGACGTATGTGTCGGCCCGAACGGCAGCCTCGATGTCACGGGAGCGCAGTTCGTGACCGGGACCATCTACCTGGCCCCGGGGGACACGCTCAGCAAGAGCGGCACGGGACTCATCGGCCCGGTGTTGCAGAACCAGGACTTGAGTGGGAGGATCGCCGATACGATAGCGGCGGCGAGCGATTTTGCAGCGTTGCCGTGTACGCAGACGTTTGCGACATGGAAAACCTCGAGGGTCATCGTCGGCACGGGCGGCCAGAACGTGATCTGCGTGGGAGAAATCACGCTGAGCGGTAGCAGCGTCGTCGTCCTGAGTGGCGGCGCCAACGACACGTTCGTGGTCAACGTGACTGGCAAGCTCAAGTTGACAAACAGCAGCAAGATCGTGGCGTCCGGTGTGCCGGGGAGCGCCATCCTCTACGATGTCATCGGCCCCGGGCAGCAAGTTGTGCTCTCGAGCGCGAGTTCCGGCGGTGCGACCTGCTGTAGCGCCAGCCTCGACGGCACCTTGCTGGCAGTAGGGCGGGCCATCGCGTTCGGCCCGGGTCTCATCAACGGCGAGATCATCGGCGGACAGGGCATCTCTCTCGTCGGCGGCTCCAGCGTACGCTGAGAGAGTCCAACACCCTGCTAAGGAGGGAAAGCCCCACGGGCCGTGAAGATCTGGACGCTGGTGAAGCGCGAGTCGTTCCATACCGGGAAGATTCCATCGCTGGTCACGGCGAGGTTGTTGTAATCGCCGCCGTTCCAGGTGGAATCGACTTTCGAGGACGCGGTCGTCACGCGTACGTTGGGTAGGAAGGATGTCCCGTCTGGGGTGTTGGTGTAGAAGAGATCGTAGTCCACGCCCGAGGAGTCGAGGCGCCTGTCTAGCCAGGTAAGGCTCAGCAGCCCGCCCGGATGTGCGGCGATCCAGGGGAAGAACTGATCCGTTGTGGTGGCATCGTCGCTGACCTTCTGGGGAGCGCTCCACGTCGCGCCGCCGTCCTGCGACCTCGCCAGACGAATGTCGGCATTGACGCAGGCCGGATCGCCGCCTGTCCCGAAGCAGGTGCCGTGCGGAAAGTCGGTCCAAGCGACCGAGATCGTCCCGTCAGGAGCGACGGCGACCGTCGGAAAGCTGGATGCGAAGATCCCGACGCCGGGAGAGCCGAACTTCGGATCTCCGTTGTCCAACAGAAAGAAGCCAGGGCTCGGAAGGTCGGCGGCCGCGTCGGCGGGCGCGCTCCAGGTCCGGCCGCCGTCCTTCGACTTGGAAAACTTGATTGCGGTCCGTCGATTCGGCTTGTTGTAGTCCATGTAAAACACGAAGACCGTCCCGTTGGGAGCCACCACGGGGACGCTGTCCTGAACTCCCTCGACCACCCCGACCTGCTGGATGGGGATGAGCCGGCTGAGGGCGACGGGGCTGGACCAGGTCCGGCCGCCGTCTCGTGAGACCACGACCCTGATCATCTGTACCAGGCCTTGTCCCAGGTCGGTGATGTCCATGAAGGACACGTAGAGGGTCCCTTGGAACCGGCTCCTGGGCCAGGTGTCGACGGCGATCCAGTCCTTGTCGGGCTCGGGCTGATTGAAGGCTACACCACCCATGACCGCCACCGAGGACTGGGAGAAGGTTCGGCCGCCGTCTGTCGATCGGGCCACCCGGATGTCGGGGATGGAGTTTCCCTGGGGATCTATGCGGATATCCAGGTACGAGTAATAAAAGTTCCCGCGGGCGTCCGCGGCCAGCGATGGATCGAAGCAATCGTCCACTTCGGCCGCGAGCGGTGTGGTCCCGGCCGGGATCCAGGTCGCCCCTCCGTCTGTCGTGAAAACAATGGAGCAGGGGTGGGCGCTCTTAGCGGACGTCCTGCCGAAATAGCCCACTACGAGGTTCTTGGGGTCCTTCGGGTTCACGGCGATGGTCGGTTCCACCTGTGGCAGAGATGCCGGCTGTCCCACACTGAGCTCGATGTTGCCGCCGAATTGCACCGGCATCGGGTTTGTGGTCTGAGCCGACAGAGGTCCGGTCGTCAA
>QHXY01000059.1 GCA_003223145.1 Acidobacteriota bacterium
CGCCCGCCGCACAGGCCGTGACGGCCCCGGTGATCGAGGACGGCGTGCTGGTCGCCTCCGGACCGTTCACCGGCATGGACTCGGCGAAGGCCCGGAGAACGATGCTCGAGACGGGCGAGAAGGGCGGGTTCGCCCGCGCTGCCGTGCAGTACCGGCTGCTCGACTGGGGGATCTCGCGGCAGCGCTACTGGGGGACCCCGATCCCGATCCTCTACTGCGATCGATGCGGCATCGTGCCGGTGCCGGAGGCGGACCTGCCGGTCGTGCTGCCCGAAGATGTTCCGCTCACGGGGGAGGGCGGGTCGCCGCTGGCGCGCGTCGCGTCGTTCCTGAACGCACGCTGTCCGCGCTGCGGCGCGAACGCGAAACGCGAGACCGACACCATGGACACCTTCGTCGATTCCTCCTGGTACTTCTACCGCTACTGCGATCCCCGCAATGACCGGGCGCCCTTCGACCCGGAGATCATCGCTTCCTGGTTTCCGATCGATCTCTACGTCGGCGGGATCACCCATGCCACGCTGCACCTCATCTACTGCCGGTTCTTTGCCAAGGTGCTGCGCGATCTCGGCCTCCTGAAGATCGACGAGCCGGTCGCCCATCTTCTCTGCCAGGGGATGGTGCTCAAGGGCGGCACGGCGATGTCCAAGTCGAAAGGGAACGTGGTCGACCCGGACGACATGGTGCGGCGGTACGGCGCCGATACCACGCGGCTGTTCACGCTGTTCGCCGCCCCGCCGGAAAAGGACCTGGAGTGGAACGAGCAGGGAGTCGAGGGGTGCTTCCGGTTCGTGGAGAGGCTCTGGCGGCTGCTGATGCCGCGCGCCGCGGAATGTGCCGAGGCGCGACTGCCGGAAGATGGCGACGGCGCGTCCGACGCCCGCCGGGCCGCGTTGCGGCGGCGCGTGCACCAGACGATCGACCGCATCACCGTCGACATCGACAGGAGGCTTCACCTCAACACCCCGATCGCCGCCCTCATGGAGCTCCTCAACGCGCTGCAGGAGTTCGTCCGGGACGAGGCGGAGGAGGATCGCCCGTACGTCAAGGAGGCCGGCATGGTGATGGCGCTGCTCCTGCAGCCCTTCGCCCCGCACCTCTCGGAAGAGCTGTGGGAGAGTCTCGGGGGGAAGGGAAGCGCGGTGCGCCAGCCGTGGCCCGCGGCGTCGGCGCGCTGGCTGGTGGAGGACGAGGTGGAGATCGCCGTCCAGGTGAACGGCCGTCTGCGCGGCCGGCTACTCGTCCCGCCGTCCCTGACCGAGTCCGAGGCGCTGGCGCGCGCCCGAGCCGATCTCAAGGTGGCCGCGCACCTCGAGGGCCGCTCCGTGCGCAAGACGATTTACCTGCAGGGGAAGCTCCTGAACATCGTCGTCGGATAGTGGGGAGCCTGTCTCAGTACGAGGAGCGGCTCCTAGGGAGCCGGCGCCCGCATCATCTATAATGTGTCCGATGACACCGGCGCGCGGTTCCGATCGGACTCCGGGATCCTCCGGGCCGCATTGCGGGCGGGCGCGCATCACCGTGATCGTCACCCTGGCCGCGACGCTCCTGTGCGGCTGCGGGTACCACCTGGCGGGCCACACCAGCACACTGCCGCCCGCCATCAAGACCATCGGCATTCCGACCTTCGTGAACCGCACCAACCGTCCGGAGCTCGAGCAGCGGGTCACCGAGCACGTCATCGACGAGTTCTCGACGCGCGGCCGGGTGCGCATCACGCCCAAGGAAGAGGGGGCGCAGGCGGTGCTGCGCGGCGAGATCCTGAGTTACACGGTCACTCCGGTGGTCATCAGCCAGCAGGGGCGCGCCACCCGCTACGAGATCCTGGTCACGGCCCACGTGACCTTGAGCGAAACCTCCACGGACAAGGTCCTCTGGGAGGACAACCATTTCCTGTTCAAGAGGCAGTATGACCTCCCCACGAACCCCAACGGGTTCATCGACCAGGAGATCGTCGCGATCGACGATGTCGCGGCCGACTTTTCCAAAAGCGTCGTGACGTCGATCCTGGAGGGATTCTGAGCTCACCGTGTCGGCGCCGCTGACCTTCGTCCAGTTCCGGGAGAGCCTCCAGCGCGGTGTGGTCGCGCCCGCCTACCTGTTCGAAGGCGAGGAGGAGTACTTCCACGAGGCGGGGATCCGCTCGCTGGAGGAATCGGTCCTGCCCAGGGAGGCGCTGTCGATCGATCGTGAGTCGCTGCGCGGCGCTGAGACCTCTCTGGCGGCGATCCTCGACCACGCCGCCACTTACCCGATGGGCGGCGGCCGGCGTCTGATTGTCGTCCGCCAGGCCGATGCTCTGCGCTCCGACTCGGCGGAGCTCCTGAAGGCCTATCTGCGGGCGCCGAACCCGAAGAGCTGCCTGGTCTTCAGCGATACGGGATTCGACCGGCGGCGCGCCGTTTACCGGACTCTACTGGAGCACGCCGCCCGAGTCGACTGCCGGCCCCTGGACGAGGCGCGCACCGCCGCCTGGATTCGGGACCGGCTGCGCGGCCGCGGCTTCGGCATCAGCGCCGATCTCGCCTCGGCGGTGGCGGAAGGTCTGGCGGGGGCGGGGCTGGGAAGGGTGGAGGCGGAGCTGGAGAAATTGATGACCTCCCTGGGTGGCCCGCGCCCCGTCGAAGCGGCCGATCTGTCGCTGCTCGCCGATGTGCCACGCGTCGAGGACGCGTTCCGGCTGGCGGCCCACGCGGCGCGCGGCGAGACCGGAGAGGCTCTCGGAATTGCGCGCGCCCTCCTGGACTCGGGAGAGGACGCGATCAAGCTTCTGGGAGGTCTGTCCTGGTACTTCCGCAACGCGCTCAGGGCGCAGGTCGCCGGGGCGCGCCGTCTCGCGCCCCGCGAGGCCACGCAGGTCTACGGGATCGATCGGGGCCGCATCGAGCGCTTCGCCCGGGAGATCGGCGGGGCGAGAGTCGACGACCTGCGCGACGCGCTGCGCCTGTGTCTGAAAATGGATCGCGAGCTGAAGGGACAGGGGGCGAAGGATCCCGCGAACGCCGTGGAGCGCCTGGTGCACGGGGTCGGCCGCCGCGCCGGGAGACGCGCATGAGCCGTACGGAGGAGCCCGGCCGGCATCGGCCCGGGACCCGCGAAACCGTCATCGTCCTGGACTTCGGGGCGCAGTACTCCCAGCTGATCGCCCGTCGTGTGCGGGAGCTCAACGTGTACAGCGAGCTCGTGCCGTTCGACGCGCCGATCGACCGGCTGCGCGGCGCACGGGGTCTGATCCTGTCGGGCGGCCCCGATTCCGTGGACGGCCCCGGCATGCAGCTCATGGCCCATCAGCTCGGCGGCAGGGTGGTTCGCGCGCCACAGCGTGAGTTTGGACCGGCTGAGATTCGCGTGGCGCGGCCCGGGGGGCTGTTCCAGGACCTGCCGGCCGGACAGAAGGTGTGGATGAGCCACGGGGACGAAGTCCTGGAGACCCCGCCCGGGTTCGAGACCACCGCCACCAGCACCAATTCCGGCTGCGCAGCGATCGCCGACACGGCGCGGCGCTTCCACGCCATCCAGTTCCATCCGGAGGTGGCCCACACGGAGCGCGGCCGGGACATCCTGCGAAATTTTCTGTACGGCGTCTGCGGCTGCACGGGCGCCTGGCGCATCGCCACCTTCATCGAAGCGGCGACCGCGGACATTCGCCAGCGCGTCGGCGACGGCCGGGTCCTGGGCGGCCTGAGCGGGGGGGTGGACTCGGCGGTGGCAGCGCTCCTGATTCACCGGGCCATCGGCGTCAGGCTGCACTGCCTGTTCGTGGACAACGGGCTCCTGCGCAAGAACGAGGCCGAGGCGGTGCTGGAGACCTTCGACCGCGTGGTCCACCTGAAGGTCCGGCGCATCGATGCCGCCGACCGCTTCCTCGCGGCGCTCGAGGGCGTCGTGGACCCCGAGGAGAAGCGGCGTGTAATCGGCCGCGGGTTCATCGAAGTGTTCGAGGAGGCGGCCAGGGATCTGGGCCGGGCCGAGTTCCTGGCGCAAGGGACGCTGTACCCGGACCTCATCGAGTCGACGTCCTTCAAGGGACCGTCGGCGGTCATCAAGACGCACCACAACGTCGGTGGTCTGCCGAGCGTCATGCACCTGAAGCTGGTGGAGCCCCTGCGGGAGCTGTTCAAGGACGAGGTGAGGAAGGTCGGCCGCGAGCTCGGCCTCGATGACCGCATCCTGATGCGCCACCCCTTTCCAGGGCCGGGACTCGCCGTGCGGGTGATCGGGGAGGTGACCCGCCCGCGTCTCGACGTTCTGCGCGAGGTGGACGCGATCTTCATCGAGGAGCTGCGGGCGGCAGGGCTGTACGAGAAGACCTCCCAGGCGTTCGCGGTTCTCCTGCCGGTTCGATCGGTCGGCGTGATGGGGGACGGCAGGACTTACGAGAACGTGGTGGCGCTCCGCGCGGTCTCCACGGACGATTTCATGACCGCGGACTGGACCCGCCTGCCCCAGGAGTTCCTGGCGAAGGTGAGCGCGCGGATCGTCAACGAGGTGCGCGGGGTCAACCGCGTGGTCTATGACGTCAGCAGCAAGCCGCCCGCCACTATCGAGTGGGAGTGAGGACGGGAAGGGGATGGCCCGAACGAGCTTCGTGCACCTGCACAACCACTCGCAGTTCTCCCTGCTGGACGGGGCTTCCAAGCTGGAGGAGCTCGTCGAGCAGGCCGCCCGCTTCGAGATGCCGGCGCTGGCGATGACCGACCATGGCAACCTGTTCGGCGCCATCCCGTTCTTCGAGGCGGCCGCCGAGACGGGGATCAAGCCGATCCTGGGCTGCGAGACCTACATGGCCCCCGGCAATCGCACCGACCGTACGCCACCCGGTCCGGGCAGGAAACCCTACCACCATCTCCTCCTGCTGGCCCGCGACGAGGAGGGCTACAGAAACCTGATGCGCCTGTCCACCGCCGGGTTCCTCGAGGGGTACTACTACCGGCCGCGCATCGACCGGGAGATTCTGGCGCGGCACAAAGACGGCCTCATCGCCACCTCGACCTGTCTGGGCGGAGAGATCCCGCAGCTGATCCTCGCGGGACGCCGGGCCGACGCGGAGCGGGTGGCCTGCGAGTACCGCGATCTGTTCGGTGCGGAGAATTTCTACCTGGAGATCCAGGACCAGGGGATCGCCGAGGAGAGGGCGGTCAACGAGGTTCTCGTGCCGATGGGGCGGCGACTGAATATCCCGCTGCTGGCGACCAACGATTGCCACTTCCTGAGCCGCGACGACCATTTCGCGCACGACATCCTGATCTGTATCCAGACCGGGAAGACGGTGAAGGACGCCGAACGCATGCGTTTTACCCAGGAGCATTATTTCAAGTCTCCGGAAGAGATGTGGGGGGTGTTCAAGGATCTGCCCGAGGCCGCCGAGAATACGCTGCGGGTCGCCGAACGCTGTCATCTCGTCCTGGAGAGGGGCGGCAACCTGCTGCCCCACTTCAAGGTGCCCGAGGGGCGCTCGGTCGAGGAGTACTTCCGCGAGGTGACCGAACGCGGCTTCGAGGAGAGGCTCCGCGTCTGGACGGCTCTTGAGACGAAGGGAGGGCTGAACGCGTCGATCGAGATGTACCGCAGCCGTCTGGCCAGCGAGATCGACATGGTGATCCGGATGGGCTTCGCCGGCTATTTTTTGATCGTGTGGGATTTCATCAAGTACGCGCGCGATCGCGGCATCCCGGTCGGGCCGGGGCGCGGCTCGGCCGCCGGCTCGCTGGTGGCCTACTGTCTCAGAATCACGGACATCGATCCGCTGCGCTACGGTCTCCTGTTCGAGCGGTTCCTCAACCCCGAGCGCGTCACCATGCCCGACATCGACATCGATTTCTGTATCCGCGGGCGGGGGGAGGTGATCACCTTTGCGACGATGGGCGCGAAAGCGGTCATCAGGGACGCGGGCCGGGGTCTCGACGTGCCCTACGGTGACTGCGACCGGATCGCCAAGATGATCCCTTCGGAGCCGGACATGACCATCGACAAGGCGATCGGCCAGGTCCCGGCGCTGCGTCAGATGCACGAGAAGGACGATCGCGTCCGGCAGCTCCTGGACGTCTCGCGGCGTCTGGAAGGACTGACCCGTCGCGCCTCCGTGCACGCCGCGGGCGTGGTGATCTCGCCGCGGCCGATCGTCGAATACTCGCCCCTGGCGCGCACGCGAGACGACGAGATCGTCACGCAGTACGCCATGGACGAGATCGGCAGCATCGGCCTGCTCAAGATGGATTTTCTCGGCCTCAAGACGCTGACGCTGGTGCACGATTGCGTGGCCCGCCTGCGTCAGGACGAGGGAGCCGAAGTCGACATCGCCGGGCTGCCCCTCGACGACCCCGAGACCTACGCGTGCTTCCAGGCCGCCCGCAGCGCCGGGGTGTTCCAGTTTGAGTCGTCGGGGATGCAGGACATCCTGCGCAAGCTCAAGCCTGATCGCTTCGACGACCTGATCGCCCTGAACGCCTTGTTCCGGCCCGGCCCGATCGGATCGGGGATGATCGACGACTACATCGAGCGCCGGCACGGCCGCAAGACGATCGAGTACATCGTGCCGCAGCTTGAAGAGATCCTGGGAGTCACCTACGGCGTCATCGTGTACCAGGAGCAGGTGATGCAGATCGCCTCCCGCCTCGCCGGGTTCACCCTGGGCGAGGCCGACATCCTGCGCCGTGCCATGGGCAAGAAGAAAAAGGACGTCATGGCGGCCCAGCGCGACAAGTTCATCAAGGGCTGCAGGACGCGCGGGGTGGGCGAGAGGGAAGCGCGGCGCATCTTCGAGCTGATGGAGTATTTCGCCGGCTACGGCTTCAACAAGGCCCATAGCACCGCCTACGCGCTGATTGCCTACCAGACCGCCTGGCTGAAGGCCCACTACCCGCGCCATTTCATGTCGTCCCTGCTGACCGCCGAGAAGGACAACACCGACAACGTGGTCAAGTACATCGCCGAGTGCCGAGACATGGGAATCGCCGTCCTGCCGCCGCACGTCAACCGCTCGGGGGTGGATTTCACCGTCGAGGCGGAAGGCATCCGCTTCGGGCTGGGCGCGGTGAAGAACGTGGGCGAGGGGGCGGCGCGCGCCCTCGTCGAGGCGCGTCAACGGGTCGGGCCGTTCGGCTCCCTCGCGGCGCTGTGCCGTGAGATCGATCTGCGGACGGTCAACAAACGGACCCTCGAGTCCCTTGTCAAGGCCGGGGCGCTGGAGGGACTTGGACCGAACCGGGCGACCCTGTGCGCGGCCCTGGACGCCGCCATCGAGTCGAGCCAGAAGGCGACGCGAGACAGAGAGAGCGGGCAGGCGGGGCTGTTCGCCACGGCTGGGGCCGCGGCGCCCGCGGCCGCTACCCTGCGACCGGCGCCGGAATGGTCGGAGAAGGAGCTGCTCGCCCGAGAGAAGGAGACTCTCGGGTTCTACATGGCGGGCCATCCGTTCCGGGAATACGCCGCGCGGCTGGCGGGTCTGGTCACCCACACCACCGGCTCCCTCAAGGAGGTCTCGAGACCCGGGAGGGCCACGCTCGCCGGTATCGTGTCGGCGCTGAAGAGACGCAAGACCCGACGGGGCGACGCGATGGCCGTGTTCAACCTGGAGGATTTGGAGGGATCGGTCGAAGTCGTGGTCTTCCCGGAGGCGTACGCGCGGCAGCGCGGCCTGATCGAGGACGAGGCCGCGCTCCTGGTGACGGGGAACGTCGAGATCGCGGAGGAGCAGCGGCGGCTCATCGCCGAGACCTTCCTGCCGCTCGAGCAGGCCGAGGAGAGGGCCAAGGAGATCATCATCGCCATTCCCGCGTCCGGGCTCCAGGAATCCGAGGTGGGTCGCGTCCGCGATCTTCTGCGCGAGCGCCCGGGACCCTGCCAGGTCTATCTCGAAGTGACGCAGCCGAGCGGCTTCCGGGCGACCCTCAAGGCGGGGGCCGCCCTGAAGGTGTCTCCCAGCCGCGACCTGACGGTCGCCCTGGAGGATCTGCTGGGTAAGGGCGCTGTAAGATTTCGTTGACTTTCGCACCGGAACTCCCGTATTCTCGGGCCTTTCCGCGATCCAGGCTCCCGTGACGATCGCGCGCGTGGCGAGGGCGAGGCGTATGGCAAAGGGTCGATCTGTGTTCACCTCCGAATCGGTGACGGAGGGCCATCCGGACAAGCTGGCCGATCAGATATCGGATGGCCTCCTGGATGCCGCCCTGACCGGCGACCCACATTCCCGGGTGGCCATCAAGACCCTGGTCACCACGGGTGTCGTCTTCGTGGCGGGCGAGATGACCACCCAGGCGACCGTGGACGTTCCGGCGATCACGCGGGAGACCATCCGGGACGTGGGTTACACGCGTGCCAAATATGGTTTCGACTGCGATACCTGCTCCATCATCACTTCGATCGACAGACAGTCTCCCGACATCGCCATGGGCGTGGACACCGGCGGCGCCGGCGATCAGGGGATGATGTTCGGTTTCGCCTGCAAGGAGACGCCGGAGCTCATGCCGATGCCGATCGACATGGCGCACCGCCTGGTGCGGCGGCTCTCCGAGATGCGCCGGTCGGGCCGCCTGCCGTTCCTCCGCCCCGACGGAAAGTCGCAGGTGACCGTGCAGTACGAGAACGGGCGGCCGATCCGGATCGACACCGTGGTGGTGTCGACCCAGCACGCTCCATCCGTCGGCACGGACGAACTGCGCCGTGAGCTGGAAGAGCACGTGATACGCGCCGTCATCCCCGAAGAGCTGCGCGACCGGAACACGCGGATCCATATCAACCCCACCGGGCGCTTCGTCATCGGGGGCCCGCAGGGGGACACGGGCCTGACGGGGCGCAAGATCATCGTCGACACCTACGGCGGCTACGCGCACCACGGCGGCGGTGCGTTCTCGGGGAAGGACCCGACCAAGGTCGATCGGTCGGCGGCCTATATGGCGCGTTACATCGCCAAGAACATCGTCGCCGCCGGGCTCGCCAGCCACTGCGAGATCCAGGTGGCCTACGCGATCGGCATCCGCAAGCCGGTCTCCGTCTTTGTCGAGACCTTCGGCACCGAGCGCATCCCGGTTTCGACCATCGAGCTGCTGGTCAATAAGCATTTCGACCTGAGCCCGCTGGAGATCATTCGCGAGCTGGAGCTGATGCAGGATTCACCTGGGAGAAAATCGACAAGGCCGAGATCCTCCGCAAGGCGGTCCGCGCGTAACGAGACGGCGCGGGGCGCCGGGGAGGGTGAGGCCATGGACGCCACGCAGGGCGACGTGAAGGACATCGGTCTGGCGGCGAAGGGCCGCACGCGGATCGACTGGGCCGACGGACAGATGCCGGTCCTGCGTAGCATCCGTGAGCGCTTCGCGAGAGAGAAACCGCTCAAGGGGTTGCGACTGGCCGCCTGCCTGCACGTGACCTCCGAGACCGCCAACCTGGCTGTGACCCTCGCCGCGGGCGGCGCCATAGTTCGCCTGTGCGCCAGCAACCCGCTGTCCACCCAGGACGATGTCGCCGCATCGCTGGTGGCGCATCACGGCATTCAGGTGTTCGCGATCAAGGGGGAGGACAATGAGACCTACTACCGCCACATCCTCCAGGCCCTCGAGGGGGGGCCGCACCTGACGATGGATGACGGGGCCGACCTGGTGTCGGTCCTGCATTCGCGTCAGCGTGACCCCCTGCCCGGGATTATCGGAGGCACGGAAGAGACGACGACCGGCGTCGTGCGGCTGACCAGCATGGCCAAGGAGGGCGTGCTGGCGTACCCGATCATCGCCGTCAACGACGCCATGACCAAGCATTTCTTCGACAATCGCTACGGCACAGGGCAGAGCACCCTGGACGGCATCATCCGGGCCACCAATCTTCTCATCGCGGGGCTGAACGTGGTGATTGCCGGGTACGGCTGGTGCGGGCGGGGGGTTGCCATGCGCGCTCGCGGCCTCGGGGCCCTCGTCATCGTCACCGAGATCGACCCCGTCAAGGCGCTCGAGGCCGCGCTGGATGGCTACCAGGTGATGCCGATGGACGAAGCGGCGCGGCTCGGCGACATCTTCATCACGCTGACCGGCGACAAGCACGTCCTGGGTCGCCGGCACTTCGAGACCATGAAAGACGGCGCGGTCCTCGCCAATTCCGGCCACTTCAATGTCGAGATCGACATACCGACCCTGCACGACCTGGCCGGCGGACGCGCGCAGCGTCTGCGCGACTATGTCGATCAGTACACACTTCCCTCCGGTCGTCGGATCAATCTGCTCGGGGAGGGGCGGCTGATCAACCTGGCGGCCGCCGAGGGGCATCCGGCCGCGGTCATGGACATGTCGTTCGCGAACCAGGCGCTGTCGGCGGAATACCTGGCCCGGGATGGCAGGGGGCTTCAGCGTCTGGTGCACCCGGTGCCGCCCGCCATCGATCGTGAGATCGCGCGTCTGAAGCTCCAGAGCCTGGGCATCCGCATCGACGCCCTGACGTCGGAGCAACAGGCCTACCTGTCCAGCTGGTCCGAAGGGACCTGAGAGGACGCACGCGCGCACGTCCATGATCTTCGAGTCCATCAGGAGACGCAGGGTGCCGTTGGGCCTGGGTCTCCTGCTGGTGGCGGCTTGGCTCCTGAGCGGGATCACGCGGACCGATCAGCAGGGCGGGCCGGCCGTCCTCGACTCGCCCATTCATGTCCTGCGGCCCCGTGTTCTGGGCGCCGGGTGGCACCTCGCACCACCGGGACTCCTGCGGATCAGCCGCTACCCCCTGGAACCCGTCACCCTGTCGTTCCGGGCCGGCGGGCGCGACAGGCTCGCCCTGGTCACCCACGAGGGGATTGAGATCACCGCCAGCGGGACGATCCGCTACCGTCTCGACCCCCAGCGTGTGCTGGAGGTGCACCGCGCGGTCGGTCCGGTCTATGAGATCGTCCTCGAGCGCTGGGTCCAGGATGCCCTGCGCACGGCCATCGGCGCCGCGGATTACGCGGATATCTCGGGGGCGCGCATCGAGGATCTCCGCTCCGCCCTCGGTCAGACTCTGGCCGAGCGCTTCCGGATGGCGGGCCTGGAGCTCCTGTCGTTTGATGTCGGCAGTGTGCGCATTCGCTCATCCCTCGTGTCCGAGGGGGAGCCCCAGCGTCGTGCCACCGGAACGAAGGCGCTTCTGATCGGCCTGGACGGGGCCGACTGGAACATCATCGACCCGCTGGTCGAGGCCGGACGGTTGCCGAACCTCGCGCGTCTGGCGCGGTCAGGCGTGCGGGGCCGGCTCCACAGCATCACGCCGATGCTTTCGCCGGTCATCTGGACCAGCATCGCGACCGGCGTGCAGCCCTCGCGTCATGGCATCATCGACTTTCTGGCGACCACGGGACGCGACGGTGAGCGGGTGCCGGTCACCTCGAGTCTGAGAAGGACCAAGGCGATCTGGAACATGCTCAGCGAAAACGGGCTGAGCGTGGGGGTGGCCGGGTGGTGGGCCAGCTTTCCGGCGGAGAAAGTCCATGGATTCATCGTGTCGGACCGGGTCGCCTACCAGCTCTTCGGAGCCAGCGTGGCGCACGACCAGGCGCGCGAAGGGAAGGTGTATCCAGCCGAACTGGGCGACCTGGTGGCGTCGCTCACCGTCGCGCCGGAGACCATCGGGACGGGCGAGGTGGCGCGCTACGTCCGTCTCCCGCCGGACCCCGCATCGCTGCCTCCCGAGCAGAACAGGCTCATCGATGATCTCAAGACGCTGTTGGCGGCCGGTGACACGTACACCACCATCAGTCTGGCTCTTCGCGAGCGTTACCATCCCGATTTTCAGGCGGTCTATCTGGAAGGGACTGATACGGTCGCCCATCTGTTCATGCGTTACGCGCCGCCGCTCCTGCCCGGTGTCGATCGGGATGACCAGCAGCGTTTCGGCCGCGCCGTGGACGAGTATTACCGTCACGCCGACGAGCTCGTCGGACGGCTGGTGGCGGCGGCCGGACCGGAAACGGCGGTGATCATCTGCTCGGACCACGGCTTTCGGACGGGAGAGAATCGCCCGCTCACCGATTCACGCATTGGTTTCGGCCAGGCGGCCGACTGGCACCGCAAGTACGGCATTGTGATCCTGTGCGGCCCGCCGTTCCGCAAGCACCATGACTTGCAGGAGGCCTCGGTCCTGGACATCACTCCGACGCTCCTGGCGCTCCTCGGGCTGCCGGTCGCGGAGGACATGGATGGGAGGCCGATCCTGGACGCCTTCGACCCGGCGTTCCTGCAGGCGCATGCAATTCGCTATGTGCCCTCCTACGAGACCGGGACGATCGCCTCGACCGCAGCTCCCAGTGCGCCCGCCCAAGGCGCAGCCGCCCCCGGCGCCCCGGGGGCGCCCTCGTCCCTTGATCCGCAAGGTGACCAGGAATTGAAGCAGAAGCTCGAATCGCTCGGCTACCTGCGCCAGGACACCGCCAATTCCCACAACAACCGCGGCATGATCCTGCTCAATCAGGGCAAGTACGACGACGCGATCGCCGAATTCCAGCAGGCGATCCACGCCTCGGAGGACCTGGGCATCGCCCGCATCAACATCGCGCGGGCCCTGTTCAAGAAGAAGGACTACCGGGCCGCCACGAAGATTCTCGACGAATACTCAACCCACCAGCCACGATCCAAAGATGCCGAGAACCTCCTGGGCAACATCGCCATGGAGCAGAAGCAGTACGCGGAGGCGGAGAAGCATTTCCGAACGGCCCTGCAGTACGAACCAAACTTCACCGACGCGCACAACAGCCTGGGGATCCTCTACGACCGTCTCGGACGCCGCGAAGAGTCCCTCGGGGAATACCTCAAGGTTGTGGGCATCGACCCCGAGTACGCGGAGGCGCACAACAACATTGGCCTCATCTACAAGGAGCAGGGGAGGACGCAGGACGCGATGGCCTCGTTCCGCAAGGCCATCGAGGCCGACCCGGAGTTCACGGGCGCCTACAGCAACCTGGCACTGGTGCTGGAGCAGACGGGCGCGCTGAAGGAAGCGGCGGAGCAGTTCCGCAACGCCCTGCAGCGCGACCCGCAGAACGCGGCGGTGCGCACGAACTATGGCGGGCTTCTCTTTACGCTCGGGCGGTTCGAACAGGCACGCCTCGAACTGGAAAAGGCGGTCGCCGCCGATCCGCTCGATGCGTCGGCGCAGAACAATCTGGGGGCCGTCTACGGCAAGCTCGGGCGGATCGAGGAGGAGCTCGCCGCCTACCGGAAGGCGATCGCCCTCGATCCCGAGTACGTCGACGCGCACCACAACCTCGGTCTCGCGCTCCTCAAGCGCGGGAAGGTGGAGGAAGGGGAGTCCGAGCTGCGCCGGGCGTTGAGCATCGACCGCGCCTACGCACCCGCATACCTCAACCTGGCGCGGTCGCTGAGCGGCAGAGGCGAACACCAGGAGGCCGCCGAGATCCTGTCCGCGGGATCCCGCCAGGTGCCGGGGGACGCCGATCTCCAGTCCTTGCTGGGAGAGGTCTATCTCCGCCTCGGCCGGAAGGACGAGGCGATCGACGCCTTCGAGCAGTCGCTGCGACTGAAGCCCGATCAAGCCGATCTGCGCCAGCGTCTGAAGACACTCGGCCACGGGGAGAGGCCTTGAAGCGGGTTCCCGCTGCTGGACGCCTGAAACAGCGGGCGGTCGTGTGCCTGGCGGTTCTTCTGCTGGGTTTCCGGG
Source organism: Acidobacteriota bacterium (assembly GCA_003223145.1). Taxonomy (GTDB): domain Bacteria; phylum Acidobacteriota; class Polarisedimenticolia; order Gp22-AA2; family Gp22-AA2; genus Gp22-AA3. Next base: position 13,627 of record QHXY01000059.1, read on the forward strand.
GCGCTTCCGCCCAGCTGGGTCCCGAGCCGGAGAAGCTCAACCTGTTCCAGATGATTGCCCGGTCGGATCTGGTGACCCTCGTGCGGATTCGCAGCGGCAGCCTGAAGTACGCCATCGTCGAAGTGCAGGAGTCCCTGAAGGGCACCGCCGGACTGCCGAGCCTGAGAATCGCCTTCCGCGATTTCAACTTCTCCCGCCGGCCGGGTGAGGATCTGATTGTTTTCCCCGACGGTCAGCAGGAGATCCTGTTCCTGGTTCCCTATGGCAGGCAGGTCAGACGCAAGAAGGCCCGCCTGAAGAACAAGGATCTGTTCACCCTGTTCCACGAACGCGACGGCAGGATGACCCTCCCCGCCGAGGGACCGGAAATCATCCTCGGGGCGATCCGCCGCCTGGCAGAGGTCACCGCGCGTGATCCGGTAAGCCAGATCGACGCCCTGAAGAGTTTCCTCGCAGGCGACAACCCGTTCCTGACCGAGGCCTCGCTCCAGGAAATCGAACGGCTGCACGCCGGGGACCCGGCGATCTTTGCGCGGCTCCTGCTCTTGCTGAACTCGCGTTCGGTTGTGCTGCGCGCCGACTCGCTGCGTGTGATCGCACAGGTCTTCTCCGCCGGCCGACTCGAGGACGAGGTCCTCGACGAGGCTCGTGCTACGCTCGCCGCCGTCCTGGAGAAGGCGCGGAACGATCAGGACGAGGCGGTGCGCGTGCAGGCGGTCGCTGCCGTTGCCGCCTGGCCGAACCGCCCGGAGGTCGAGCAGGAGCTGAAGGCGATCGCGGGAACCGACGAGGCGCAGGCTGTTCGTTATGAGGCGGAGAGGGCGCTGTTCGAGCGCCGGTGATCCGGAGACTCAGGTGTTCGTCTTGAGCAGGAGGTAGACCCCTGCTCCCGCGAACAGGACGTTGGGTGCCCAGGCCGCCAGGAACGGGGGCATCAGACCGATGCCTCCGAGGGCATTCGTGGTGGAGAAGACGACCAGGAAAACCGCCACGAAAAAGACGGCGACCCCGATGCCGTACAAGGAGCCGCGCTTTCCCAACCGGAAGCAGAACGGGATCCCCAGGATGACCATCGTCAGCGACACCAGGGGGAGCGAGGTCTTGTCATACAGGTCGACCGTCAGCTCCTGAACGTCGTAACCCCTCCGCTTCAAATCGTTGACGAATTTCTTGAGTTCCGCAACATTCATCTGGGTGGGGGACTTCCACTCCTTGATGAAGTAACCCGGCCCCTCGGGAAAGTCAAAGGTCTTTTCGGCGAATGTTTCGAACGATTCCTGCCCTCCACGGAAATCCCGCGTCCAGCCGTACCTGAGCACCCAATGACCCTGGGTGAATGAGGCGCTGCGCGCGTAGATGCGCTGCTGAATGTCGAAGGTGGACTGGTCCAGCTGATAGGCGGAGAACCCCTGGAACTCTCCGCTGCCCGGAGACGCCAGGACAGGCACGGGAGACGGGATGTAGGTCCGGATGTAGCTTCGGGGACTCCTTCCCCTGATCACATCTTTGACCTGCGCGGCGCGCTGATTGGAGTGGGGCTCCAGGTAGTCCTGGTTGACATAGGCGATGGCGCAGATTGCCACGGTGACAATCAGGACCGGCGCCACGATGCGGTAGATGCTCGTACCGCTCGCTTTGAGGGCGGTGACCTCATTGAACCGCGACATGATTCCTACGGCCAGGAAGGTCGCCACTAGACAGGACATCGGCAGAACCTGAGAAATGATCCAGGGGGAGCGGTACTTCAGGTAGGAGAGCACCAGGGAGAACGGCAGATTGTGTTCCACCAGGTCATCGAGAAGATTCACGAGCTCGTAGACCGCGAACAGCGTGTAGAAGGTCAGGGCGCAGCCGGACAGGATCGTCCCGAAACGCCCGAGGATGTAACGGTCGAGCGTGGTCCGGAATATCAGGAAGAGCGCCAGCAAGATCAGGCCGACGAGCAGGAAAGGCACTGGAAGTGACGGGTTGTTCGAGGCCAACATCAAGCCGATGATCAGGGCGCCCAAACCGCCCCACAGCAGAAAACGCAGGCGGCGAGTGAGCCCACGAGCGGACTCGTCCTCCTCCTCGACGTCATCGTCCAAATCGATGCCGTCCGGAGGATCGCCGGGGACCACGGCGCGGAGTGGACGCCTTTTCGTGGGACCCGGCCCTTGCATGCGGGCGACTGTTCGGCGTGTCTCCGCGCCTGCGCGGTTCGCGGTGGCAGCGGGTCGTGTTGCGGGACCACCTGCTGCTTCGGTTCGGACCTCCCATTCTCTATCCCTCCTCCTGCGCAGAGCTGCCAGGGTTCGCTGGAGCCGGGTGGGCACGAGAACCGAAAGCTGCAGCCCCTCGGATCGCTCGCGAAGCAGGAAAAGGGCGATCCCCAGGCTACCCAGGAGAGCATTACCTATCCACAGTCCGACATACGGGGAGAGCTTGCCCTGGCTGACGAAGTTCTGGCCAGCCAAAAAGAGGATCCAGTAAATGACGGAAATTCCGATGCTCAGGGTGAAACCCGACGCCTTGCCGCCTCGACGATTCATGATGCCCAGTGGCACTCCAAGGATAGCGAACACCAGGCACGCCACGGGCAGGGCAAACCGCTCGTGCATGATCGCCAGAATGTTGCCGATCATCCTGGCGCGGGTCTCGGCGTGCTCGATCGTACCGGCGTGCATGATCGAGAGCGTCAGATCGGAAAGGCTCTGCTCGTGATAATTCCTGGGTGCCGGCCGGTTGAGGAGGCTGCTGCGGAGCTTGAAAGACTCGTCCGGCTCCTTGACGATCATCTGTTTTTCGAAGCTGCTGACCTGGTAGCTGTCAGCGTCCGTGGGCGTGGTGCTGTGAGTGACACCGCTCTCAAGATAGAATCGGGCGATACCGGTCTGCTTGTCGTAATCGATCTGCGATCGCCTGGCGACGGTGACCAACTCCTTGCCGCCTTCCTCGCTCTGATAGAGGAAGACTTTCTCGAGAAAATCGCCGCCCTCACGGACCTCGTCGGCATACAGGAGCATGCCAGGGATCTCCTCGAAGAAGACCCGGGGCTTGATCTCCCTCCTCATGTCCGTCGAATACATGAGCCTGGAAAAGACCTGCCGGCGCTTGTAATTCGCTCCCGGCTCGACGCACAGGATCAAGAAGCTTGAGATAAGCCAACCCGCCACGCCGACACACAGCACCGGGTAGAGAATCTTCCAATAGCTCACGCCGCTCGCCCGCATGGCGATGACCTCGCTATCAGTCGAGAGACGGCCGATTCCGACGAGCACCCCGAGCAGGATGGCCATCGGAATGGTCATCTCCAGAACCCGCGGCATGTAGAAGAAAAGGATCGTGACCACGATGCGGAGCGAAAGGTCCCTTTTGATGGCCAGCTCGGCGAGATCGAAGATGGCCTGCATCAGGAAAACCAGAACGTAGACACACACCCCGAGGAAGGTGGGCGAGATCATTTCACGGAGGACATAACGCCAGATGGTGTCGATCCCCAGGGGGCGCATGGGCACTCCGATGTTAAGGCGGGACGCCGGGCCCGTCAACGGATGACTTGAACTGCCCAGAGGCAACGTCCGATAAGATATCTTATGTCAACCAACGCAACCGGGACGAACGGCCCCTGGAAAACGACACATCGGATCTGCCTCGCCACTGCAATGTCGGCGCGCCGACATCAACAACTTGTCTAGGAGTTGTTGAGGCTTTCAATCAGGTCTCGAAGGGTCGATATGATCTCGTCCTTCGAAACCTCGGCTCGCTTGAACTTCAAATTGAGGGTGAATTTGCTATCGGGAGGTCGGAAGTGGAAAACAAATCCCTTTGGCCGCCCCGGACCCTTTTTCTCGTCCTTCAGCTTCCGCACATCATCTCGAGTAAGCCCTGAGAGTTTTATCTCCTCAATCATCTTGCTCATCGCCTCGCGGTTCGACTGCCGGGCGATTTGGAGCAGAGTTGATCTCGCAAAAATTTTCGCCTGCCGACACTTTTCCCGAAGGTCAGCAGGGATGTGATTCAGCGTGAGTGTTTCCGTGATCGAGCTCCGCGACTTGCCAAGCTTCTTGGCAACGTCCTCGTGTGTATAGAGGAATTTTTCACAAAGCTTCAACAGACCGTCGGCCTCTTCGAACGGGCTCAAGTCCCGACGCTGCAGATTCTCTATCAGGCTGATCTCCAGCACTCCCCTGTCGTCCACGTCGATCTCAACGCAGGGGATCTGGGACAGCCCTGCCTCCTTCGAGGCGCGGTAGCGGCGCTCGCCGGCAATGATCTGAAACTTCTCGCCCGTCGGCCGTACCAGAACCGGCTCGAGCACCCATTGCTCCTTGATTCAAGAAACCAGGTCTGCCATGTCGCCAAATGAACGACGGGGCTTGTCGGGATTGGGAAACAGGAGGTCCAGCGGAATCATCCGACCGATCCCCAGTGTCGGTCCCGCTGTCAGGTTATCAACGAAATGAAAGTCGTGCCGCATCTTTCGCTGAACGGGCAGGCCGCGTTGCTTAGACACGTCCGATGACCTCTTCCGAGAGTTTGTAGTATTCGAGGGCGCCGGTGGAGTTCGGTGCGAAACTGAAGATCGATTCCTTGTACGCCGGACTCTCTTCCAGTCGGATGCTTCGAGAGATGATCGTCCGAAATACTTTCGTCCCGAAAACCTCCTTGATGTGGTTGCGGATGTCGCGTCCGAGAACCGTTCTCTTGTCGTGGATCGTGATCAGAACCCCGAGGAACTCAAGACTCGGGTTCGGTCTTGCCTTGATCTTTTCGACAGTTTCCAGCAGATCGTCCGTTCCCTCGAGCGCGAAATAGGACGACTGAATGGGGACGAGAAGATGGGTCGCAGCGACGAGGGCATTGACCGTCAGGAGGCCAAGTGTCGGAGGTGTATCCATGATGATGTACTGATAATCGCGCGACAGTGATTTGAGCCGGTCTTTGAGTCTGAAGTGACTATCGATGTCGCCGAGGAGTTTACTCTCGAATTTCGCCAGGCTGATACGCGCGGGAACGAGATCGAGCATCTTGATGTTCGTCTTGTGGACCGCGTCCTTGAGGGTGCGGTTCTCCTCCACGAGGGTCTCGTACACGGAGAGATTGAGCTGCTCGGGGTCGAGGTAAGAGAGCGTGGCGTTGCCCTGCGGGTCGAGATCGAGAAGAAGGGTCGAAAAGCCCTTCTGGGCCAGAGCGGCTGCCAGGTTAATGGCGGTTGTCGTCTTGCCGACACCGCCCTTCTGATTCGCAATTGCGAGGATCACGTCCCGATCTTCTCCGTCCGATATCGAGGGCACCCGGGTGATCGGCCCGTTTGCGTGGGAGGCGTCCGGGAGCGGCCCAGAGATGAGGCTTTATACTGGAGCGGTGTTTGGAGTGTCAAGATATACCCGGAGCGAAAGGAAGAATAACTGTATGTTTATAAACTATTGATACTAAAAGGCTTATTGATATACCTAACAGGCAAGCGCTTGTCTTACATCTCGTATTTGCCCAGCTCGTCCGGGTCGAGGTTCTCAAGCCACTTGCGGATCCGCTCGGATTCCCCCGCGTCCTTGGTCAGATCGGTGTTCTTGGCCTTCTCGATAACGTCGCTCTTGACGAAAATGGGTGATCCGGTGCGCAGCGCGAGAGCGATCGCGTCGCTGGGACGCGAATCGATCGAAACAACCTTTCCATCGTGGTTGAGGAAAATGAGAGCATAGAACGTGTTGTCCTTGAGATCCGTGATCACCACCTTCTCGACGGTCGCGTGCATGTTGATCAGCATACTCTTCAGCAAATCGTGCGTCATCGGACGCGGTGTGACGATCTTCTCGATCTGAAGGGCGATGGCGTTCGCCTCGAAGATCCCGACCCAGATGGGGAGGACGGCGGAGCTGCCGGGATCGCGCAGGATGATGATCGGCATGTTCGTGATCGGGTCGATCATCAGCCCTTTGATCTTCATCTCGAGTTCCATCGTGCCCACTTTCTCGCCGCGGGCCACGAGCAATTCGCCGATCAGCGAGTGAGCGTTGGCGCGGATGATCCTGACGTCGACGAACTCGCCCCGTCGGGATGGACCGGGAAAGTGCACGATCCGGTTGCAGCGTGTCCTCCCTTTCATGAGGCCGTTGTCCAGACGCCCGTGGCCATCCACGAGCACCTCGAAAGAGCGGCCCAGCAGGCTTTCGTTGCGCCGTCTCTGGATCGTTTCCTGGACCGCCAGGAGCGTCCGCAGGCGCTCCCGCCTCACTTCGTCCCCGGGCGGATCGTTCAGAAGCGCCGCGACCGTGCCGGGCCGCCGGGAATACGCGAACGCGTAAACCTGATCGTATTCCACCTCGTGCAGGAGAGAAAGCGTGGCCTGGAAATCATCGTCGCTCTCGCCGGGGAACCCGACAATCAGATCGGTGCTGAACGTGATACCGGGGACCGTCTTTCTCAGGTACTCGATCCGGGAGAGATAGCGGGCCCGGGTGTAGCCGCGATCCATCGCCTTCAGCACCCGATCGGACCCGGACTGCGCCGGCAGGTGGAGATGATTGCAGACTGTCGGAACGTCGCTCATCGCGTCCATGATCCGCTGTTTGAGATGGCCGGGGTGCGAGGTCGTGAAGCGCTGACGGCGGACACCGGGGACACGGTCGGCCATGTGCAGCAGCGATGCCAGATCGTGCTCGCCATGGTGGTAGGCGTTCACGTTCTGACCCAGAAATTCGATCTCGCAGTGCCCCTTCGCCGGCAGCTCCCTGACTTCCGCCAGGATGGCCTCGGGATCCCGGTAAACCTCCCTGCCACGGGTAAACGGGACGATGCAGTAGGTGCACGCCTTGTTGCAGCCTTCCATGACCGTGACGTAGGCTCTCGGGCCCGAGGCGCGCGCGATCGTGTCGGTGGGGAACACGATCGGATCATCGTCGCGCGCCAAGCCGATCGATCGCCCCTCGCGGCGCGCCTCCTCGATGAGCGAATCGAGCCGCGCCAGATTGCGCGGCCCCATGACCAGATCGACATACGGGGCGCGGCGGAATATCGACTCCCCCTCCTGCTGGGCCACGCAACCCACCACGCCAATGATCAGATCGGGACGCGCGTCCTTCAGGCGCCGCAGCTCGCCCAGCCGTCCGAACACCTTGCTCTCGGCCTTCTCCCGGATGCTGCAGGTGTTGAGAAGGATCAGGTCGGCGTCGCGCTCGTCCCGCGTCGCCTCGTACCCCAGCCCGCCCAGGATGCCCGCCATCTTCTCGGAGTCGTGCTGGTTCATCTGGCATCCCCAGGTTTCGATGAGATAGCGCCTCACGTCCCTGTCCCCCGTCATCGCTCCGCTCGTGCCGTGGATCGGTGCCGCGGACGGCTGACGGTACCCCGGCCTGAAGGCCGCCCGGCGCCCCCGCTGCCCTCGTGCAACAGCGGACGCAACCGGCGGTAGGTCGCCTGCAAGGACTCGGGGATCACCCGCGTCCCGTGAACCACCGACATGAAATTGGTATCGCCGTCCCAGCGCGGGACGAGATGCAGGTGTAGATGACCTTCGATACCCGCCCCCGCGCTTCGCCCCAGGTTCATGCCGAGGTTGATGCCGGTCGGGCGGTACACGGCCCGGAGCGCCGCCTCGCTGCGCACCACCAGCCCCATCATCTCCTGCAGCGTATCGGGGGTCGCGTCCCGGAGCGAGGGCACGTGGGCATACGGGACAATCATCAGGTGTCCGTTGTTGTAAGGGTACTTGTTCAGGATAACGTAATTGCGGCGACCGCGGAACAACACCAGATTATCGCGGTCGCGACGACCACGCACCGCCCGGCAGAACACGCAGCCCCTGTCACGCCTTCGACCCGATGTGATATAGCGGAGGCGCCAGGGGCTGAAAAGTTTTTCCATGGGCATGCGTCCGGGGGGCCGCGTTCTCCGGAACGGGCACCGTGATCATGGCTCCGCGCCGGTCGAGGAGAACGAGGAAGCCGCCGGCTCGGACGATTCCGCCGAAGTGTTGATCAGCTCCTTCAGCTCTTTGCCAGGCTTGAAGTAGGGGATCCGCTTGGCGGGAACGTCCACCTTGTCGCCGGTCTTGGGGTTGCGCCCCTGACGGGAGCGGCGCTGCCGGATGCGGAAGCTCCCGAATCCCCGCAGCTCAATCTTCTCGTCCTTACGCAGGGCGTCGACGATCGAGTCGAAGACGGTATTGACGATGATCTCGGAGTGTTTCTTGGTAAGCTCCGAGACCCGGGCCACCTCCTCCACCAGTTCGGCCTTTGTCATGGACGCGTCCTGCCCTCTTGTGTGCGGCGTCCCCGGGGCGCCGCCGTGCCCTGGTTCGTGGTCTCTAATCGTCCTCGCTCTCCTCGAAGCCGTCGCGACCCCGGCGGCGCTTCTCCTCCCGCCGGCGGCCCGAGTGACCGGCCACCTCGCCCAGGTTGACGGCGCCGCCGCCCTGGGACTTCATATAGTTCCTGAACTCCTCACGGCTCTGGTCCTGCAGGGCCGCCTTCATGGACAGCCCGACCTTCTGCTCGGCGATGTCCATCTTGATGATCTTGGTCGTTACGACGTCATCCACTCGCAGCTTGTCCGCCGGCTTCTCGACGCGCTCCTCCGCGATTTCGGAGACGTGCACCAGGCCCTCGATCCCCTCGGAGATCTCGACGAAGGCGCCGAAATCCGTGAGCCGGACGATACGGCCCGTGACCAGATCACCGACGGAATAGGTCTTGAAAAATTCCTCCCAGATGTTCGGCTGGAGCTGCTTGATGCCCAGCGACAGGCGCTGGTTCTCGGAGTCGATCTTCAGGATAACGGCCTCGACCTCATCCCCCTTCTTCAGCATTTCGGACGGGTGTTTCAGGCGCTTGGTCCAGGACATGTCGGAGATGTGCACCAGCCCGTCGATGCCTTCCTCGACCTCGATGAAAGTCCCGAAATCCGTCAGATTGCGGACCTTGCCGGTGATCCGGTCGCCCTCGTGATATTTCTCGCTGATGGTCTGCCAGGGGTTGGGCTCGGTCTGCCGCAGGCCGAGCGACAGTCGACGCGCCGCCTTGTCGACGTCCAGGACGACCGCCT
>QHXY01000346.1 GCA_003223145.1 Acidobacteriota bacterium
CGGCTCCGAGTCGGTGCCCGAGCTGCTCGCGTCCCCTCCCCGCCGGTAGTCGCTTCCGCGGATCCTGCGGTCAGTCGGTTCCGCCCTCCTCCGTGTTGCCGACGGAGAATCTCCCGCCGGGCGCCGACCCGGCGGCGCGGCGTCCGGGCTCTTCACATCTCGCGCCGGGGGAGGCACGGTTTCTTCCGGGCGCCGTCCTCGCGGGCCGCTACCGGATCGTGGGGATGCTGGGAAGGGGGGGGCATGGGTGAGGTCTACCGGGCCGACGATCTGAAGCTTGGACAGCCGGTCGCCCTCAAGTTCCTGCCGCGGGGATTCGACGCGAACCCCGGACGGCTGAAGGGGGGCAGGTCAATATGAAGGCGATCGTCCAGGATGGATACGGCTCGCCCTACGTTCTCAAGCTCCGGGACATCGCGATGCCGGTCGTCGGCGACGACGGTGTGCTCGTGAGGATCAGGGCGGCCTCGCTCAACGCCGCCGACTGGCATCTCATGGGAAGACTGCCGCATCTCATCGGCATGCTTCTGCGCAGCTCGCCGGGAAGCGTCCGGGGCTTCGACGTGGCCGGAACTGTCGAGACGGTCGGCAGGAAGGTGACGCGATTCAGGCCCGGCGATGAGGTGTTCGGCACGGGGTTCGGGACCTGCGCCGAGTACGTGACGACCCCCGAAGACCGCCTGGCGCCGAAGCCTCGCAATCTGACCTTCGAGCAGGCCGCGGCCATCGCGGTCGCGGGCTTCACGGCCCTGCAGGGCCTGCGCGACAAGGCGCACGTGCAGCCGGGGCAGAGGGTTCTGATCTACGGAGCGGGGGGCGGCGTGGGCACGTTCACCGTCCAGATCGCCGAGGCTCTCGGGGCGCACGTCACCGCCGTGACCAGCACGAGGAACCTGGATCTCGTCCGCGCGATCGGCGCCGATGAAGTCGTCGATTACACGAAGGAAGACTTCACCAGACGCGGGCAGCGCTACGACGTTCTGTTCGATATCGGCGCGAACCGATCATTCGCCGATTGCCGGCACGTCCTGGCCACGAACGGAACCATCGTGCTCGCCGGCGCACCCAAAGGGCTCTGGGCCATCCTGGCGCGTCTGCTGAAGGCGCAGCTGCTGTCGCGCTTCGGGGGCCGGCGAATCGCGTCGTTCCTCGCCAGGGGGAGGCATGACGATCTGATCGTGCTGAAGGAGCTCGTCGAATCCGGAAAGCTCTCCCCGGTGATCGATCGTCAGTATCCGTTGAGCGAGGTCCCCGACGCCGTCCGATACATGGGAACAGGTGATGCTCGAGGCAAGATCGTCATCAGCGTCACCTGAAGCGCTGCCTCGAGAAGCCGCCGACTGTCAAGTTCACGAGACGACGAGGTGACAGATGAGCCGAATCAAGATAGTCGCCATCGTGCTGATCGCCGCCGGTGTGCTGGGGCTGATCTACGGCCCTCAAGATAGGCTCGCTCGAGGTATCGGTGAAGGACAAGGAAACCGTCAACATACCGACCTGGTGCGGCGTCGGAGCGATCGTGGTCGGGATCATCCTGCTCGTGGCGCGCCGGCAGAGCGGCTGAGGCCCTCTCCTGGCCGTCACGATCGACCGTTTGGCGCGTGCGACTATCGGGTGTATAGATAGTCTATAGGAGTCAGCAGCCCTCATGACAAGGAAGGCTCTGTTCCGACGCGCGTTCCCGGCCACTGCGCTCCTCCTGGCGCTGGCGGCTTTCGCACCAGTCACGGTCGCCGCGGCCGAGTTACTCTGCCGGCCGAGCACCGACTTTTGCGCCGAGGTGAGCGGCGCGTATGCGCAGGATGCCCGGTTCTTCGCGCCCGACACCGAGGGGAGATACCTGATCGACATTCCTTCCCTGTCGGTGAGCGTTCTCCTCAATCTGAAGACCAAAATGGTGTTCACGGTCCCGCGGTCGAAAATGGAGCGCGAGGCCGGTGACAGCATCGTCCGGCTGGACGATCCGAACCCTTCGGAGCTTCCGTCCAGCGCGCTCTCGATCGATGGAGAGGTCATGCGCTTCCGGATCGATCGTTCGGAGGTGCGCGTCCTGAAAGGGCACGATTGTCAGTCGATCGTGACGCCGACCTCGACCGCCGCGCCGGTCACGAACGACCCCTCCGCGAGAAGGTGCCTGCACCAGGATGCGAGACCGCTCACCGCGACATCCGTCTGCACGAAGGGCGCCTACCTGAAGAACTCGTGTGACGCCCCCGTCGTGGTCGTGCTTCAGACGACTCAGCATTTGACCAGTGGAACCTTGCCCCAGACCTCCACCATTGTCCTGCCCCCCGGCGCGGATCGTTCTCTCGGTTGTGTCTGGTCGAGCGGAGCCATGGCCCCCACGGTTTACGAGGTGCTCGCCGCGACGTTCCTTCCGGGGAAGACGGTGTCCGAGCACCGGGATCGCGCCGCGACCAATCCCTGAGGCCACAGTCGAAGGACTATGGCGGCAGCCGCCCTTTGAGGCGGATGGGGCTCGGCGGCGATGACGCCGATGGAGCCGCTGCGATCGCGCTCCCGTATTCCGTGAACGGCGGCGTCGGAGGTCATGCCGCCCCCGACGATCAGGTACGTGTAGCTCGGCATTGTCGGACCCTCCGGCGAAGCAGACTCGCGTTGTGATGATCAAGGATACACCACGGTCCGGCGCTCGTCGGCCGGAGATCCGTATCCACTGCCCCGTGATACTCTTCTTGACTTCTGAGGACAGGCGCGGCGGGCCGTGCGTCTCGCGTGCTTTGGGGGACTCGTGACGAAAATGCTCGACCGCAGTGAAGCCATCGCACGCGGAGACGCTCCGCCGCCGCCGATCGCCCGTCTCATCGGTTTCGAGCTCGTCTCGGTCAAACCCGGAGAAGCACGTGTCGAGTTTCAAGCGACCGACGCACATGCCAATCCCATGGGCACGCTGCACGGCGGTGTCCTCTGCGACATCGCCGATGCCGCCATGGGTATCGCTTATTCATCGAATCTCGACGAGGGTGAGTCCTTCACCACGCTCGAGCTCAAGATCAACTTCTTGAAGCCGATATGGAAGGCCCGGTTGCTCGCCGTCGGGCGGGTGGTCAAGCAAGGTCGCACCGTGGGACTGGTCGAGTGCGACATAACCGACGAGAAAGGGAGCCTGGTCGCGCGCGCAACGAGCACCTGCATGACCCTCCGGGGCGGGCAGGCTCAGGGAAGATGAACGCTCGCTTCCGATGAATTGAGGCTGGAGGAATCATGGCGACGATGCGCGTTGTGCAAGTTTCCCGACCTAACGGACCCTTAGAGATCGTCGAGCGTCAGATACCTGAGCCGGGCGCCGAATCGGTACGGATCCAGGTACAGGCCTGCGGCATCTGCCACAGCGATGCGCTCACCAAGGAGGGAGGTTACCCGGGAATCCAGTACCCGCGGGTGCCCGGGCATGAGGTGGCCGGCTTGATCGACGCGGTCGGCAGCGGCGTCTCCGGATTGCAGCCTGGTCAACGGGTGGGTGTCGGGTGGAACGGCGGATACTGCGGTCGCTGCGAGCACTGCCGCCGCGGGGAGTTCTTCGCGTGCGTGACCCGTCAGGTCACGGGAATCTCGTACGACGGCGGCTATGCGCAGTACATGGTCGCCCCCGTGAGCGCCGTCGCGCTGATGCCGGGCGACCTTTCAGCCGTCGAGGCGGCGCCTCTGATGTGTGCCGGCCTGACCACGTTCAACGCGCTGCGAAACAGCGGCGCGCGATCGGGCGACATCGTCGCCGTGCTCGGCCTGGGCGGGCTCGGCCATCTCGGTGTTCAATACGCCTCGAAGATGGGCTTTCACACGGTCGGCATCGCACGCGGCAAGGACAAGGAAGCGCTCGCCCGCCAGTTGGGCGCATCGGTGTTCATTGACAGTCAGGCTCAGGACCCCGCGGCGGAGCTCGTCAAGCTGGGAGGCGCCAAAGTCATTCTGGCGACGGCGACCAGCGGCGAGGCCATGAGCGCGGTCCAGGGTGGTCTGGCCGTCGGCGGCACGATGCTGGTCGTCGGGGCGGCCGCCTCGATGCAGGTTTCTCCCGTGTGGCTGCTCTCAGGACGCCGCTCGATCACGGGCTGGTACTCCGGGACGTCGATCGACTCCGAGGACACGCTCACGTTCAGCGCCCGTTCTGGCGTGCGGCCAATGAATGAAACCTACCCGCTGGAGCGCGCCTCCGAAGCCTACGACCGCATGATGAGCGGCAAGGCGCGTTTTCGAGTCGTTCTCACAATCGGGCGCTCGTGAGCGAATCTCCAGCGACGCGATCTTGTCGCCGTCGAGCCCGAAGATGAAGCTGGCCTTGCTAGTACTACTGTGTCATAAAACTATGATACCCGTGAATTGTCCTGTGGCATCATGCAGGC
>QHXY01000060.1:0-2836 GCA_003223145.1 Acidobacteriota bacterium
GTCGAGCGCGCTGGAGCGCACCAGAACCTCGGTGATCTCGAGCGCCTGCTCTCCGGAGTCGGGCTGCGAGACCAGGAGGTTGTCGACGTCCACGCCGAGCTTGCGCGAGTAGTCGGGGTCGAGGGCGGGCTCCGCGTCCACGAAGGCGGCCAGGCCGCCGTTGCGCTGCGCCTCGGCCACGATGTGCAGGGCCAGCGTGGTCTTGCCGGACGATTCGGGGCCGAAGATCTCGATCACGCGGCCGCGCGGCACGCCGCCGATTCCGAGCGCCGTGTCGATCGACAGGGAGGTCGTCGAGATAACCGGGATCTCCTGCTGGAAGTCCTTGGCCCCCAGCTTCATGATCGATCCCTTGCCGAATTGCTTCTCGATCTGGGCGATGGCAAGATCGACCGTCCGGTTCTTCTCCTTGGGGTCCGTGATCATCGGCTTGAGTTCCTTAGGTGGACGTGCCTTCGGGGTCTCCGGGGAGAGCGCGGTCATCTTAGGATAATCCTCCAGGGCTGTCAACGCGCGCACAGAGGCGCGGGGGAGCGGAAGGATCGCAAACGGCGCGCCACGCGCGGGCGCGCCTGGAGGGACGGCGCCGGCGCCGGATGGCGGGGCGTCGTCGGCCCCTCCGGATCGGCCCGGCGTCCTCCTGCGGCCGCGTCGGGGCTTTGACATCCGGGGACGGACAGAATGCCGCCACGCCGACCCCCTCGTCCCGGGAGTTTTTTGAGGGGCAGGATTCTCTTGACTGGCCGCAGGAGCCCCCTTATATTAAGGACGCGATCGGCGGCGGTCAACGCCGATCATTTTTGTTATGGGACCAAGAATGCTCCCTCTCCGGTACCTCATGATCGGGCCGATTGCCTGCCTGGGGCTGGCCTGCGCCAGCACGGGTGGCGGCGCCCCGGCCACGACCCCGCAGCCCGCGGCTGAAATACCCGCCGCGGCGCCGGCGTCCCTGAGCGGCGACCAGACGGGGACCGTGGTGCCGGTCGTGGCGCGAGAGACCACGCCGGACAGGACGCGGCGCGAGTCGGTTCCGGCCCATGTGCGCGAGGTCCGCGATCAGATGGAGGAGGCCTACCAGGCCGGCCTGGAGGCCTACCAGGCCGGACGCTTCGACGAGGCGAAGGGCCAGTTCGACCGGGCCGTCGACATCGTGCTCACCAGCGACATCGATCTGAACGAGCAGCCGGCGTTCAAGAAGGCGTTCGACGAGATCGTGCGGAACATCGCCGACATGGACGCCGACCTGTACAGCCGGGAGAACGAGCCGGTCGAGAAGGAGGATCGCTCGCCGCTCGATGATCTGAAGGACATCTCGTCCTACCTGCCGCCGGAGGAGGCCGAGAAGGAGCGTCAGAAGATCCAGCAGGTGGTCGGCAAGATCTCCTACGACATCCCGGTCGTGCTGAACCCGCGGGTCCTCGCCTACATCGAGGCGTTCCAGACGCGCCTGCGGGACGAATTCGAGCCGGGCCTGAAGCGCTCGGGCGGCTACCTGCCGATGGTCAAGAAGATCTTCCATGAGGCGGGGCTGCCGGAGGACCTGGCCTACATGGCGCACCAGGAGTCGGCGTTCAAGGTGAACGCCTTCTCACGCGCCCGCGCCAAGGGGATCTGGCAGTTCATGTCCTTCACCGGCCGCAAGTACGGACTGAAAATGGACCTGTGGATCGATGAGCGCAGCGACTTCGAGAAGGCGACGCGCTCCGCGGCGGCTTACCTCAAGGAGCTGTACGACCGCTACGGCGACTGGTACCTGGCGATGGCGGCCTACAACGCGGGAGAGGGGAAAATCGACCGCGCCCTGGCCCGCTCGCACGCCAGGGATTACTGGTCGCTGACCAAGACGCGCTACATCCGCACCGAGACCAAGTGGTACGTCGCCGCCATCCTCGCGTCGATCCTGATCGACAAGTCCCCCGAGGACTACGGCTTCTTCGTCGACCTCGACCCCGAGCTGAAGTGGGACACGGTGACCGTCGACAAGGCCACCGACCTGCAGGTCATCGCCGACGCCGCCGGGACCTCGCTCGAGTCCGTCCGCGCCCTCAACCCCGAGCTCCGCAGACTGGTGACGCCGCCGAATGCGGCCTCCTACACGCTGCGCGTCCCCGAGGGGACGAAGGACGACGTGGTGGCGAAGCTGGAGGCACTGCCCGAGGAGCAGCGGGTCTCCTGGACGCTGCACGAGGTGCACCCGGGGGAGACCTTCTCGTTCATCGCACACAAGCATGGCATCCCGGTGCGCGCCCTGCTCGACGCCAACCCGAGATACGTGGGCAAGCGGCTGCGTCGGGGCGTGGTGCTGAACATCCCGATCTCCAAGAGCACGCCGCAGGTCGCGCTGGCCGCCGCGAGCGGGGACCCGACGTTCGAGCCGGGAGAGAAGATCGTCCACCGCGTCCGCCGTGGCGACACACTGCAGTCGATCGCCGCGCGCTACCGCACCACCGTGGCCAATCTGAAGCGCTGGAACAACCTGGCCAGCCCGATCCTCCACCCGGGGCAACGACTGGTCGCCTACTACGGCGAGAAGGGGAACGGGCCGCGTCAGTACGACGAGGCGGTCAACGCGGCAGTGTCGGTGAACGGCGGGCGTCTCGAGTACAAGGTCCAGGAGGGCGACACCGTCACTTCCATCGCCCTGAAGTTCAACGTGTCGTCGGATGACCTGTGCCGCTGGAACAGCCTGGCTCCGGACGCGACTCTCCATCCCGGCGACCGGGTCCTGGTGGGCGAGGCCCAGCAGTCGACGGGCAACAGCGGCGCGGACGGCAATCGCAAGGGCGGCCGGGAGGGAGTCATCCGGCATCGCGTCAAGCGCGGTGAGACCTTGATG
>QHXY01000060.1:2841-6516 GCA_003223145.1 Acidobacteriota bacterium
CTCCACGATCCATCCCGGTCAGGTCCTGACCATCCGCGGCAAGTAGCCCCGCCCTCCGGCGTTTGCTAAGATCCGGCCTCTGATGATTGCCCCCTGCCGCAGCCGCGGGTGCCCCCTGGCCGTCGCGCTGTTCCTCGTCGCGCTCACCGGCTGCGGCGAAGCAGCCCACGACGGGGGCGCGCCATCCCCCGGCAGAGCCCCCGGCTCCCCGCCTGTCCCGGGCACGCCGAGCGAATCGCTCTCGACCATCCTGGCGCACGCCGACAGCTCGTTCCGCGACGGTGATTACATGGAGGCGCAGAACGCCTACGAGCATGCGCTGAAGATCGACCCCGCGCAGTCGCGGGCCACCGCGAATCTGGCGACCTGCTATCTGAAGAACCGGGTCGTGAAGAAGGCGGAGTCCCTGCTGATCGGCTTTCTGGCGCGCCATCCGGACGATGCCGGCGCGCGTCTGGTCCTGGCGCGGGTCTACGTGCGTCAGGGCGAGCTGGGTCCGGCCGCCGACTCCCTGCGCGAGGTCCTTCGCACCCATCCCGACGTGGTGTCGGCCCATTACAACCTGGGTATGATCGCCTACCGCAGCCGGCTGTACGACGAGGCCGAGAGTCATCTCAAGCGGGCCGTCGCGCTGAAACCCGAGCTGCCGGACGCCCACTACACGCTCGGGCTCACCTACCTGGCGCTCAACCGTTACCCCGAGGCGATCGCCTCCCTGGAACAGGCGGTGCGGGTCGATCCCAGGCACGTCGGCGCACACTTCAACCTGGCGAACGCCTACGCGCGTTCCGGACGGATGAAGGAGGCCGAGCACGAGCAGACGGTCTACGCCGATCTGAGCGGCCGCAGCAAGTCCCGGCAGGAGAAGGAGGCGCAGATCAAGTCGAGCAGCATCAAGGCGATCCAGTACGTCCTCGACGAGAAGTACGCCGAGGCCCTGGCGGAGTATCAGGAGCTGGCCAGGCGCTATCCGGATTACGCTCCAATCTACAACCAGATAGGTCAGATGCAGATCCGGCTGGGACGGCGCGACGAGGCGTTCCAGTCCCTGCGCCGGGCGATCGAGATCGACCCGAAGCTCAGTGACCCGCACTACCTGCTGTCGGGTCTCTACCGCGAGCGCGGCGACCAGCAGGCGGCCGACCGGGAGCTGGAGACCTTCGCGGCGCTCGAGGCGATCCCCGAAGGGAAGTCGGGGTACTGATGGCCTCGCCGTCTGGGCCGCGCGGAATTCTCCGGTTCGCGCTCCTTGTCTTGGCCCCGACTCTTTCGGTTGCAGTCGTCGCCGTTCTGGCCGCCGCCGCTTCCGCAACGCCGCCGGCCGTCCCCGCCGCGGTCACGCCCGCCATCCTGTTCAATGACGTCACCAGCGCTGCAGGGCTCGGCGGCGTCGTCCACAGCCATGGCGGGACCGGCAGGAAGTACTACATCGAGACGGTCCCGCCGGGCGCCTGCTGGCTCGACTACGACGGAGACGGCTGGCAGGACCTCTATCTCGTGCAGAGCGGGCCGCTCCCGGGTAGCCCCCGACCACCCGGCACACCGCACTCCCGGCTGTTCAAGAACAAGGGGGATGGGACGTTCGTCGACGTCACCGACGCCGCCGGTGTCGCCAACGCCACCGGGTACGGCAACGGCTGCACGGCGGGCGACTACGACAACGACGGCGACGAGGATCTCTACGTCACCAACTTCGGTCCCTCTGTGCTGTACCGCAACAACGGCGACGGAACGTTCACCGACGTGACCGCGCAGGCGGGCGTGGCGAACGGCCTGTACGCCACGAGCGCCGCCTGGGCGGACTACGACAACGACGGCCGTCTGGACCTGTTCGTCGCCAACTACGTCGACTTCACCATGGACGATCAGAAGTTCTGCGGCGACGTCCGCAAGAACCGGCGCTCCTACTGTCACCCGGACGCCTACGGCGGTCTCCCCGACCTCCTGTACCACAACGAGGGGGGCGGCCGGTTCAAGGAGGTGGCGCGCGCCTCGGGGATCTGGGACCCGGACGGCAAGGGTCTGGGCGTCGTCTGGTTCGACTACAACAACGACGGCAACCAGGACCTGTACGTCGCCAACGACGCGACGCCGAATATGCTCTACCGCAACGACGGCAACGGCCGGTTCACCGACGTGACCCTGCTGGCCGGCGTCTGCTGCAGCGAGGACGGCAAGCCGCAGTCGGGCATGGGCGTGGACGCCGGGGATCTCGACGGCGACGGGTGGCAGGATCTGTTCGTGACCAACCTCAGCAACGAGACCAACGAGTTCTACCGTAACCTGGGCGGCAAGGGGCCGTTCGCCATCGTCACCTACCCGGCCGGTCTCGGGGAGGTCAGCCTCCTGATGAGCGGCTGGGGGACCGACATGTTCGACTTCGACAACGACGGCGACCTGGATCTGGTCGTGACCAACGGGCATCCGATGGACGACATCGCGCTCGACAGCGACATCATCACGTACGCCGAGCGGCCCTTCCTGTTCGAGAACGACGGCCACGGCAAGTTCGCCGACGTCGGCAGGACTCACGGCGCCTACTTCAACGGCACGGACGTCGGGCGGGGCCTGGCGACCGCCGATTACGACAATGACGGGGATCTCGACATGCTCATCGCGACGAACGGCCGCAAGCCGACCCTGCTGCGCAACGACGGCGGCAGCGCCGCCGGACACTGGATCACGCTGCGCCTGGTGGGAGCGCGCTGCAACCGAGACGCCATCGGCGCCCGCGTCACGGTGCGCGCCGGTGGGCACGCCCAGGTCTACGACACCCGCAGCTCCAGCTCATATTTGTCGCAGAACGACATGCGGCTGCACGTCGGCCTCGGGAGCGCCGCGCAGGTCGATTCCATCGAGATCCGCTGGCCCGAGAAGGTGAAGCGCGTCGAGAAGCTCGGCCCCGTCGGCGCCGATCAGTTCCTCGTCGTCAAGGAGGGGAGCGGGATCGTGTCCCGATCGGCGGTCAGCTCCCGGCCGGGTCCCGCGGCCGGTCCATGACCCGTCGAAACATGATGGAGATCCCGCAGCACAAGGCGACGCACGCCAAGAGGGCCGGGATCCAGGCGCAGGTGCGCAGGTCGCTGCCGATGAATACGACGTCGTAGCGGGATTGCAGCGATCGGTTCTCCAGGGCCGAACCGACCAGCAGGTCCTGCAGCGGCGGTCCCGTGGGGCTCGGTGTCCCTGCGAGCCCCGGGATCGGGGTGCCCTGAAACCAGAAATGCAGCACCACTCCCAGGAGGACGTCCAGGCTCAATCCGGCGGACGCGATCCATCTCACCGCCCGGGGCCAGACCTCGAATCGGGAGGCGAGAAACATGATTCCGAGGATCACCAGGGGCTGCAGGACGACGTGGGCCAGACCCAGAGGCGCGGCGGTGGCGTGCGCCGCGACCCCGGTCACCAGGGCGAAGAGGGCGAACGAGACCCAGAAGCGGCCGCCTGCCGGCACGGATCCGGAGGCGGACCGGCGCGACCGGATGAGCTCGTAGAGAAGCAGCACGGGCCCCTGCAGTCCGAGGCCGAACGGCAGGGTCTGCTGATAGGCATGAAACGTCGTGTCCCGCAGACCACCCCACGACCATCCGGGTCCGGGGGGCGTCGGCCCCACGCTCCGGATCAAATGAGGCACGAGAGTATCCCGCAGATTCGCGGTGACCCTGAGAACGTGCT
>QHXY01000055.1:0-3003 GCA_003223145.1 Acidobacteriota bacterium
CGCCTACAGCACGAAAGACCCGGTTTCCCTGGCGAAGGTCCTGGACGATTTCACCAGGGACAACCAGGGGCTCCAGGTCAAGGCGGCCCTGGTGGAAGGCCGGATCGTCGATCCCCAGTCGGTCAAGGCGCTCGCGTCCCTGCCCTCCCGGGAGATCCTGGTGGGGCGACTGCTGGGAGCACTGAACGCCCCGATGACGCGTCTGGTGATGGTGCTGAAGGCGCCCCACCGCAAGCTGGTGCGGGTCATGGACGAGATCGCCAGGAAGAAGGAGCAGACGGCCCAGGACGCCGCCGCGCCTGACGCCGGGCCCACAACCTGACCCGGGCGGGAGCGCCCGGTCCGCACGAAGATTTTGCAGAACGACACAAAGCGCACTGACTCAGGAGGCGTGAATGCCAGCGATCACGAAGGACGATGTAAAGAGCTACCTGAAAGCGGCCCCGATGCTCGAGGTGGCCGAGCTCGTCAAGGAGCTTGAGGCCGAATTCGGTGTCTCGGCGGCCGCCGCCATGCCGGTCATGATGGCGGGGATGCCGGGCGCGGGTGCCGGAGCGGCCGTGGTTGCCGAGGTGAAGGACACATTCGACGTGGTCCTGACCGAGGTCGGCGACAAGAAGATCAACGTCATCAAGGTCGTCCGCGAGGTCACGAGCCTCGGGCTGAAGGAAGCCAAGGACCTGGTCGACGGGGCGCCGAAGACCGTCAAAGAGGGAGTGTCCAAGGCGGAGGCCGAGGAGATCAAGAAGAAGTTCGGGGAGGCTGGCGCCAAGGTCGATCTGAAGTAGAGAGCGGCCGACGCCATGCGCCTTACCCGGCCCCTGCCCGGAAGGGGGCTCCATGTTCCTGACGTCCGTGTACAACTCCGCCCGCGCTACGGCCGCCCGATAAGCGCAGGGGGGAAGGGGGACTCTTGACCCAGATCACGAGCGAAGAGCAGTCGATCCCGGCAAACGGCAACGGCCGTGAGCGTGTCAATTTCTCGAAGATCCACACCGCCATCCCGATCCCGAACCTGATCGAAGTGCAGAAGCGTTCGTACGAGCGCTTTCTGCAGATCTACACGGCGCCGCAGGATCGCGAGGACACAGGGTTGCAGGCTGTCTTCAAGTCGATCTTTCCGATTTCCGACTTCCGGCAGACGTGCTCGCTGGAGTTCGTCGAGTACACCATCGGCAACTGGGAATGCAAGTGCGGCAAGCTGGAGGGCCTGGAGCACCTCAGGATCGCCTGCGTCAAATGCGGCAAGAAGACGATTTCGCAGAATCCCAAGGCGCCGCGTCACACCTGTCCGGACTGCGGCTGGGCCAACGAGAACCGCGTCGACCACTGCGAGATGTGCGGCGACCCGGTGTCGCTGAAATTCAAGTACGACGTCGCCGAGTGCCAGGAGCGCGGCATGCATTTCACCGTGCCGCTCAAGGTGAAAATCCGCCTGGTCGTGTACGAGAAGGACAGCGACTCGGGCAACAAGGAGATCCGTGACATCAAGGAGCAGGAGGTCTATTTCGGCGAGATCCCGCTCCTGACGGAGAACGGCACCTTCATCATCAACGGGACCGAGCGCGTCATCGTGTCGCAACTGCACCGCTCGCCCGGAGTCTTCTTCCAGTCCGACGACCAGAAGAAGGTCTGGATGGCGAAGGTCATCCCGTACCGCGGCTCGTGGCTGGAGTTCGAGTACGACGAGAAGGACCTGCTCTACGTGCGCATCGACCGCAAGCGCAAGTTCCTCGGCAGCGTGGTGCTGCGCGCACTGAGCCTGAAGTCGGACGAAGAGATCCTGCGCCGCTTCTACCGCTCCGAGACCATCGTCGTGGAGGTCAAGAAGCTGTTCTGGAAGACGTCGCCGGGGCTCGTCGGGCACCGCCCGCGCGCCGACGTCACCGACAAGAAGGGCAAGGAGGTCCTGGTCGCGAAGGGCAAGAAGCTCACCGCCTCGGTCGTGGCCGCGCTTGAGAAGGCCGGGGCGGATCTGGTCCCGGTCGATCCCGAGGAGCTGGAGGGTGCCCTCGCCATCACCGACATCGTGGACACGCGCACCGGGGAGATCCTGTGCGAGTCGAACGAGAAGCTCACGGGCAAGGCCCTCGACGAGATCCTCGCCCGCGGGGTCACCTCCTTCGAGGTCTTCTTCCCGCAGGAATCGGAGATCGCCTCGATCCTGTCCGAAACGATCCGGAAGGACGCGGTCAAGACGCCGGAGGAGGCGCTGGTGGAGATCTACCGGCGTCTGCGTCCGGGCGATCCTCCGACCCTGGAGGGTTCCCGGACGCTGTTCAATGGGATGTTCTTCGACGCCAACCGCTACGACCTGTCCCGGGTCGGCCGGCTCAAGATGAACACCAAGCTCGGGACCAGCTTCCCGCTGGATCAGCGCGTCCTGGCGACGGAGGACTTCGTGCTGGTCCTGAAGTATCTGCTGGGTCTGCGCCGGAACCCGGCCGGCATCGACGACATCGACCATCTCGGCAACCGCCGCGTGCGCGCGGTGGGCGAGCTCCTGGAGAATCAGTTCCGCATCGGGCTCGTGCGGATGGAGCGCGCCATCAAGGAGAAGATGTCGGTCTACCAGGAGATGACCACCGCGATGCCGCACGACCTGATCAACGCCAAGCCGGTCATGGCCGCGATCCAGGAGTTCTTCGGGTCGTCCCAGCTGTCGCAGTTCATGGATCAGACGAACCCGCTGTCGGAGATCACCCACAAGCGCCGCCTGTCGGCGCTGGGTCCCGGCGGGCTGTCGCGCGAGCGCGCCGGGTTCGAGGTGCGGGACGTCCACCCGACGCACTACGGACGCATCTGCCCCATCGAGACGCCGGAGGGACCGAATATCGGCCTGATCTCGTCGCTGTCCTGCTACGCGCGGATCAACGAGTACGGCTTCATCGAGTCGCCCTACCGCAAGGTCGAGAGGGGCGTCGTGATGGACTACGTCCGGGTCACCGCCAAGGGCGACTCGCATTTCGAGCTCGGCCAGGTGGTCGAGAAGTCCGAGATGGA
>QHXY01000055.1:3102-5243 GCA_003223145.1 Acidobacteriota bacterium
CGCGCGGCCGGCACCGTGGTGAGCGTCACCAGCGACTCGATCCAGATCATGCGCGACGAGGTGCAGTTCATCGACGTCTCGCAGAAGCAGCTGGTGTCGGTCGCCGCCTCGCTCATCCCTTTCCTGGAGAACGACGACGCGAACCGGGCGCTCATGGGGTCGAACATGCAGCGCCAGGCCGTGCCGCTGGTCCGCGCGGAGGCGCCGCTCGTGGGCACCGGCATGGAGCAGATCACCGCCCGCGACTCGGGCGCCGTGGTGATCTGCCAGCGCGACGGCGCGGTCGACTACGTCGACTCCCAGCGCATCATCATCCGGGTGTCGGGCGAGGGCTACGGTCTGAAGGGGCGGGAGAACGAGGACTTCGGGGCGGACATCTACAACCTCACCAAGTTCAAGCGCTCGAATCAGAACACCTGCATCAATCAGAAGCCGGTGGTGAAGGCCGGCGCGAAGGTCAAGAAGGGTGAGGTCCTCGCCGACGGCCCATGCACCGAGCTGGGCGAGCTGGCGCTCGGCCGCAACGTGCTGGTGGCGTTCATGCCCTGGCGGGGCTACAACTTCGAGGATGCCATCCTGGTCTCCGAGAAGCTGGTCACCGACGACTACTTCACCTCGATCCACATCGAGGAGTTCGAGATCGAGGCGCGCGACACCAAGCTGGGTCCCGAGGAGATCACCCGGGACATCCCGAACGTGTCGGAGGACTTCCTCAAGGACCTGGACGACTCGGGGATCATCCGGATCGGGGCCCACGTCCGGCCGGGCGACATCCTGGTCGGCAAGGTCACGCCCAAGGGTGAGACCCAGCTCACGCCGGAGGAGAAGCTGCTGCGGGCGATTTTCGGCGAGAAGTCGGGCGACGTTCGCGACGCCTCGCTGACCACGCCGCCCGGCATCGAGGGCACGGTTGTCGACGTCAAGATCTTCTGCCGCAAGGGCGTCGAGAAGGACGGCCGGGCGCTGCAGATCGAGCAGGAGCAGATCGCCCGGATGGAGAAGAACCTCAACGACGAGATCCGCATCCTCAAGGAGGAGAACCGCAATCGCATCACCGAGATCCTCCTGGGGAAGAAGCTGATCGCGCCTCTGACCGAGAAGCGCAAAAAGAAGGAGATCCTCCCGAAGGGCACGGTCCTCGATCGTGACGTCACGGCGAAGCTGACGGTGGACGACCTGATGCGTGTCGAGGTCGACTCCAAGAAAGGGGAGCTGGACGAGATCCGCGAGATCGAGGAGCGCACCGAGCGCAAGATCCAGATCCTCAAGCGTCTGCACGAGGAGAAGATCGCCCAGCTCAAGAAGGGCGACGAGCTGGCCCCCGGGGTCATCAAGCTCGTCAAGGTCTATGTCGCGATGAAGCGCAAACTCTCGGTCGGCGACAAGATGGCGGGTCGTCACGGCAACAAGGGGGTCATCGCCCGCATCCTGCCGCAGGAGGATATGCCGTACCTGC
This sequence comes from Acidobacteriota bacterium, assembly GCA_003223145.1. Lineage (GTDB taxonomy): Bacteria > Acidobacteriota > Polarisedimenticolia > Gp22-AA2 > Gp22-AA2 > Gp22-AA3. The sequence goes on from QHXY01000055.1 coordinate 4,559, forward strand.
CGGACGGCACGCCGGTGGAGATCGTGCTCAACCCGCTCGGCGTCCCGTCGCGCATGAACGTCGGCCAGATTCTCGAGACGCACCTCGGCTGGGCGGCGCGCGCGCTCGGGCTGTATTTCTCGACCCCGGTGTTCGACGGCGCCACGGAGAAGGAGATCAAGGACTACCTGAAGGAGGCAAAGCTCCCCTCCACCGGCAAGACGGTCCTGTGGGACGGCAAGTCGGGGGAGCCCTTCGACCAGAAGGTGTGCGTGGGGTACATCTACATGATGAAGCTGTCGCACCTGGTGGACGACAAGATCCACGCGCGCTCCATCGGGCCGTACTCGCTGATCACGCAGCAGCCCTTGGGCGGGAAGGCGCAGTTCGGCGGGCAACGCTTCGGCGAGATGGAGGTCTGGGCGCTCGAGGCGTACGGGGCGGCCCATATTCTCCAGGAGCTTCTGACCGTGAAATCCGACGACGTGTACGGTCGCACCAAGATTTACGAGGCCCTGGTCAAGGGCGAAACGACCGTGGATCCGGGGCTTCCGGAATCCTTTAACGTCCTGGTGCGGGAGCTGCAGAGCCTGTGCCTGGACATTGAGCTCCGGGCAGGCAGCCCTGCCGAACCGGGTGCTGCGGGAGGAGACGCTCGATGAGACCCTATACCGAAGGGTTCCGGCCGCTGAGCAAGAGCTCCCCC
>QHXY01000055.1:5354-9851 GCA_003223145.1 Acidobacteriota bacterium
CTTCGGCCCGGTCACCGACTGGGAGTGCCTGTGCGGCAAGTTCAAGCGCATGAAGCACCGCGGCGTGGTGTGCGACAAGTGCGGCGTCGAGGTGACCCAGAGCAAGGTGCGCCGCGAGCGCATGGGGCACATCGAGCTGGCGTCGCCGGTCAGCCACGTCTGGTTCTTCAAGGGCCTGCCGAGCCGCATCGGCCACCTGCTCGACATCACGCTGCGCGACCTGGAGCGTATCCTTTATTTCGAGGCCTATGTCGTCATCGATCCGGCCGACGCGCCGATCGAGGAGAAGGAGCTGCTGACGGAGGAGCGCTACCGCAAGCTGCGCGAGGAGAACGGGGACAAGTTCGTCGCCAAGATGGGCGCCGAGGCGATCAAGGAGCTTCTGCGGCGCGTGCGCATCGAGGAGCAGGCGCTCGAGCTGCGCGCCCGGATGAAGACCGAGACGTCGGCGCAGAAGCGGCTGAAATTCGCCAAGCGGCTCAAGGTCGTGGACGCATTCCGCAAGTCCGGTAACAAGCCGGAGTGGATGATTCTGGACGTCATCCCGGTCATCCCGCCCGAGCTGCGCCCTCTGGTGCCGCTCGACGGCGGCCGGTTCGCGACCTCCGATCTGAATGATCTGTACCGTCGAGTCATCAACCGGAACAACCGACTGAAGAAACTCCTCGAGCTCAAGGCGCCCGAGATCAGCCGCGGCCGCGTGCTGCGAGGCACCAACAACCGCCCGCTGAAATCGTTGTCGGACACGCTGAAGGGGAAGCAGGGACGGTTCCGCCAGAATCTCCTCGGCAAGCGGGTCGACTACTCAGGCCGCTCGGTCATCGTGGTCGGCCCGGAGCTCAAGCTGCATCAGTGCGGCCTTCCGAAGAAAATGGCGCTCGAGCTGTTCAAGCCGTTCATCTACAACAAGCTCGAGCAGGAGGGACTGGTCTCCACCATCAAGGCGGCCAAGGAGATGGTGGAGTTGCAGAAGCCGAAGGTGTGGGATTTCCTCGAGGAGGTGATCCAGGAGCACCCCGTCCTGCTGAACCGCGCCCCGACGCTACACCGCCTGGGCATCCAGGCGTTCGAGCCCGTCCTGGTCGAGGGCAAGGCGATCAAGATCCACCCGCTCGTGTGCACCGCGTTCAACGCGGACTTCGACGGCGACCAGATGGCGGTCCACATCCCGCTGTCGCCCAAGGCGCAGATCGAGGCGCAGATCCTGATGCTCAGCACGCAGAACCTCCTGTCGCCCGCCAACGGGCAGCCGGTGGTCGTGCCGACGCAGGACATCGTGCTGGGGGTCTATTACCTGACCAAGCACAAGCAGGCCGCGAAGGGGGAGGGGCGCATCTTCGGGTCGTTCGAAGAGGCGCTCCTGGCGCTCGAGCTGGGGGAGGTCGAGCTCCTGTCCGGGGTGCGCGTGCGCTACTCCGGCGAGCTGCTCGACCTGACCACCGTCTACGACGACCAGGACGTCCTGCACACGGAGATCCAGGTCGTCGAACGACAGCTGATCGCGACCACCGTGGGACGCATCCTGTTCAACGACCACCTGCCGGAGGGAGTGCCCTACGTCAACGGCCTCCTCAAGAAGAAGGGCCTCGGGCAGCTCGTGCAGTTCTGCTATCTGCACTTCGGCAACGAGAAGTCCGTCCGGATGGTCGACGAGCTGAAGACCCTGGGCTTCTACTACGCCACCCGGGCCGGAGTGTCGATCGGCATCGACGACATGGTCGTCCCCGCCAACAAGGAGCGCATGGTCGACGAGGCGCGCAAGCAGCAGATTCTGGTGGAGAAGGAGTACAACGAGGGGGCGATCACCCCCGGCGAGCGCTACAACAAGGTCATCGCCATCTGGTCCAAGGTCACCGAGGACATTTCCGAGGAGATGTTCAAGGAAATGCAGGAGATCGACCAGTCGGGCGGCGAGTTCAACCCGATCTACATGATGGCCGATTCCGGGGCGCGCGGCAGCAAACAGCAGATGCGCCAGCTGGCCGGGATGCGCGGCCTGATGGCCAAGCCCTCGGGCGAGATCATCGAGACGCCGATCACCTCGAACTTCCGCGAGGGTCTGAATGTTCTTCAGTACTTCATCTCGACGCACGGCGCCCGCAAGGGCCTGGCCGACACGGCGCTGAAGACGGCCGACTCGGGTTACCTGACCCGGCGCCTGGTGGACGTCGCCCAGGACGTGATCATCACCGAGGATGACTGCCAGACCCTCGAGGGGATCTATGTCACCGCCATCGTGGAGGGGGGCGAGGTCATCGAGCCGCTGCGCGACCGCCTCGTGGGGCGCGTTTCCATGGAGGACGTCTACGATCCCCTCACCGGCGACCCGATCATCAAGGGCAACGAGGAGATCAACGAGGACATCGCCAACCAGATCCAGGGCGCCGGCCTCGAGAAGGTGAAGATCCGCTCGGTGCTCACCTGCGAATCGCGCCGGGGGGTGTGCGTCAAATGCTACGGTCGCAACTTGGCCACCGGTCGGGTCGTCGAGCTGGGTGAGGCGGTCGGCGTGATCGCGGCGCAGTCGATCGGCGAGCCCGGCACGCAGCTGACGATGCGGACCTTCCACATCGGCGGCACCGCGGCGGGAGGCGCCGAGCAGTCCCGGCAGGAGGCCAAGAACGCCGGCATCGCCAACTTCATCAATCTGTCCACCGTGCGCAGCAAGGGCGGCGATCTGGTCGTGACCAACCGCACCGGCTCGCTGGTCATCCACGACGCCAAGGGGCGCGAGAAAGAGCGTTACTCGATCGCCTACGGCGCCACGCTCAAAGTCTCGGACGGGCAGTCGATCGAGCCCGGCGCCCTGCTCGTGGAGTGGGACCCGTACACCCTGCCGATCCTGACCGAGGTCGGCGGGCAGGTCCACCTCAAGGACGTGATCGAGGGCGAGACCATGAAGGAGGAGGTTGACGAGGTGACCGGCTTCGCCCACCCCGTCATCCTGGAATCGCCCGACGAGAAGAAGCAGCCGAAGGCTGTGGTCAAGGACCCGAAGACCGGCAAGACGGTGAAGGAGTACCTGCTCCCGGCCAAGGCGCACCTGATGCTGCAGGACAAGGACACGGTCTTCCCGGGCACCATCCTGGCGAAGATCCCGCGCGAGACCACCAAGACCAAGGACATCACGGGCGGCCTGCCGCGCGTGGTCGAGCTGTTCGAGGCGCGCCGCCCGAAGGAACCGGCCGTGATCACCGAGATCGACGGCATCGTGCGCTACGGCGAGGTCGTCAAGGGGAAGCGTCAGATCATCGTCGCCGACGACGAGACCGGCGAGAGCCGCGAGTACGAAGTGCCCAAGGGCGTGCACATCAACATCCAGGAGGGCGAGCGGGTGCGCGCCGGCGACCCGCTCATCGACGGGCCGCGCGATCCACACGACATCCTGCGGGTCAAGGGCAAGGAGGACCTGCAGCAGTACCTGGTCAACGAGATCCAGGAGGTCTACCGGCTGCAGGGCGTCAACATCAACGACAAGCACATCGAGACGATCGTCCGCCAGATGATGCGCTGGGTGAAGGTCGAGGAGGTGGGCGACACCGAGTTCATCGTGGACGAGCAGGTCGACAAGTTCCGCTTCCAGTCGGAGAACGAGCGCGTCGTGGCCGAGGGCGGGCAGCCCTCCACCGGCCGGCCGCTGCTGCTGGGGATCACCAAGGCGTCCCTGTCAACCGATTCGTTCATCTCCGCGGCCTCGTTCCAGGAGACCACGCGCGTCCTCACCGAGGCCGCCATCGCGGGACGCATTGATTACCTGCGCGGGCTGAAGGAGAACGTCATCATGGGCCGGCTGATCCCGGCGGGGACCGGCATGGAGCACTATCGCCGGCTGCAGATCGCCCCCGACGGGCCGCCCCCGATGGAAGAGGTCGTCCCGGAGAGCGTCGAAGGGCCGGCCCTGGAGGAGGGGCTGGAACCGCGGACCGTGGAGGAGATCATCTCCGCGAGCCAGGACAAGGGAGTCGCCTGAACGGTCCGGGGAGGCACGGGAGTTTCGGCGTAAGTTTTTGCAGGACAAGTTCTTGACAGCCCGTGACGCCTTTGCTACTATCCCGCGGACTCACGGCCAGCGAAGTTCCCGGTCGTCGGGTGCCGGGTGATGATTCCGGGCGCCGGGGGCTAGTTGCGGCCGGTTTTGGTGCGTTTCAAGTGACGCGGTTGGGGATTGACGGTCGGATGCCGACGATTAACCAGTTGGTGAGATGGGGTCGCGAGCAGATGCGGGGCCGCACGAAGAGTCCCGCGCTCGACTCATGTCCCCAGAAACCCGGCGTCTGTGTCCGCGTCTTCACGTCCACTCCGAAGAAACCCAACTCCGCCCTGCGCAAGGTGGCGCGCGTGCGGCTCACGAACGGGATTGAGGTCACGACCTACATCCCGGGCGTGGGCCACAACCTCCAGGAGCACTCGATCGTGCTCATCCGCGGAGGCCGAGTGAAGGACCTGCCCGGCGTGCGCTACCACGTGGTGCGCGGCACCCTGGATTCCATGGGCGTC
>QHXY01000056.1 GCA_003223145.1 Acidobacteriota bacterium
GGAGCAGGGCAAGCGCCTTTGACCCATGGCCTCTGAGGGCCTCGACCCGAGCTAGACAGAAGTCGAACCACGCGGCCCCTGGAAACGCCCGCTGGGCAGCGCTGGCGGCGGAGTGTGCACGGTCCAGCTCACCGGCGTGGATCAGTGAAACGACATAGTTCGACCGGACCGAGACATCAGTGGGGTTCGACCGCACAAGCTCAGCGAATTGATCCGCCGCGTCGCCGTAGCGCGACTGCCGGTAGAGTGATTGCGCGGAGTTCACGCGGGCCGGCATCAAGTCGGGGGAGAGCTGGAGCCCCTCACGGGCCTCCGCTTCGGCCTCATCCGGCCGATCGAGAAGCAAGAGGGCCTTGCTCGCGTTGACCTTGGCGGGCGCAGCGAAGGTGGGCGCCAGCTCCATGGAGCGGCGAAGGTGCTCCAGCGCCTCGATCCACGAAGCCCGGTCCTGCCCAGTCACGGCGGGCTCGTGTTGGTCCAAGAGGGCTACCCCAAGACTGCTCTGCGCCGGAGGATAATTGGGGAACCTCTCCGTCCAGGCCGTAAACAAAGACACGGCGTTTCTCCATATTCCAACTTCGATATGCGACGTCAGGGCCAGAGCACCGAGCAAGGGCGTCAGGAACAGCACCGACTTCGGGAGCTCGAGAACGGTCTGACCGTCTTGTCGAGAGACAGCGAAGCGGGCCCGGGGGCTGATCCTGCCCAGCCATTCTCCGGTGGCGAGGCTCAAACCGATCAGGGGGAGATAGAGAAAGTTCAGTGCGTAGAGGGATGTGATCGGAAAGAAGATATTTGAAGCGGGCAGGAAACTCGCGAGACCGAAAGCCAGGGGAATGGCGACTCGATCATGCCGCAGCCAGAGTATCGCCACGCCGGCTCCCCACCCCAGCAGAACGAGCAGGGGCAGGATGACGTCCGGGCTCAGCAGCGGTGGGATCGATGCGGCATCGAAATAATTACGCGGGTCGCTGAATCGTACGGGCGCCACGAGGTAGAGGAGATACCTGCCGGACAGGGCGAGCGCTGCTCGAACACGTTCGGCCGCGGGCAGGGTTGCCAACGGGTTGATCAGTGGATCGATGAGACCACGGCTCAAGAGGGCAGGAATCCCCACCACGCGCCGCAGGACCAGACAGCCGGCCAGAGCCGCGGCTAGAGACGCGAGGACAGGACGTCGTGCACGCCACTGGTCTTTTCGTCGCAGTGCGAGTAATGGGACCGACAGAAATGCGAGCCCCGTTTCCTTCGACAAAATGGCCAGCAGGAAAAAAAATGCAACCGCCGCCTGGCGCGCCTGTGAGGATGGTGGGGCGGTCCAGGCCAGCCAGGCAAGCAGAACGAAGAGGCCAGGCAGGAGGTCGACACGCGCCACGATTGAGCCGACGGGCCAGGCAGCGGCCGGGTGCAACGCAAACAAGAGTGCAGCGCAAGCCGCGGCCCAGACCGGGTTGCCGAGACGGCGGGCCAGCGCCAGGACCAGGGCGGCGTTCAGGGCGTGCAGGAGGACGTTGACCAGGTGGAAGCCCGCCGGCCCCCAGCCGAACACGAGGCCATTGAGAGCGAAGCTCGAGGTGACGATGGGCCGGTAATAGGCCTCCTGGAATATCGTGCCGTGCCAGAAGTGATGCGCGAACGCCGTGAGGGGGCTCCAGGGCTCGCGCAGGAACGTGTTGTTGACGATCAGGTGAAGGTCGTCGAGGACGTACTCGAACCGCACCGTCGGTAGATACAGGATGATCGCCGCCAGGGTCACGGCGGCATAGGGAATCCAGCGGGTCCGGCGCATGCCGCGCTAGAATAGCACGCCATCCGGGGAGGAGCGGTGCAGGAGCGCCAGAGAGTGGTCGTCGTCCTGCCGGCTTACAACGCCGAGCGCACGCTGAAGCGCACGGTCGACGAGATTCCGCGCGACGTAGTCGACGAGATCCTCCTGGTCGACGACTCCAGCCGCGACCGGACCGTGGAGGTGGCGCGCCTCCTGGGCATCCCGACGATCGTTCACCCCAGCAACCGCGGCTACGGTGCCAACCAGAAGACCTGCTACCGGGCGGCGCTCGAGCGCGGCGCCGGCATCGTCGTGATGCTCCATCCCGACTACCAGTACCCGCCCCGCATCATCCCCGCCATGGTGGCGCTCCTCAAGTCGGGGCATTTCGATGTGGTCATCGGGTCGCGCATCCTGGTGCGCGGCGCACTCAAGGGGGGTATGCCGTTGTACAAGTACGTGAGCAACCGCTGCCTCACGCTGGCGGAGAACTTTCTCCTGGGGCGCAAGCTGTCGGAATACCACACCGGCTTTCGCGCCTTCACGCGCCGGGTGCTCGAGACGCTGCCCCTCCTGGAGAACTCCGACGGGTTCGTGTTCGACAACCAGATGCTCTGCCAGGCGATCTACTTCGGTTTCTCGATCGGCGAAGTGAGCAGCCCGTGCAAGTACTTTCCTGACGCGTCGTCGATCGGGCCGTGGTCGAGCGCGCGCTACGGCGTGGGGGTCCTGCGCACGGCGGTCCTGTACCGCCTGAACCGCTGGCGGCTCGCCCGGTCGGGGATTTTCAGCGCCGCGGGCCGCAGGCTTTCCGATGGTAAGATCAGCGGTCTATGAGCGACACGGCGCAGGCTCCCGCGCAACCCGCCGGCGGTCCGGTGATCCGGACCGGCAGCCTCGTGGCACCCACGATCGCCTTCGCCCTCTACCTGACCCACGCCGCCGCAGCCGCCTTCCTGCTCGTGGCCGGCTGCCGGATCTACGCGCTGACCGCCGGGTTCACGGCGCAGGCCGCCAGCGCCGCCGTGGCGGCCTTCGCATGCGCCGCCGCCTTCGGGACGGTGTTCACCGGGGTGCGCGCCCGGCGGATTTCCGGCCCGATGGGTCTCCTGGCGGCGGCCCAGGCTGGGTTGGGGCTGATCACCGTCCTGTCGATCCTGTTGTTCCGCGGGGCCCGCACCGCCTACCTCGCCCTCTGGCCGATTCTGGGTGAGTCGGCCGCCGGAACGTTCGCGCTGCGGCTGGTCCTCGGCCTGGCTCTGTTCGCCCTGCCGACGGCCGTCTACTGCGCCTCGCCTCCACTTCTGGGACGGCTGGTCACGTCGCGCCCGGAGGGCGTCGGCCTGAGCCTCGGCTTCTCGTTCGGCCTGTCGCTGGCCGGGAGCGCCCTCGGTCTGGGCGTCGCCGGATCGCTGGTCATGCCGGCGCTGGGTCTGCGCGGGACCGTCCTCCTCGGTCTGGCCCTGTCCGGGCTCGCGGCGGCGGGCACCGTTCTCTTGCGCCAGCGAGGCGTCGAGGGGCCCGGCATCGTTGGGGCGATCCTGGCCGGCGACGACATCCGGTCGTGGGAGCCCGGTCCGAGCGAGCCTACGGAGGCGACGACGACCGAGGCCGCCGGGGCCCTGGGGGCGGCCATGGCCCTGTTCGCCTTCACCGCCTGGGGGCTTCTTCTCATCTATGACAGGACGCTGTCGTTCGTCATCGGCCGCAGTCTCGACGCCCGGGCCACCTCGGCCGCCGTCTTCCTGCTGGCCCTCGCCCTCGGCGTGTTCCTGTCCTCCGCGCTGACGGACATTCTGAGCGGGCCGTTCGTCGCCCTGGCGGTGGCCATGGGGGCGGCTTCGGTCGCCGCCTACCTGTCGATGTACCTCGTGGCCCAGGTGGCGCAGCTGTATCTGAGGGTTCTGCCCTCCCTGGGACACCCCGGGTGGTCGCTGCTGCAAAACGCGCTGGTGTCGGCGGCGCTCATGTTCCCAGCCGTTCTTCTGCTTGGCGCCGCCCTGCCGCTCCTGGCGCAGGCGGCGCGGGCAAGACGCCGGTCGGCGATCGGGGTGATCACCTACATCGCGATCGGGATCGTCCTCGCCGACCTGGCGGTCGGTCTTCTGATGATCCCGGTGTTCGGTCTGCGCAGGGCGATGGGGTGCGTCTCGGCCGTCGGTCTGTGGGCGGCCATCCTGTTCCTCCTGTTCGCGCGGTTCCGGCAGAGGGCGCTGCGGACGACCGTCGCCCTGGTGCTGATCGGCCTGGTCGTCATCTTCATCGGCTGGCCGGCTACCTGGGACCCGCGCGTCGTCGCCGCCGGTCTGTACCGCTACGGAGCGCGCGCCCTGATGCGTTATGGCTCCGCCGATAGCTACCTCGCGGCGCGGCGCAGCACCGAGGTCCTGTTCTACAAAGAGGGCGCCGAATCTTCGGTGATGGTCGAGCGGACGCTGCAGGCGGCGCCAGGAGCCGCGCCGGTGGAGGGACTATCGCTGACGGTCGACGGCAAGGTCGAAGGGGCGACGGGCGACGACATCAGGACCCAGGTCCTGCAGGCCCACATCCCGATCCTGGTGCACGGGCCCACCGACAGCGTTCTGCTGATCGATCTTCTCGACGGCGTGACCGCCGGGTCGCTGCTGCGTCACCCGGTGAAGTCGCTGACGGTCCTGGAGCGCAAGCCGGTCCTGTTCGAGGCGTCGCAGTTCTTCTCGTCGTACAACTACTCGCCGGCCCAGGACTCGCGTCTCGTCCGCGTCAGGGACGCGGCCCGCGCCCGGCTGCTCGTCGATCCGTCGACCTACGACGTCATCATCGTCCCGGGTATCGATCCCTGGCTCCCACAGAGCGCCTCGCTCATCACCAGCGAAGGAATGTCCCTCCTGAAGCGCCGGCTGAAGCGGGGAGGTGTGCTGGCGCTGCGGGTGCCGGTGGCCTCGGCCGGCGAGCCGGCGCTGCGCGCGGTCATGCGCACCTTCGCCGGGGCCTTCGATTCCATCCTGCTGTTCAGGATCTCCGGCGAGGACCTGCTGCTCCTCGGCTCGGCCGAGCCGCTGCAGCTCGACGTCGGCTGGATGCGCAATGTCATCTCGTCCAGCGGCGAGGTGTCGCACGACCTGCGCCGCATCACGGTGATCAGTCCGAACGAGATCCTGTACACCTTCCGTCTGGCGGGGGACGACCTGCGCCGCCTCCTGGGCGAAGGGCCCGGCAACGACGATGACCGTTCGGCGGTCGAGTTCGCGTCGATGCGCGATCTGACGGTGCACGGCAACGAGCCCTTCCTGGCGGCCGTCGAAACCGCCGGGTCCTCGATTGTCCCACATCTGGCGAACTACGGCGCTCTGCCGGAGGAGAAGGCCGACTTCCTGTACAACCTCGCCAAGTCCTACCTCGGCATTGCCGGCGACCCGGTGCGGGGCAAGGACTTGGCGCGCGAGCTGCAGTCGCTCGGTCAGACGGTGAAGTCCCGCTGGGTGATGGGCGAGAGCCTCCTGCAGCAGTCCGATATCGACGGGGCGCTCGGCGAATGGCGGGGCGTCCTGGAGCTCGACCCCGGCAATCTCGATGCCCTGTTCAGCCTCGGAACCTATTACATGGACTCCCACGACTACTGGAAAGCCGACCCGTACCTGGAGAAAGCAAACCGGCAGTACGGCGATGCCTCGGTGGTGCGGTACAACTACGGGCGCAACCTGTACTACCTGGGCCGGCACCCTCAGGCGATCGACCAGCTGAAGGAGGCCCGGCGCATCGCGCGCGAGAAGGAAAAGGGAGACGACTACCCACTGGTGGACTACCTGATCGGAGTGTCGTCGCACAAGATCAAGAAGGACAAGGAAGCGGCGGAGTCGCTGGAGACCTACCTCAAGTGGGCCTACACCCAGCCGCTCACCCGCCTCGAGGTCGACGCTCACATCAAGCTGGCGGAGGCCTACGACAACCTCGGAAAGCGCTTCCAGGCGCACAAGGAACGCCAGAAGGGCGAGGACCTGCTGCGCCGGCTGCAGGGTCAGGCCTACGCAGCAGCGCCGCCACCGGCGGGGGCACCCGCCGAGGCCCCAAGCAAGCCTGACCCGGGCGCCGCCGGTGCGCCAGCGGTCCGTCCGGGTCCGGAGGCCGGCCCCCCCGGCGCGCCCGGAGCCCAACAACCCCGGTGACGACGTCCCGCGGCGACCCCGAACTGACGCAGCTCGAGTGCCGGCTCGGCCACGCGTTCCGGGACCGCCGTCTCATCACACGCGCGCTGACCCACTCGTCGTTCGCCAACGAGGAGGGCGGCGGGGCCGACAACGAGGCGCTCGAGTTCCTCGGCGACGCGGCGCTCGGTTTCATGGTCGCCCACGCCCTGCTGCGGTCGTTCCCCGGGATGGACGAGGGGGGCCTTTCGAAGTTCAAGGGATACCTGGTAAGCCGCCCCACGCTCGCCGAAGCCGCGCGGCGGCTCGAGCTCGGCGGCCACCTGCGTCTGGGCAAGACGGCCGAGAAGAGCGATGCGCGGACGAAAGAGTCGATCCTGGCCGACACGCTCGAGGCGGTCATCGCGGCGGTCCTCCTGGACGGCGGCGACCAGGCGGCGCGATCGCTGGTGGAGCGCCTGTTCGGCGCGCAGATCCGCGACCTCAGGCGCGAGGAGATCGAAGGGAAGGACTATAAGACCGGATTTTAGGAGCTGATGCAGGCGGGTGGCAGGCCGACGCCGCGCTACAAGGTGGTCCGCACGGTTGGGCCGCCGCACAGTCCGACCTTCCACGTCAGTCTGGTGGTCGAGGGCCGGGAGATGGCGCGCGGCAAGGGCCGCACGAAGAAAGAGGCCGAGCAGCGCGCCGCGCGCATGGCGCTGCGTCTCATCAAGCGCAAAACCGCCTGATCACCGGCTGGCGGGGACGGGCGTCTCGGGCTCGTCGGCGAGCGGCTGCAGGCCGCGCGACCTGAGGAACATCACCGTGTTGCGGATCTCGTCCGCCTGCGGGTAGGCCGGGTCGAGCTCGAGCGTTCTTTCGAAGCTGTACAGCGCCCGGCCCGGTTCGTGCAACCCCTCCAGGAGGATGCGCCCGCGATAGTGGTAGAGGCGCGCCAGCATGTGCGGGTCCATGGTCTTGTTCGCGGTCCGCGCCTCGTCCAGCTGCTTGAGCGCGTCGTTGTACTCGCCGGCGTTGGACAGCGCCTCCGCCAGATCGGCGCGGACCTGCAGGTCGTCCGGCCAGAGATCGATCCCCTTGCGCAGCCATTCGATCGCCGCCGCGTGGTCTCCTTTCAGCTCGTAGGCCAGGGCCAGCTTGCGAATCGACAGAAGGTAGGCCGGCGCCAGCCGCAGCGCCTCGTTGAACTGAGTGATCGCCTCATCGAGGAGGGGCATGGCCTTCTGGCGCTCGCCCTTCTCGAGCAGCGACTGCGCCTTCTGTGTCAGCGTGATGCCGATGCCGTGGTGGATGCCGAGATGGATCCCCTTGAACT